>JBKPGZ010000313.1:0-5285 GCA_046729675.1 Gemmatimonadota bacterium | reverse complement strand
GCGGGGAATCGCTCACGCTGACCGGCGTGGTGGTCCAGGTTCGGGCGGTCGAGCACCAGGGCGAGCTTGCGTACAACACCACGGGCCGGCAGCGATCCCCCGCTTCCGGCCCGTGGCTTTTGATGCCGCCGACCTCACGCCGCCGTCACACCGCCGCCCGGTGACTCACCGCAGCTACATCGGTGCGCTGATCTTGGTCAACGACTCGAAGATGACACGTTTTCAGAAGCTGATCTTCACGATCCGGCCCCCGCCCCCGACCATCCACCCGGCGTGCTGGTTCGCGAACGACACGGCCCAGAAGTCGAGGAAGTCGGGCAGCTCGTTCCAGGTGTCGCCCTCGTCGGGTGACCAGGCGACACCGCCCCGGGCCACAGCGAACACCGCGGGCAGGCCCGACTTGCTCACGTAGCTCAGCCCGAAGACGGTGCCGAAGGGGAAGGGCGTAGCAAGCTCCCACGTCGCCCCGCCATCGTCGGTGCGCGCGACGTTGGGGAGCACCTCGGTCTCGCGCACCAGATCGCCGCCGGCAAGGATGCCGCGGTGGGGGTCGCGGAAGTCGATCGTAAAGATGCCCGACGCCCCTTCCGGGGCGCCCTGCACGATCGGCGTCGAGTACGCGGTCCAGGTATCGCCGCCGTCGGTGGTGGCGATGACGCGCGCGTCGCCCAGGCCGCCGGTGCCGATCCAGCCGCGCTTGCCGCCCTGCGCCGCGGTGCAGGTCCCGCTCGAGGCAAATCCGAACTCACCCGCCTGCGCCGCCGGGAGGTTGTCACCGATATCCTGCCAGGTCTCGCCATCGGTGGTGCGGATCACGGGGAACCGGCCGTCCACGCCGTCGCTGTACGCGAAGCCGCGGTTCGGAGTCCAGAAGGCGAAGCAGTCGTAGAAGGCGTCCGGGTCCTCGTTCTGGAACTGGAGGTCCCAGCTCGCGCCGCCGTCCGTCGTGTGATAAATGCGCGAGTCCGAGCCGGTGCCGATCGAGAGCAGGTAGGCCTCCGTGGCACTCACTCCCTGGACGTCGCGGAACTGGAGCGCTTCCGCGCCCGGCACGACGCCTGGGTGCCAGGTGGCACCGCCATCGGTGGTGACCGCGAACGTACCGACGTCGCCGCTTACCCAGGCGACGTTCTGATTGACGGCGTGCACGCCGATCAGGCGGGCGGTGGTGCCGCTGGCCTGCGAGGTCAGCGTGGGGCCCTGCTTGATGGCCGACTGCGCCAGGGGTGCGGTGGTGGGCCTGGCGCGGTTGGCGTCAGAGGGGGCGGAAGCGTCTGAGCAGCTCAGGGCCGTCGCGGCGAGCAGGGCGGCTGCGGCGAGGCGGGCACTGGGGAAGGGGGGCATGCGTAGCTCCATCCAGGGGGAACGGGTCCGACAGGGCAGGGACCAGTATCGGAGGCGCCGGAGCAGGTCGCAAGGGTACTGGTCTTAGGGAAGAGCGAGCCGACCTCGATCGTCGCGCGACCGGGTCGGCGGACTGAGCGGCGGGCTTCAACTCGGCGGGAGCGTAAGCCAGAAGGTCCTGCTGGGTGGCGGGACCGCCGGGTTCACGAGGAGCGAAGGCGGCGTGACCGAAACCGTCGCTACGGCCGCGGCGCGCCGGTGGCCCTGGTCGCGGTGCTCGGCGAGCTGGGGGAGTACGGTCTCCCGGATCTTCGAGGGTCGGCGCTCTGGCCGAATTCCCCGCGGAAATCGGAGGGACGGTAAACCAGCCGAGATCGAGAGAGCTGCTGGTCTGCGTGGAATTGATGACGGTCGCCGCCGAGCGTATCGTTATCGTGTCACCGACTCCTTCAGCAAGGCCGCCCGTGCCGGTGACCGCCAAGCTGTCCAAGCGCTTCTACGAAGTCCTGGGCGAGGACGTTGCCAACGGGCGGAGTGGTTCAACGCCGTGGACCTCGCGTACCGCACCGACCTCCGGGAGTTGAACGAGCTGAACTTCGCGCGCTTCGACGCGAAGCTGGAGCAGCGCTTGGCCGAGTTCAGGGGCGAGCTGCTGGTTGAGCTTCGCACTGGGCTGCACCAGGTGCGCACGGAGGTCCACCAGGTTCGCACCGACCTCCACACCGAGATCCTGCAGGTCCGCGTCGAACTGCTGCGCTGGATGTTCGGTTTCTGGGTCTCCACGCTCATCGGCATCGCGGGCCTGGCTATCGCGCTACGCTGATGTCAGCACCTCGGTAACTCTCCGGCCCACGCGCGCGCGGCGTATTGGCGGCTCGCCCGGCTGGGCAAGCCGCTGCCGAGCATTGCTCCGTTGGAGTGAACCCATGCATCCGCGCGTCAAGGCCGTTGAAGTGCTTCCTCCCTACGGCCTGCGGCTGACCTTTCGTGATGGGTCGAGTGGAATCGTGGACGGCACGCGCTGGCTCCGGGGGGCAGACGATACCGTCTTCGCTCCCCTGCGGGATCCCGCTTTTTTCGCCCAGGTGTACGTTGACGAAGATGCTGGAACTATCGCCTGGCCCAACGATGTGGATCTCGATCCCGACACGCTCTACGAGTTGGCGCACCGCGCCCAGGAGGAGGATGCGGGTAACCGCTCGTGAGCCATGGCGCGTACCCGATCAACTGGCGGGCGCGAGGCCCGCTTCCGCCTGATACTGGGCTGACCGCCCCCGCGGCCGCCACGATCAAGGAAACAGTGAGCCGACGTCGACGGGGACGCCGCAGACCGACAGCCGATCCGGCGGCCGGAGGATTGCGGCCGAACCGTAGCCCGGTTCCGCCCCGGACTGCCGGAAGACGTGCACCTGCCTTCCTTCACGATCGACCACCCAGACCTCGGGAACCCCGGCCCTCCCATACAGCGGCACCTTGGTTCCGAGATCGTAGTCGACCGTGGTGTCCGCAACCTCGATCACGAGGAGGATGTCGCCGGTCGGTGGCGACTCCCAGGGCTCCGAACCACCTCGGGTTACCACAATGTCCGGCTCCGGTGCCGACCACTGGCTCAGATGCAAGGTGCTTTGGACGTAGACCCTTTCGCCCGAGCGCACGCCACGGATGAGCGTCTCGGAGAGAAGGCGGACACACTCCACGTGCCAGGGCCCCTGAGGCGTCATGTCGATGATCGCGCCATCTATGAGCTCGACCTTGGCGCCGCCGCGCGCGAGGCCCTGATCGGCGACCCGATGGTATTCCTCGACCGTAAACCGATGGCGCCGTGGTACGCTGGTCATGGATTCCTCCTCTTCCGGGAAGAAGAGCCCAGGGCTGCGGCGCCGCAAGAGTCGGCGCGCAACCCTAGCCGGCTGAGGCGGATTTCGCGGTACCGGATTCGGGCAGGCTGTGGCTATCGGAAGGTGGGCTGGTGCGACGGTGTCCAATGACTGTCAGGCACGCGCCGCCCAGAATTGATGCCGAGTCCCGCCGAGCGTATCCTTAGGTTGTCACCCACCTATGCCCTGGAGCATTGCGTGCCGGTGACCGCCAGGCTGTCCAAGCGCTTGTACGACGTGCTGGGCGAGGACGTGGCCAATGAACTGGTCGACTGGTTCAACACCGTGGACCTGACCCACCGAGCCGATCTCCGCGAGCTGAATGAGCTGTACTACGCGCGGGTCGACGCCAAGCTGGAGCAGCGCCTGGCCGAGCTGCGTTCGGAGCTGCTGACCGCGATCGCCGGACTGCGCAGCGAGTTGGTACGCTGGATGTTCGGGTTCTGGGTCAGCACTCTGCTCGGTATTGCCGGCCTGCTGATCGCGCTGGGTAATCGATAAGAATGTCACCCTGAGCGCAGCGAAGGGGACCATACCTGCATGGCCCCCTCGAGGCACCCGTCGCGGTCGCATCCACCGTGCGATACCCCACCGCAGACGAGCCAGTCTCCATCATCCGTTAGCAGCAGAGATCGACCTGTCGTTTCGGGGCGTGTGTCCTCATGCAGGGACACTCAGGTGGCCCCGAGGAGCACGGCAGATTCTTCCGCCCCCACCGCCGTTCCGTGATACTCGTGCCCGAGGGCGAGGGGGAGAGCCGGCGACGGGCGCGTTAGGACGCGCAGGCGAGGAGACCGGGCGCAGTTTGCCCGGGCTCCGACCCGGAGCGTCCGTAGCGCCCCGCCGGCTCTCCCCCTCGCCCTCGGGCCAAGAGATCGGCCCGATGTCGATCTCATGACCCCTCGCTCGTCGTGTGGGTAGAAGGCTGCGAGATTTCCGGATGGCGTTCGCCCTTGGCGCACGCTCTCCCGGCTCATCTCTAATCGGAAAGGGAAAGCAATGGCTGATCACAAGATCGGAACTCGCGCGGAGTGGCAGGCCGCCCGCGACGAGCTGGCCAAGATGGAGGCGGAGCACGCGCAACTCAACGTGGAGATCAAGCGCAGGCGCCTGGAGCTGCCGTGGGTACCCGTGGAGAAGCAATACGAGTTCCAGACCGAGGCGGGCCGCAAGACGCTTGCCGATCTCTTCGAGGGGCGCTCGCAGCTCCTCGCCTACAACATCATGTTCGGGCCCGACTACGAGCTCGGCGCCTGCCCCGGATGCTCGAACCGGGTGGATCACCTCGACGCCGCCGCGCTGCACCTCGGACACCGCGACGTGACGCTGATCCTGTTCTCGCGCGCGCCCATCGATCGGCTCGTCGCCTACAAGCGGCGGATGGGTTGGCAGCTCCCCTGGGTCTCGACCTACGGAACCGACTTCCCGTTCGATTTCGGGCTCGCGTTGACGAAGGACAAGGCGCGCCAGATCCCCGAGATCACGACGATGCTGGACGCCCCTCCGGAGTGGCTGCAGGACTGGGGGAAGCAGGTCGGCGCGAAGCTCGAGGACGGCCTCCGCGAGAACCCGAGCTGGATTGCGTTCGCTCGCGAGAACGGGACCGTCTATCACACCTACACGGTGTCGGCGCCCGACCCGTTCGTTGCTCCCTACTACTCGTTCCTGCTCGAACGGACGCCGAAGGGTGCCGAGGACTCCGAGCCGCGAGCGTGGCGCAAGGACGAGTACCCGGATTGATCCGAGGGCTGCGATCGGGCGCGGCTGAAGGTGCGGGTCGTCTGGCAGGACAGCCGACGACGGCCTCAGCTCGCGAAGAACTCCGACACCTCGATGCGAAAGCCTGAAAGCACCTCGCCCCCGTCGATCTCCTGCTCCGAGGACAGGATCCGGATCTCGTCGCGTGAGCGGGAGACCGTGACGGTCCGCCCGTGCGGCTCGACGACCCAGACGAGCCGCGCGATCGCAGGGCGATCGCGCGGTGTAGGCCGGTTACCGGGGCATGCTGGGAACGGCCGTTCCGGGATTCGACGTGAAAAGCCGCCGGCCCGCTTTGAGCATGGC
>JBKPGZ010000312.1:0-7432 GCA_046729675.1 Gemmatimonadota bacterium | reverse complement strand
GCGGCCCGGCGGCCGCCGGCGGAGATACGGCGGGCGCTCATGATGGCGGGCGACCTGCCCGCGGTCGCGCGGGCCGCGCTGGACGGCGAAGGCACCGGCCTCTCCGCCTTCGCGGTGCGGCTGTTCCAACCGGTATTGCCGATGCTGGCGGGAAGCGCGGGGAGTGTCGCCGAGGCGCTCGGCGAGCTGGGCGAGGCCGCCGTCGAATACAAGCTCGACGGCGCCCGGGTGCAGATCCACCGGCGCGGCGACGAGGTGCGGGTGTACTCCCGCCGGCTCAACGACGTGACCGCCGCGGTACCCGAGCTGGTGGCGGCGGCGCTGTCGCTCGACACGCGTGAGCTGATCCTCGAGGGAGAGGCCATCGCCCTCCGCGCCGACGGTACGCCCCTGCCCTTCCAGACGACCATGCGCCGTTTCGGTCGCCGGCTCGACGTCGAGCGGATGCGGGGCGAGCTGCCGGTCACCCTCTTTCTCTTCGACCTGCTCCATCTGGACGGCGAATCGCTGCTCGACGAGCCGCTGGCTCGCCGATGGGAGCGGCTGGAGCGGATGGTGCCCGCCTCCCTGCTGGTCCCTCGCATCATCACGTCGTCGGTTGGCACCGCGGAGGAGTTTCATGCCGCGGCGGTCGCCCGCGGCCACGAGGGTGTGATGGTAAAGGCGCTCGACGCGCCCTATGAGGCGGGGCGGCGCGGCTGGCGCTGGCTCAAGGTGAAGACCGCGCGCACGCTCGATCTTGTCGTGCTCGCCGCCGAGTGGGGACACGGCCGGCGCCGCGGATGGCTCAGCAATCTGCACCTGGGCGCGCGTGACCCCGCGACGGGCGGGTTCGTGATGCTGGGCAAGACCTTCAAGGGGATGACCGACGAGATGCTGCAGTGGCAGACCGAGCGGCTGGCCGAGCTGGAGGAGCGCCGCGACGACTACACCGTCTACGTCCGCCCCGAGCTGGTGGTGGAGGTGGCCTTCAACGACCTCCAGGCCAGCCCGCAGTATCCCGGCGGCCTGGCGCTTCGCTTCGCCCGGGTGAAGGGCTACCGGCCGGACAAGTCCGCGGCGGACGCCGACACGATCGACACCCTGCGCGAGATCCATCGCCGGCAAGGCGGCGGGTGACCGGGCCGGACTCGGCCCGTGTCATCGGCCGATCTCCGCTCGTCGGGCATCCAGAATCTTGCGGACGTGCTGCACCAGGAGGTCGGGCTCGATCGGCTTCTGCAGGAACTCGCGCCCTTCTTCCAGCAGACCGCGACTCACGGCATCTGCGCCGATGTAGCCCGAGATGAAGATCACCGGCGTGCCGGGCCAGCGCCGCTCCACCTCCTCCGCGAGTTGCCTCCCGGCCATGCCCGGCATCACCACATCGGCGATCACGATGTCAGGCGGTGCCGGCGCCCGCTGCGCCAGCTCCAGCGCCTGCATGCCGTCCCGGGCCTCGAGCACGGCATAGCCGTACTCGCGAAGCCCGCGGGCCAGGATCGCCCGCACCGCGGGCTCGTCCTCGGCCACCAGGACCGTCTCGTGACCTCCACCCCTGAGACCCGACGCGCTCCCACCCTCGCTCTCACGCCCGACCGCGGCGACGGGCAGGTAGATCCGGAACGAGCTCCCGTGGCCCGGCTCGCTGAAGACGGAGACGAAGCCGCCGCTCTGCTTCACGATTCCGTACACGGTGGCGAGTCCGAGCCCGGTGCCTTGACCCACCGGCTTGGTGGTGAAGAACGGCTCGAAGACATGCTCCATTGTGTCGCGGTCCATGCCCATCCCCGTATCGGTGACGACCAGCGCGACATATTGGCCCGGCGCCACCGGCTCCACCGCCTTCGCGGTGGCGTGATGCTCGTCCACGGTCGTATTCACCGTCTCGACGGTGAGCGTGCCGCCTTCCGGCATCGCGTCGCGGGCATTGAGCGCGAGGTTGAGCAGGACCTGGTCCAGCTGGCCGGGGTCGGCGCGAACGGCATGGAGGTCCTCCGCCAGCCGCAGCTTCACCTGGGAGATCTCCCCGAGCGCACGCTGTAGGATGGGCTCGAGGGCCGAGACCACGGCATTGAGATCGAGCACCTGCGGCTGGAGCAGCTGGCGGCGGCTGAACGCCAGAAGCTGCTGGGTGATGGCGGCGGTCCGCCTGGCCGCGCGGCGAATGTGCTCGAGATCAACCCGGGCGGACTCGGTTTCGAGGGACCGGCCGAGAAAGTCGGCGGACCCGAGGATCACCGTCATCTGGTTGTTCGCCTCGTGGGCGACGCCGCCCGCCAGACGCCCGACCGATTCCATCCTGTCGGCGTGACGCAGCCGCTCTTCGGCGAGCCAGCGATCCTCGATGTCGGTGATCGCGCCGATCCACTCGAGCACGGTACCGTCGGGCGCGAGGTTGGGCACCGTGCGGAGCACGACGTGGCGGTAGCCGCGGTGCTGCTCGGACCAGAGGCGCACTCGTGTCTCCCAGATGGCCCGCCGCTCCCGCGCCTCACGCCAGCCGGTGCGGAAGTTCTGACGATCGTCGGGATGGATGGCGTTGGTCCACCCCAGCCCGGCCCGCTCCTCGGCCGTCTGGCCCGTGTACTGGCCCCAGGAGGCCTGCTCGCCCGTGATGTGGCCCTCGGGCGTCGCGAGCCACTCGACCGTCGTGGTCGCCCTCACCAGCGCACGATACCGCTGCTCTCTCAGGGCCAACTCCGCCTCGGCCCGCTTCCGTTGGGTGATATCGCGCTTGATGGAGGAGGCGCCGATCACGACGCCAGAGGAATCCCAGACCGGCGACACCGTCAGCGCGATGTTGATCCGGGTCCCGTCCTTCCGGATCCGCACGGTGTCGGCGAAGTCCACCCGCTCACCGCGACGGATGTGGTCCAGGATGTCGCGCTCCGAGTCGTGCAGCTCGGGCGGGATCAGGACGAAGATGGACTGTCCCACCATCTCCGCCTCGCTGTAGCCGAACACCCGTTCCGCCGCGGGATTCCACCCGGTTACCACGCCCTCGACCGTCTTGGCGACGATCGCGTCCTCGGACGCGGCCACGATGGCGGCCAGGCGGGTGGCGGCGCGCTCGGCCGCCTTGCGCGCCGTCACGTCCTCCATGGCCCCCAGGGCACGTCGCGCCTTACCGGTCCCGTCGCGGGCGATGAGGGCCCGCTCGAGGATGTCGGCGTAGGAGCCGTCGGCCCGGCGGAAGCGGTACTCGTGCTGCCACGACTCTGCGCCTCCGGCAATGGCGGCCCGGGCGGCGGCCTCGGTGGCCGCAAGATCGTCGGGGTGGACTCGATCCGCCCACACCCGGTACGGACCCGCGGGCAGCTCGGCCATCCGGTCCGGCGACACCCGGAAATAGGGCTCGGTGGTGCCGGCCCACACGATGTCCCCGCTGATCAGGTCCCAGTCCCACATGAGGTCCTGAGCGGCCCTGGCGGCAAGCTGAAAGTGCTGCCTCATGAAGTGGAGGACCGCCGGGGGCAGGTCAGCCGCACCCACGAGGTGGTCCCGGGGGGAGCCAGGCAAGGCGCTCATCTAGACTGGCCGGGCCATCGTGGGCAGAGCTCCTGTCAGGGGGCTGGGCCGGGAGCGGCTACTCGCGGAAGGGCTGCGGCGAGGACACGGCCATGTCGTCATCGCCACACCCGAACATACCAGCGCGAAGGCCGGGCTTCTAGTACGGTGAATTCCGGATCCATCGCCGAGCCCGCCGGTGACGCAGGGGGTGCCAGTCAACTAAGTTTTTCCGGAACCCCTGCGTCCCAGCACACCGCCGAGCGGGCATGGCCCACCGGACCGACACAACCGCGTCTTCCCCGGCTGGAGCGCCTCCGCTCGCGAGCATGGCGCCCTGGCTGCGCCGCCTGCCGCTGGTCTCGGGACTGGCCACGACGCTGCTGGGACTGGGCGCCGTCGAAGCGTACGTCTTCGGCAGCGGGCCCGACGTCTCTTCCCCCCTGCTTCTGCCCCAGACCGTGCCGCTCGTGGCGGTCATGTTCGTGCTCGCGGGCGCGAGCCTCCTCACGCTCCTGGCGCGCCTCCACCGGCACCAGGCGGTTGCCGCCGGCCTGGTGATCTTTATCGCGACGCTGGTGCTCCTGGAGTATCTGGTCTGGTGGGATCTGGGGCTCGACCGGCTGCTCTTCCGCGATGACGTACAGCTGATCCCGTCGGCCTTCCCCGGCCGACCGGCTCCCATCACCACCGCCAGTTTCCTCCTGCTCGGCGTCTCGCTGCTGCTGGCGGTGAAGGGGAGGCACGCGCAGCACCGCAGGGCGCACGTCGCCGCGCTCATCGCTGCGGGTGGCCTCCCGCTGATCGCCGTCGCCGGGCACCTCGTGGGCGTGCCGGAGCTCTACGAGCTCGCCCCGGGCGTAGGACTCTCGCTCGCGGACGCCATCCTGCTCCTGCTGCTCACCATCGGCGTCGTGGCCGCGACTCACCAGTCCACGCTCATGGAGCTGATCGGCGGCCGCGACCCGGGGACGATCCTGTTGCGCCGCCTGCTGCCGATCGCCGTGATGGTCCCGGTGCTCTTCGCGGCCGGAAGCCTGCTCGCGCTCCGGCTCGGCTTCTACCAGAAGCACGTCGCGCTGGCGCTGTTCATCGCGACGTTCGTCGGACTGTCGCTCCTGGCGGCCTTCCGGGTGGTCTCCGTGGTGCGCCGCGCCGACGGTGAGCGGCGGGCGGCCGAGCGAGCCGAGGCGGAGCGGGCGCTGGGCGAGCGGCTGCTCGAGGCCGAACAGGCTGCGGGCGCCGCGCTGCGCCAGAGCGTGCAGCAGACACGGGAGCTGCTGGAGATCCTCAATCACGCACCGGTGCTGGCGAGAAGTCTCGACGGCCGGATCCAGTTCTGGAGCGCCGGCGCCCATCGCCTGTACGGGTGGAACGAGCGCGAAGCGATCGGCGCCAACGCCATGCGGCTGCTGCACACCGAGCTGCCGGCGCCGGCGGAGGAGGTCTCGGCGGCGCTGCTCGAGCGGGGGGAATGGCACGGTGAGCTGGCTCGGCGCTCTCGCGGAGGGTTCCGGGTCCAGGTGGCGAGTCACTGGATCCTGCACCGGGACGCGGACGGCCGCCCCGGAGCGGTGATCGAGGTGGACAACGACGTCACCGAGCAGAAGCACGCCGAGGAGGCGCTCCGCCGCGGCGAAGCGAGATACCGGGCGCTGGTCGCGGCCGCCTCGCAGATCGTGTGGACCGCGTCCGCCGACGGCCGGCGGCCGATCGACACCAGCCAGTGGGAGGCCTTCACCGGGCAGAGCGGCACCGAGGCGACGTGGGGAGGCTGGTTCGAGGCGATCCACCCCGACGACCGGGAGCAGGCGATCCGGGCCTGGGGCGAAGCGGTGGCCGCCCGCCGGCCGCTCGCTACCGAGCACCGGCTCCGCCGCAAGGACGGCGAGTTCCGCAACATGGAGGCTCGCGCGGTGCCGGTGCTGGACGACCAGGGCCGGATCCGCGAGTGGGTGGGGGCGCATACCGACATCACCGACCGGCTGCACGCGGAGGAGCAGCTCAGCCAGGCCCAGCGGCTCCAGGCGGTGGGGACCCTGGCGGGGGGCGTCGCCCACGAGGTGAACAACCAGCTCATGGCGGTGCTCGGCTTCGGCGAGTTCGTGCTGGGCGCGCTGGGACAGGACCACCCGCAGGCCGGTGATGTCCGGGAGATGGTGGGCGCCGCGACCCGCGCCGCCCGGGTGGCCCAGCAGCTGCTCACCTTCAGCCGCCGACAGGTGAAGCAGACCCAGCTGCTCGACGTGCACGAGGCGGTGACCGCGCTGGTGCCGGTGCTCGAGCGCCTGCTGGGCGCGGACAAGTCACTGGTGGTCCTGCCCCGGCGGTCCCGCTGCCGCATCCTGGCGGATCCCACCCAGATCGATCAGGTCCTCATCAACCTCGCGGCCAACGCGCGCGATGCGATGCGCACCGGCGGGCGGCTCAGCATCGGCGTCCAGGAGGTGGTGCTCGACGCGGCGTATGCCGAGGCCCACGGCGTGAGCAATCTGGTGCCCGGGCCCTACGTCCGGATCGAGGTCACCGACAACGGGAGTGGAATGAGCAAGGAGACGCTGGCCAAGATCTTCGAGCCGTTCTATACCACCAAGCCGGTCGGCGCCGGCACCGGGCTCGGACTCTCGACCGTCTACGGCATCGTGAAGCAGCACGAGGGCTTCATCTGGCCCTACAGCGAGGTGGGCGTCGGCACCACGATGAAGGTCTACCTGCCCGCCGCGCCCAGCGAGGTGCAGCCCGCCCGCCCACCCGAGCGCAAGCCGGCGGTCGCTCCCCAGGGGGAGCTGGAGCCGGCGCTCGTGATGGTGGTGGAGGACGAGCTGGCGATCCGGGAGCTGGTGCGCCGCACGCTCGAAGGCGCCGGGCTCGTCGTCATCGAGGCGGAGAACGGTCGCCAGGCGCTCGACATCTTCGCGCTCGGCGGCGAGCCACCGAGGCTGGTGCTCACCGACGTGATCATGCCCGAGCTCAACGGTCGCGAGCTGAGCGACGCGCTCGCCGACCAGCACCCGACGATCCCGATCCTCTTCATGTCGGGCTACACCGGGGACGAGGTCCTGGCGCGCAGCCTGCTGCCCGACACGGCGCTCTTCATCCAGAAGCCGTTCGTGCCCGACGAGCTGCTCTCGCGGGTGCGAGGGATGCTGGCGGGTGCGTCCACTTCGGAGGTACGTTAGCGCTGCCCTGACCGCACCATCCCATCATCATCGGAAGGCCCTATGTCGCTACTCGGCGCCCTGTGGCTCCCCATCGTGCTGTCGGCCGTCTTCGTATTCGTCGTGAGCGCCATCATTCACATGGTCCTCAAGTACCACAACCGCGATTACACGCCGCTGCCCAACGAGGACGCCGTCCGGGCCGCCCTGCGCGGCGGCAATCCCGCGCCGCGGCAGTACATCATCCCTTACTGCTCCGACCCGAAGGAGATGCAGTCGCCGGCGATGCAGCAGAAGTTCATCGAGGGACCTGTCGGGGTGCTGAACCTCCGGCGTCCCGGCCCGCCGACCATGGGGCCGATGCTGCTCCAGTGGTTCCTGTTCATCCTGGTGGTGTCGTTCTTCATCGCCTACCTCGCGGCCCACACGCTCGCTCCGGGCGCGTCCTACCTCCAGGTCTTCCGGGTCGTCGGGGCCGTCGGGTTCCTGGCCTACGGCGCCGGCGTCATCCCGGCGGCGATCTGGATGGGAAAGCCGTGGCCGGTGGCGTGGAAGGAAGTGTTCGACGGACTGGTCTACGGGCTGGTGACGGCGGGGACGTTCGGCTGGCTCTGGCCGCGGTGAGGCGGTCCGGCGGTCCGGCGGTCCGGCGGTCCGGCGGTCCGAAGCCAACCTGTCATCCCGAGCGAAGCGAGGGATCTTTTCACCGGATTTCGATAACCGCGGAGAAGATGCCTCGCTCGGCTCGGGGTGTCACGGCGTCCCCCCGGTCCGCCCGGTGTGCG
>JBKPGZ010000311.1:0-9207 GCA_046729675.1 Gemmatimonadota bacterium | reverse complement strand
TGTCATCCCGAGCGCAGCGAGGTATCTTCTTCGCTCTGGCAAGATCCCTCGCTGCGCTCGGGATGACAACGATACCGCCCTCTTCAAGGACGCCGTGACGATGGCCAACAGCTGGCAGCAGACGATCAAGGACTGGACGATCCGCCGGAAGATCCTCACCGGATTCGCCCTGGTCCTCGCCCTCACGACGGGGCTCGGGTGGCAGGCCATCCGGGCCCTCGAGCGGCTGAACGCCGCCGGCAACGACGTGCGGGCCGCGGAGCAGATCTTCCAGGACTCCCGGCTGGCGATCATGGTCTTCCTGGCGGTGACCATCGGCGCCGGCGTGCTCCTCGCCCTCGGCCTCGCGCGGCTGATCGCGGATCCCCTCACCCAGCTCGGGATCCTGGCGGAGCAGGTCTCCAAGGGCGACCTCACCACGGACATCCGGAGCAAGTCGCGGGACGAGATCGGCTGGCTGGAGCACTCGATGCGGCAGATGGTGAAGAATCTCCGCGAGATCGCCACCCAGATCGCGGTCTCTTCCCGCGCCGTCGCGCAGTCGGCCGAGGAGATCTCCGCCTCCTCCTCCCAGATGGCCAAGGGCGCCGAGATGCAGTCCAGCTCAACCGAGGAGACCTCCTCCACCATGGTCGAGATCGCCTCCCAGATGCAGAACCTGGCCCGCAGCGCCGAGGCGCTGGCCGCGAACGTGGACCAGACCTCCGCCTCGATCCAGGAGATGAGCGCCACGCTCACCCAGACCGCTGACAACGGGGCCGTGCTTATCCGCGCAGTCGAGGAGGCTACGGGCACCCTCGGCACGATGATCGAGCAGGTGGGAGCCATCGCGGCGCGGATCCACCAGGTCGACCAGGTGAGCCAGCAGTCGGTGGCGGAGACCCGCGACAACGGCGAGCGGCTGCAGGAGTCCATCGCCTCCATCGGGCAGCGGTCCGACGAGATCGGCAAGATCGTCAAGGTGATCGAGGGGATCGCGGACCAGACCAACCTCCTCGCCCTCAACGCCGCGATCGAAGCCGCGCGCGCGGGCGAGGCCGGCAAGGGCTTCGCCGTGGTGGCCGACGAGGTCCGCCGCCTGGCCGAGCGGTCCGTTACTGCGACCCAGGAGATCGGCGCGGTCATCGAGACGGTGCAGAAGGACACCAAGCGCGCGGTCACCCTGATCGAGCAGGTGCTCGCCGGCATCGTGGAGTCCATCAACAAGACCTCCGGTCTCGTGGCGGAGGCGGCCGGTGCCGCGGACGAGCAGGCGGCGGACGCCCGCGAGGTGCTCGCGACCGTCGGGCGGATGTCCAACCTCGCGCGGCAGATCGCCAGCTCGATCTCGGAGAACGCCACAGGCGCGCAGGAGATCAGCGCGGCGGCGCAGAAGATGAATCAGCTCACCCACCAGATGTCGGAGGCCGTGACCGAGCAGAAGCACGGCGGCGAGATGGTGGTGAAGGCGGTCGAGGCGATCGCGGTCGTCTCGCGGCAGAACCTCGTCGCGGTAGAGCAGATGAGCGGCGCGGCCAAGAGCCTGGCCGGCGAGTCCGACGCCCTGAAGCAGCGCGTCTCCCTGCTGCAGGTATGACCGCTTCCACGCTCCCTCCCGCGCAGCGGATCGCGGCGCTGGAGGCGGCGGCCCGCGAGCCGGGCGGCGAAGGGGCCATCCTGGCCGCGCTGGAGGACCCGGCGACGAGCGTGCGCGAGCGCGCCATCAGGCTCGCCGCTCGCTACCTCGAGCCGTCCGTTCTCGGCGCGCTGGTCGCCGACGGCGAGAACGCCGTGCGGCGGAACGCCGGGCTCAGCGCCCTCGAGCGCCAGGGCCCTTACGCCGTGCCGCACCTGGTCGGCATGCTGGCGGGTCAGGATCCCGAGCTGCTGCTGTTCGCCCTCCAAAGCCTCTCCCGGATCGGCCACGCCGCGGCGGCCCCCGCGATCCTCCCGTTGCTCCACCATGCCGACCCCAACGTCGCCCAGGCGGCGATCGAGGCGACCGGCAAGCTCCGCATTCAGGAGGCGGTGCCGATGCTCTCCGGGCTCCTCCAGGGGGACCTCTGGCTCCAGCTCGCGGCCATCGCCGCGCTGGGGGAGATCGGGCATCCTGATGCGGTGACGCCGTTGATGGCGTTCGTACCGGATTCGATCCTCGCCGAGCCCGCGGTGCAGGCGCTTCGCCGGATCGCGGCGCCGGAATCACTGGAGCCGCTCCTTCCGCTCCTGCTCTCGGTGCGCGAGCGGTCCCTGCGCGACCCGCTGCTGCTCGCAGTCGCGGTCATGATCGAGCTGCATCCGGATCCCGAGCCTCTGCTGCGCCGGATGGAGCGCGACGTGGTGGTGGACGGAGGGAATCTCGTCGCCTACCTCGGCCAGCTGCTGGAGACTCCCGCGGCCGAGGGGGACGCGGACGAGAGCGACAGCCTGCTCCGTGCGGCAGCCACGGTGGTCGCGGCGGCGGGCATCGCCGAGCTGCAGCCGGTGCTGCTGGCGCGGCTCGCCCGGGACGGAACGGCGCAGTGGATCGAGGGGTTGGTGGGCCGCTTCCCCGAACGGGTCACGCCCCGGCTCGCCGAACTCCTCGAGCACCCCGACTCCGACGTGCGCTGCGGCGCACTCCGGGTCGGCGCCTTCGGGCCCGGCGACCTCTCGGCGGTGGTGAGCCACCTCGCCGACCCGCACCTGCCGGTGCGAGCGGCGGCCTGCCTCGCTCTGGGACGCATGGGTCTCGATGCCGCGGCGCCGCTGCTGCTCGAGCGGCTCCGGAACGGCGAGCCGGAAGAACAGGTCGCGGCAGGGCAGGGTCTCTCCCGGCTCTCGCCCGAGGTCCTCGGCGAGCTCGATGGCTGCCTGGAGCCGGGCGTGGCCGAGCCGATCGTGGTGGAGGCGCTCGGAGTGCTTGCCCGCACCCCGGTGCCGGGGCTGGAGCCGCGCGTCCTTGCGCTCGCCGAGTCGCGGAGCCCCGGCATTCGCCTGGCGGCGCTCCGGGCCGCCTGGCGGATAGCGGGATCCAAGGCCGAGATCGCGCTCATCCGCGCCCTGGCCGACCGCCACCTGCCGATCCAGGCGGAGGCGCTGGACCTGCTGGTGCGCCGGGGCGGCGAGAAGTCGGTGACGACGCTGGTCGCCATGCTGGGGACCGCGGACTCGTTCCGTTTCCACGTGATCCGCGCGCTGGGACAGTGCCGGGCGCAGGCGGCGGCGGTGAGACTTCGGGACCTCTTTCCCCAGTGCGGGCCGCACGAGCAGATGCAGATCGTCTCCTCGCTGCTGCGGATCGCGCCGCCATGGCTTCCCGATTTCCTGCTGCTCCGGCTGGAGTCGCCCGACCTCGACGTGCGCCGCGCGGCGGCGCAGGGCCTGGCCGAGACGGCGGGGCAGGAGCACTTCCCGATGCTTCACAGCCTGGCGGAGGACGCCGACTGGTACATCCGCCACTCCGCGGCTCGCGGGCTCGGCCGGCTGGGGACCGCGGAGACGCGCGACGTGCTCCTCACCCTCGCGCGCGACGTGGAATCCGTGGTGGCGGCCACCGCCCGGGCCGCGCTGGAGCAGTCGCAGGTCCCGCTCTCCAGCGCGGCGTGAGCCCGTTCCCCGCCGCCGACCTCAAGCTCCTGGGCGACCTGATCCAGGAGCGGTTCGGACTCACGTTCGAGGGCGTACGGCAGGACATTCTCGCGGCCAGGCTGGGGCCTCGTCTGCGCGAGCTGCGCCTCGACTCACCCCGGGCCTACTACGAGTACCTGCGCTTCCATCCCCAGCGCGACGCCGAGTTCGACCGCCTCCCCGCGCTGGTCACCAACAACGAGACCTACTTCTTCCGCGAGACCCGCCAGTTCGAGATCCTGGTGGATCACGTCGTGCCGGAGCGCCGCGCGGGGGCTGCGGGACGGCCGCTCCGCTTCCTCTCCGCCGGCTGCAGCTCGGGCGAGGAGCCCTACTCCGTGGGTATCGCGCTCCAGAACGCCGGCCATGCGCCGGGGCGGATCTGGGAGATGGATGCCTGCGACCTGAACGCGGAGCGGATCGCGCGGGCGAAGGAGGCTTTGTACGAGGAGGGCTCGCTTCGAGCCTGCGACGCCGATACCCGGCGCCGCTACTTCGCCCAGGAGAGCCAGTGGTTCCGGCTGCGGGACCGCTACCGGGCAGGTATCCGCTTCTTCCAGGCGAACCTGCTGTCCCCGGGGTTCGCTCTCGAGCGCGGGACCTACGATGCCGTACTCTGCCGCAACCTCCTGATCTACTTCTGCGACGCGGCGTTCGAGCGGGCCATCGGCCTGCTCGGCCGGGCGCTGCTGCCGGGCGGCTACCTCTTCCTCGGCCACTCCGAGTCCCTCTTCGAACGCTCGACCGAGCTCGCCCCGGTGGTGGTCGGGGGATCGGTCGTCTACCGGAAGCCGCCGGCATGATCCGCGTCTTCGTAGTGGACGACTCGCCCTTCGTGCGCCGCGCGCTGACCCGCGTGCTCGCGACCCAGCCGGGGTTCAAGGTGGTGGGGGCCGCGGAGTCGGGGGCGGAGGCGCTGGCCAAGGTGCCGGCGGCGGATCCCGACTTCGTCACCCTGGATGTGGAGATGCCCGGGATGGACGGGCTTCAGGTGCTCCCGGCACTGCTCCGCTGGAAGCCCTCGCTCCGAGTCGTGATGCTGTCCGCGCATACCAGGGAGGGCGCCACGGCCACGGTCGCCGCGCTCGCAGCGGGGGCGGTGGACTTCATCGACAAGACCGCGCTCAACGTGATGGACCTGGAGTTCCTCCGCCGAGAGGTGGTGGACCGGATGCAGGCGCTGGTGCCGGCCAATGGCGCCGCCGTGCGCAGCAACGGCGCTCGGGCGCCGGAGCCCGCCGATCACGCGATCTTGAGCGAGCTGCGTCACTGCGACCTCTGCGTCATCGGCGCGTCCACCGGTGGGCCACCCGCGCTCCAGCGGATCCTGGAGCGGCTGCCCGCGCGCTTTCCGCTCCCGATCGTGGTGGTGCAGCACATGCCGCCGAGCTTCACCGAGGCCTTCGCGAAGCGGCTGGACGCGCTCTGCCGGCTGCGGGTGACGGAGGCGGCGGAGGGGATGCGACTGGCACCGGGCCACGTGGTGGTCGCGCCCGGGGGCCGGCACCTCCGGATCAGCTCCGGGCTCGCCGTGGTGCTGACCCCGGAGCCGTCGGAGGCGCGGCACATCCCCAGCATCGACGTCACCATGCGCTCGGCCGCGCGCTCGAGGCCCGGCCGGGTGCTCGGCATTCTGCTCACCGGAATGGGAGAGGATGGGGCGGACGGAATGACCACGATCCGCGCGGGCGGAGGCGTGACGATCGCGGAGAGCGAGGCGAGCTGCGTGGTCTACGGGATGCCGCGCGCGGCGGTGCGGCGCGGGGGTGCGAGCCTGGTGCTGGCGCTGGAGGAGATCGCGGGATTGCTCGCGGCGGTGACGTTCTGAGCGCTATCCGCTATCCGTTATCCGCTCACTCAAGCACACCGTGGCTGGCCGGTGTGCTTATCGGATAGCGGATAGCGGATAGCGCTCAGGGCAACGTGGTATCCGCCCCCTCGGGAAAGAACCGCCGCCGGAGCAGCGCGAGGACCTCGGGCGTCAGGCCCGGCGGATCGAGCGCCACCGCGATCTCGCGCCCGATGTGCCGGACCACCTGCCCGCGCACCGGTATCACGGTTTCGGTGTCGAGCCGCAACTCGCCCTCCACGTGACTGCCGGGGGCCGGCGCGCGCTCGGTTGGCCCGAGCGCGTAGCGAAGGCCGGTGGCACTGATGTCACGGAGCGGGGTACCGCCCTGGCCCGGCAACTGAGGCAGGGGCAGCCGCGGGGCGCCGCGGCGCTCGTGATGCCAGCGCACCAGGGAGGACCGCTCGGCGTCGATGATCGAGGTCTCGGGCCAGGGCCCATCGTCCGGCACCAGCGCGAGACCCGAGCGGTCGATCCGGCCGATCACGGCGCCGATCAGCACCCGCCCCACGGTCCTGAGGTGCAGGACCCCACTCACCCGCTCACCCGCCTCCCAGACCCGTGCGGCAGGGGCGGGCTCGACCCGGAGCCCGCCGGGTGCAAGATCCCGCACCGCGCAGCGATAGCCCTCCAGCTCCAGCAGGGCCGGAGCCGTACGACGGTACTCCGCCCTAGGATAGCTCCGCCGATCCAGCTGCGGCTCGCTCCAGCGATTTGGTCGCATGCCAGAAATTCGCTTCCCGGCCTCTCCCGGGCCAGTGGGGTTGCACCGGAGTGACTGCACGCCCGCCTTGGCCGGTCACGTACCGCGGGATACATTTGCCCCCATGTCCACGACTCTGAAACCCTCGAAGCCCTCGCCGGGGACTGGAGCGGGTACGCCCACTGTCTGGCTCGACGGCGAATGGTACGATCGCGAGACCGCCACGGTCTCTGTCTATGATCACGGCCTGCTGTACGGCGACGGCGTGTTCGAAGGCATCCGCGTCTACGGCGGCAAGATCTTCAAGCTCACCGAGCACCTCGACCGGCTGTACGACTCGGCCAAGGCGATCTGGCTCACGATCCCGATGCCGAAGAGTGAGATGGCGGCCGTCACCGAAGAGGCGGTCCGCCGCTCCCGCATCGCCGAGGCCTACATCCGGCACATCGTGACCCGGGGCGTCGGCGACCTGGGGCTGGATCCGCGGAACTGCGCCAAGCCCTCGATCATCATCATCGTGGACACGATCCGGCTCTTCCCGGAAGAGGTCTACGAGACCGGCGTCCGGGTGGTCACCGCCGGCACGCCGATCCCGCAACGCGAGTCGCTCTCACCGCGGGTGAAGTCACTCAACTACCTCGCGCACATCCTCGCGAAGGTCGAGGGCATCCAGGCCGGCGCGGACGAAGTGCTCATGCTCGACAGCGAAGGCCACGTGGCCGAAGGGTCGGGCCAGAACATCTTCGTGATGAAAAACGGGGTCATCCGCACGCCCGCCGCCTACGCCGGCATCCTCAAGGGCGTCACCCGCGACACCATCATCGAGCTGGGGCGCGCCGCGGGGTACGAGGTGCAGGAGACCACGCTCAACCGCTACGACGTCTACACCGCGGACGAGGCGTTCTTCACCGGCACGGCCAGCGAGGTGATCGCCATCCGCCAGGTGGACGGCCGGGTCATCGGCAGCGGCAAGCCGGGCCCCATCACGCGCGACCTGCGCTCCCGCTTTCAGGCGCTGGTCCGGAGCTGAGCACGCCGCGGTCCTCCACCGCGGCGGCGCTCGCCGTCTTCCTCCACGCGCCACGGCTCGGCACGGTCAAGCACCGTCTCGCCGCCGAGCTCGGCGACCGACACGCTCTCCGACTCTATCGCATCATGGTGGCCCGGACCCTCGCGGCGGCACGCGAGGCCGGGCTGGAGGTCACGGTCTGGTTCGCGCCGGGCGACGCCGGTCCCGAGATGCGCTACTGGCTGGGCGAGGACTGCGACGTGCGGCCGCAGGCCTCCGGCAGTCCAGGCATGCGGCTCTGGGCCGCGGCACGCGCGGCCGACGCCGGCCGGCGGTGGCTCGCGCTGGTGGCTGAATGTCCCGGTATCGACGCCGCCATCCTGCGCGAAGCGGCCGCGATCGCTGGGCAGGGGGACGTCGTCGTCGGTCCGACGGCCGACGGAGGCTGCTACCTGATCGGCGCAATGCCGCCGCTGCCCGATGTCTTCACCGCCTTGCCGTGGGGCAGCGACGCGCTGCTGGCGGAGACGCGCACGCGCCTTGCACACGCGGGCGTCGCGTGGCGCGAGTTGCGTCCGCTCACGATCGTCGAGACGATGGAGCACGCGAGAGCCGAGCGGCTCTTGACCTGATTCACGGCCCGGTCTCATATTGGCCGACCTTTCCAGTCGACTTCGTGGAGTCGTCCATGGTCTGGAGAGTGGTCGAGCACGGCGACCGCCATTGGAACGTGTCGGTCGCCGCCGAGCGCCGCGCGCACTCGGCGGAATGGAACCTGGTCTTCTCGTTTCGGTGCGCGGGCACCGAGGCGCAATCGGTGTGGGTAACCTACCCGCTCTCGTCCGCCTCGAAGGCCGCACTCTTCGCCCAGGCCGACAAGCTCTCCAACGACGCCCTCGCGGCCGCCCTCGCCGAACGTCTGGGCTGAAGACGGTCCCGAAGTGGGGGGTGGCATAGGCTTTGCCCCTCCTCGGGCCCCGTCGCCAGTCACTGAACTCGCCTTCCCAGGACGGTCATGGCTGCCCCCAACCCCCTCAGCGAGCGCCTGCGCTTCGCCGAGTTCGTGCTGGATCGCCTGCCCAACGGGCGCTGCCGTGCGAAGGTGGGCCTGACGTGGCGCGATTCGGAGGCGTTTTGCGGGGAGAGCGAGGGTCTGGCCTCGCAGGCCGGTGAATTGCGTTGCGCGGCCGAGGCCTGCGTGAAGGCGTTGGGGCAGGCCGTAGCCCAGAGCGGCCTGGGATTCGAGCTCCTCGGCGTGAAGGCGGTACGGGCGTTCGATGCAACCGTCGTCATTGTTTCCCTCGCAACTACCGGGGGCGAGGGCACCGACCAGCGGGTCGTCGGGTCGGTGTTGACCGAGGGTGACCCGGCCCGGGCCGCGGCACTGGCCGTGCTCAACGCGACCAATCGCATCCTTGGAAACAGGCTGTTCATGCGCTAGACGGCGCTCGCGCCGACACACTGCCTCAGAACGCCTTCCGCCCGGCGGAATGCACCCCGAATGTACCCCGAAGCGGAGCGGCGATGCGTCGACCCTCGGCTATCCTGCTGCTGACCTTCCTGATCGCCTGCGGCGGCTCGCAGCGGGCCACGCCTCCGGCAGCGCCCGAGCCCGAGCGCTCGACCGCCGGCGGATCTCCCGGGCAGCACGCCAGGGCCGATTCCCTCGCCCTCCCGCCGGCCCCCGACGTCGACACCCTGATCCCCCCTGAAGAGCTCGCCGCCGAGCTGCACGAGGCCGCCGATTCCGCCGCCGACGAGGAAGTGCTCGACGCGCTGGCCGACGCCGAGCCGACGGAGGAGGAGGCGGCGGACGCGAAGGCGATGATCGCGGGCGACGACAGCGAGAAGCTCGCCGAAGCGGTCACCTGGGACATCGACGTCGAGACCTACAACAGCCACCACCGGGTGCAGTGGTACCTGAGCTTTTTCCAGGGGAAGGGCCGGGAGCGGATGGGCACCTGGCTCAACCGCATGCAGCGCTACGAGCCGATGATCCGCGAGCGGCTGTCGCGTGAAGGTCTGCCCGGCGACCTGGTGTATCTCGCCCTCATCGAG
>JBKPGZ010000310.1:0-6205 GCA_046729675.1 Gemmatimonadota bacterium | reverse complement strand
TCCGCTTGTACTTGCCGCAGTGGCACTCCCAGTCCTTGACGGGACCGAAGATCCGCTCGCAGAAGAGACCGTCCTTCTCCGGCTTGAACGACCGGTAGTTGATCGTCTCCGGCTTGGTCACCTCGCCCCACGACCACCAGGACCGCTGCCCCTGAAGCTCCAGGCGTTCGCGCTCCTTGGGATCGCGCGGGCCCCGGATCTCCTCCGGGCTGGCGATGCGGATGCTGATATAGTCGAAGCTCGAGCTCTTGGGCTCGCGCCCGCTGCGAAAATCAATCATGAGTCCCTCTTATTCGTCGCCGGCTTCGGTGGTACCGAGCGTGACCTTCAGGCCAAGCGCCTGCAACTCCTTCACGAGCACGTTGAACGACTCCGGGATGCCCGGCTCGGGCAGGTTCTGCCCCTTCACGATCGCCTCGTACACCTTGCTGCGACCGTTCACGTCGTCCGACTTGACCGTGAGCATCTCCTGCAACACGTGGGCGGCGCCGTAGGCCTCCAGCGCCCAGACCTCCATCTCGCCGAACCGCTGGCCGCCGAACTGCGCCTTGCCGGCGAGCGGCTGCTGGGTCACCAGCGAGTAGGGGCCGATGGACCGCGCGTGGATCTTGTCGTCCACCAGGTGGCTCAGCTTCAACATGTAGATCGAGCCGACCGTGACCTCGCCCTCGAAGAACTGGCCGGTCCGGCCGTCCCGCAGCCGGGCCTTGCCCGCCGGGGTGAGCCCGGCGCTCCGGAGCAGCTCGTCGGCGGCGCCATCCACATCGGCGTCCTTGCCGCCGAGCAGCGCCGCCAGGTGGGGTCGGCCTGCGGCGACCAGCGCCTCGGCCGGTGTGGCCCCGGCGGCCTTCTCCAGCTCCTTCGCCGCCTTGGCGGCCGCCTTCGCGTCGCCGTTGCCGTTCTCGGCCACCGTGTGATGGAACGCCGCCTCCTGCCGGCGCTGGGCCAGCTCGCGCTCACCCAGCTCCTTCGCGGCGTCCGTCAGGAAGGCCCGGACCTGATGGAACAGCTCCTTCGTTTCCGCCGAAGCGCCCCGGGCCCCCAGCAGGGCGGCGCCGGCCTGGAGCACGGTGGCGTGCCCGCCCTCGGGCACGACCTTCTTGAGGTCCTGCACCACCCGGGCGATCGCGGGCGCCGCCAGCTCGGGGGCCGCCCGGCGCAGCCGGAGGCTCTCCGCCGCCCAGCGGAAACCCGCCAGGCGCAGCAGCACGCCGATCTCGGCCTCGTCCGCGCCGCGGAACACGGGCGTCTTGGCCTCGAACCCGAGAATCCGCGCCGCCCAGCCGAGGTGGGTCTCCAGGATCTGGCCCACGTTCATACGGCTGGGCACGCCGAGCGGGTTGAGGACGATGTCCACCGGGGTGCCGTCCGGCAGGAACGGCATATCCTCCTCCGGCACGATCCGGGCGACGATGCCCTTGTTCCCGTGCCGGCCCGCCATCTTGTCGCCCACCGAGATCTTGCGCTTCTCGGCGATGTACACCTTCACCAGCTGGATCACGCCCGGGGGCAGCTCGTCCGGCTGGAGGATCTTGTCGATCTGGTCCTCCGCCTTCTCCTCCACCTTGGCTCGCTCGCGGGCGGCCATGTCGATGGTGGAGCGGATCCGCTCGTTGGCCGTCTTGTTGGCCACCCGGAGCGTCTTGAGATCCACGTCCGCCAGGTCGATGTCCTCCAGCGAGACGGCCGTGAGCTTCGTGCCCGAGGAGAGATACTCCTCCACCGTGCCGGCCTTCAGCATCAGGGCGACCTCCTGGCCCTGGAGCAGGTGGCGCAGCTCCTCCAGCATGACGGCGTTGATGCGGGCCTTCTCGTCGTTCTCGATCCGGCGCACCTCGCCGATCCGCTCGCCCCGGTCCTTCTCGACGACCTGGTCCTCGATCCGGCTGAAGATCTTGACGTCGATCACCACGCCGGCCATGCCGGGCGGGACTTTGAGCGAGCTGTCCTTCACGTCCTTCGCCTTCTCGCCGAAGATCGCGGTCAGCAGCTTCTCTTCCGGCGAGAGCTCGGTCTCACCCTTGGGGGTGATCTTCCCGACCAGGATGTCGCCCGGCTTCACGTGGGCGCCGATCCGGACGATGCCCCGCTCGTCGAGGTCCACCACGCTCTCGTCGGAGACGTTGGGGATCTCGCGGGTGATCTCCTCCTGCCCGCGCTTGGTGTCGCGGACGTGGAGCTCGAGCTCCTGGATGTGGATCGACGAGTAGACGTCGTCCTTCACCAGCCGCTCGCTGAGGACGATGGCGTCCTCGAAGTTGTGGCCGTACCAGGGCATGAACGCCACCAGCACGTTGCTGCCCAGCGCCAGCTCGCCGCCGTCGGTGGCGGCGCCGTCGGCGATGATCTCGCCGGCGGCCACCCGCTGGTTGAGCTGCACCAGCGGCCGCTGGTTGATGGCGGTGTCCTGGTTGGTGCGCCAGAACTTCTTCACCCGGTAGCGGTCGTGCTGGTGCAGCCGCGCCAGCGGCTGGTCGGCCGGGGCCGCGCCGTTGGTGCCCGCGTCCACGATGATCTCGTCCGCGGTGACCCGGGTGACCACCCCGGCCCGCCGGGCGATGATGACCGCGCCCGAGTCGCGCGCCACCTTCTCCTCCAGCCCGGTACCCACCAGCGGGGCCTGGGGGAAGAGGAGCGGCACGCTCTGCCGCTGCATGTTGGAGCCCATCAGCGCGCGGTTGGCGTCGTCGTGCTCCAGGAACGGGATCAGGGCCGCGGCGATGGAGACCAGCTGCTCCGGTGCCACGTCCATGAAGTCGATCCGGTCGGGCGGCAGCAGCGGGTAGTCGTCGCCCTTCCGGCTCAGCACCAGCGCCTCGGCGAAGGTGCCGTCGGGGTTGATCGGCGCGTTGGCCTGGGCGACGGCGTAGTCCTCCTCGTCGCTCGCCGAGAGCCAGCGGATCTCGTCCGTCACCTTGCCGTTCTTGACCACCCGGTACGGCGTCTCGATGAACCCGAGCTCGTTGATCCGGGCGTAGGTCGACAGGCTGGTGATCAGACCGATGTTCGGGCCCTCCGGCGTCTCGATCGGGCACATCCGGCCGTACTGCGAGTAGTGCACGTCGCGGACCTCGAAGCCCGCGCGCTCGCGGGTGAGGCCGCCCGGGCCCAGCGCCGAGAGCCGCCGCTTGTTGGTCAGCTCGGCCAGCGGGTTGGTCTGGTCCATGAACTGCGAGAGTTGCGAGCTGCCGAAGAACGCCTGGATCACGGCGCTCACCGTGCGGGCGTTCACCAGGTCGTCGAGCGAGATCTTCTCGGGGTCCGAGTTGATGCTCATGCGCTCCTTGACCAGCCGCGCCATGCGGCTCAGGCCCACCGAGAACTGGTTGGCGATCAGCTCGCCCACGCTGCGGATCCGGCGGTTGCCGAGGTGGTCGATGTCATCGGTGAACCCGCGCCCGTCGTGCAGGTCGATCAGGTAGCGGATGATCGCGATGAAGTCGTCCTCGGTCAGGACCGTGTGGTTCGCGTCGGTCTTGAGCTTGAGCCGCTGGTTGATCTTGTAGCGGCCCACCCGCCCCAGGTCGTAGCGCTTGGGGTTGAAGAAGAGCTTCTGCAGCTGCTGCCGCGCGGTCTCCAGGTTGGGCGCGTCTCCCGGCCGGAGCAGGGCGTAGATCTGCTCCAGGGCCTCGGCCTCGCTGTGGGTCGGGTCCTTGGCCAGGGTGTTCTTGATCAGCGGCGACTCGGAGCGGCCGTGAGGCAGCAGCACCTCGATCTTGTGGACCCCGGCCTTGATCAGCTTCTTGCGCAGCGACTCGGTCAGCTCGTCCCCCGCCGAGGCCATCACCTCGCCGGTCTCCGGCTCGGCCACATCGAACGCCAGCACGTGGTTGTGGCGGTCGCGGGTGGTCGTCGGCTGCTCTTCCTCGCGCACGTCGAGGGTGCTGTAGCCGGCGAATACCGTCACCGACTTCACGCCCTTGTGCCGCATCTCGTTGAGCCGTTCCTGGGTGAGCTCGTCGCCCACCGTGGCCAGCGGCTCGCCCCGGGGATCCTCCGGGTTGGGCACGTCCTCCGCCACCAGCGCGCCGATCACCTCGCGCTTCTCCTGCCGGCCTTCCAGCTTGCCGGTGATGTTCAGCGCCTTGGTCGCGAAGAAGAGCTTCAGGATGTCGGCGTTGTTCCCGTAGCCGAAGGCGCGGAGCAGCGCCGTGGCCGGGAACTTCTTCTTCTTGTCGATGTGGACGTAGATCACGTCGTGGATGTCGATGGTGAACTCGACCCACGAGCCCCGGAAGGGGATGATCCGCGCCGAGAAGAGCCGCTGCCCGTTGGGGTGGGTGTCCTCCTCGAACACCACGCCCGGCGAGCGGTGGAGCTGGCTCACGACCACGCGCTCGGCCCCGTTGATCACGAAGGTGCCGAGGGGAGTCATGATGGGCAGCTCGCCCAGGTAGACTTCCTTCTCGATGGCGTTCTTGAGCCGCTTCTGGCCCTCGACCTCCTCATAGACATCGAGGCGGAGCTTGGCCTTGAGCGGCGCCGCATAGGTCATGTCGCGCTCGATGCACTCCTCGACCGCGTACTTGGCGTCGCCCAGAGAGTATCCGAGGAACTCGAGCTTGTACTTCTCGTTCACGTCCGTGATCGGGAACAGGTCCCGGAAGACGCGCTCGAGGCTGACGTCCTGGCGATTGCCGTGGACGTCGTCGGGGACCAGCAGCGTCTCGAACGCGGCGGTCTGGATGTCGAGGAGGTGCGGCATCGGCATGCCGCCCTCCCGCTTGCTGAACGTGATGACGGATCGGGTCTGAGGCATCAGTGGCTCACTCTCGCGCCATAGGCGCAACACAAATGGCCCCAACGCGGATCCCCCGCCCTTCCGAGGCGGGGTGACCTACGGGGCTCGGCAAATTCGGGAACTACCGAGAGCGTCGAGCGTGTCATTCGTCTCACTGAAATAGGTTGCAGGCCTCCGCCCCTTCGCCGGCCGGGGCCACGGGGCCCCGGTCCGGCTCAGGGTAGGACTGCGTCCTACTTCAGCTCGACGACCGCGCCCTGCTCTTCCAGCTTCTTCTTGATTTCCTCCGCCTCCGCCTTGGTCACGCCCTCCCTGATGTTGCTGGGGACGTTGTCCACGGCATCCTTGGCTTCCTTCAGGCCCAGGGACGTGACTTCCCGGACCACCTTGATGACCTGGATCTTCTTCGCGCCGCCCTCCTTGAGGACGACGGTCCACTCGGTCTTCTCTTCGGCCGGCGCCGCGGGGGCAGCTCCGCCGCCCGCCCCACCCGCCGCGGCCGCCACAGGGGCCGCCGCCGCGATGGTGACGTTGAACTTCGTCTTGAAGCCCTCGATCAGCTCCGCCAGCTCGACGACGGTCTTGTTGCCGATCGCCTCGAGGATCTCTTCGTTACTCAGCGTGGTGGTGGCCATGGTCTGGTCTCTCTCCGTCCGGTTCAGGAAGCAGCACTACGCTGCGCGCGAAGCGCCTCGAGGGCGCCGATCATCTGGTACAGCAGTCCGTTCATGGCGCCCGCGAACTGGGCCATCGGCGCCTGGATGTAGCCCGCGAGCTGGCTCAGCAGTACGTCCTTCGGCGGGAGCTCGGCCAGACGCTTGATCTGGTCCGCCGTGAGGGGCTTGCCGTCCACCAGCCCGATCTTGATGGCCGGCTTCTCGAACTCCTTCGCGAAGTCGGCCAGCACCTTCGCCCCCGCCACCGGATCCCGGCCCGAGAGGACCAGGCCGGTGGGGCCGGCGAGGTGGTCGTCCAGCGCGTTGACGCCGTTGGCGGCGAAGGCGCGCTGGGCCAGGGTGTTCTTCACCACCACATAGTCCACGCCCGCGCCCCGGAGGCGCCGGCGCAGCTCCGTCATCCGGAGCACGTTCAGCCCGGTGAAGTCGGTGACGAAGACATTGGGGGAGCCCTTCAGCTGCTCGGTCAGGGCCTCCACCGTCGCTTGCCGCGCGGTCCTGCTCATCGGTACACCGCCGTCTCGAGCCGGACCCCCGGCCCCATGGTGCTCGACAGCGTAGCCGAGCGGATGTAGGTGCCCTTGGCCGCCGACGGCTTGGCGCGGACGATCGTGTCCATGAACGCCTGCACGTTGGCCGCGAGCTGGTCCGGGCTGAAGGACACCTTGCCGACCGGCGCGTGCACGTTGCCGGTCTTGTCCACCCGGAACTCGATCTTGCCGGCCTTGATCTCCCGGACCGCCTTGGCCACGTCCATGGTGACCGTGCCGGCCTTGGGGTTCGGCAT
>JBKPGZ010000309.1:0-22270 GCA_046729675.1 Gemmatimonadota bacterium | reverse complement strand
CGAGACGCCCGCGGTTTGCGCGTGCGTGCGGAGCAGCCACGACTTCGGATTCTTCGCGCCGAACCGCTCGCGCATGATCTTGGCCCACATGCGACGGCCTGCGCGAAACTTCGCGATCTCCTCGAAGAAGTCGTTGTGCACGTCCCAGAAGAAGCTGAGCCGGGGGGCGAACGCATCGATGTCGAGGCCGCGGGCGAGGCCGTGCTCCACGTAGCAGAACCCGTTCGCGAGAGTGAAGGCCAGCTCCTGCGCCGCGGTCGCGCCCGCTTCGCGAATGTGATACCCCGAGATCGAGATCGTGTTCCACTTCGGGGTGTGCTCCGCGCCCCACTCGAAGAGGTCCACGATGATCTTGAGCGCCGGCTCCGCCGGGAAGATCCAGGCGTGCTGCGCCATGTACTCCTTGAGGATGTCGTTCTGGATCGTCCCCTGGAGCCGATCGATCGGGACGCCCTGCTTCTCCGCCGCGGCGACGTAGAAGCAGAACAGCATCGCCGCAGGGCCATTGATGGTCATCGAGGTGGAGACCTTGTCCAACGGAATGCCGTCGAACAGGGTCTCCATGTCGGCCAGGCTCGAGATCGCGACCCCGCACTTCCCCACTTCGCCCTCGGAGCGGGGGTGGTCGGAGTCGTAGCCCATCAGTGTGGGGAAGTCGAACGCGACCGAGAGGCCGGTCTGGCCCCGCTCGAGCAGGAACTTGTAGCGCTCGTTGGTATCCTCCGCGGTGCCGAACCCGGCGAACTGGCGCTTGGTCCACAGCTTCCCGCGGTACATCGTGGGATGGATGCCGCGGGTGAACGGAAACTCGCCCGGGAGTCCGAGGGCCGCCTGTGGATCGGCCGGCAGGTCGAGCGAGGTGTAGACGGGCTCGACCTCGCGCCCCGAGACCGACGTAAAGTCGGCATCGGTGCGGAGCGGCAGGCCCGCCGCTCTCGCCCGCCACGCCGCCACCTCGGCACGCAGCCGCTCGATTTCGCGTTCCAGCTCGGTTCCATACGTCGTCATAGCCGGGCACCCTGTTTGAGACCGTCCAGCACCTCGGTCGCCACGTCGTACGGGCTCAGCGTCCCCTCCACGACCTGGTCGAGGCGCTCGCTGATCACGTGTTCCGCCTGCGTCTCCCGCCACATCCACCGCCGCGCGGCCCGCTCGACCACCTCGCGGGTCCGCTCCAGCATCCGCCGGCGCCGCCGCTCCTCGAGCGAGCCGCTCCGCGCGAGCCAGTCGTGGTGACGGTCGAGCGCCGCGATGAGATCGTCGATGCCCTCGCCCTTGGCGGCCACCGTCAGGACGGCTGGGGGCTCCCACCCTTCTGACGGGGCAGGCCGGCGGACCGGCGGACCGGCGGACGGCTCGTCGCCAGACGAGGTTCCGGTATCCGCCGCGACCGTACGTTCCGCCGGTCCGCCGCTTCGCCGGTCCGCCCTGTATCCATGGTGTGCCGGCACGTTGCGGTAGGCGTTGCCCCTGCGGATGCCGAGGGTGATCTCGATCTCGCTGCGGAGCTTGTCGGCCCCGGGCCGGTCCGCCTTGTTCACCGCGAAGACGTCCGCGGCCTCCATGACGCCGGACTTGAGTGTCTGGATGCCGTCGCCTGACTCGGGGACGAGCACGAGAACGGTGGTGTCGGCCATCCGGGCGACGTCGAGCTCCGACTGCCCGACCCCCACCGTTTCGATCAGGATGCGGTCGAATCCGGCGGCATCGAGAAGATCGGAGACCTCCCGGGTGCTGGTGGCGAGGCCACCGAGGGAGCCGCGGCTCGCCATGGAGCGGATGTAGACGCCGTCGTCGAGCGCGACGGATTCCATGCGGATGCGGTCGCCCAGGAGGGCGCCGCCGGTGAAGGGGCTGGTCGGATCCACCGCCACCACGCCGACGCGAAGGCCCGCCGCGCGATAGGCGAGGACCAGGCGCTCGACCAGGGTGGACTTGCCAGCGCCGGGCGGACCGGTGATCCCGATCCGGCGGGCGCGGCCGAGGCTGCGGTGGACCCCGGCGAGCAGCCGCTCGAACCCCGGCCGTCCGTTTTCGACGGCCGAGATCGCCCGCGCCAGCGCGGCCGTCTTGCCGGCCGTGAGGTCCGCGAGCAAGAGGTCGGGATCCATGGCCGAAAAGTCGCCCGGGATCCGAGGCCAGGCAAGCCGAACGACCGGGGTCAGGCCGGCGCGGGCTGCAACCGTTGGCGCGCCGCCTCGAGCGCCTCGTCCACGTCGCCGAACAGGTTCTCCTCCCCGATCTCGTCGAGCAGCCCGGAGCGGCCGAGGGCGATGAGCGGCTGGGAGTGGACGTCGCTCAGGAGCACCTTGGTGCCCTCGGCTCGGGTGCGCCGGATCAGGTCCTTGAGCGCGTGCATGGCGGTGGAGTCGATCGCCGGGACGTTCCGCATCCGGATGATCAGCACCTTGGGTCGCCGCGAGACGTCCCCCAGCGTCTGCTTGAACTTCTCCGCCGCGCCGAAGAAGAACGGCCCGTTGATCTCGTAGACCTCCACCCCGGCCGGGATCTTGCGCCGGTAGATCGCACCCCGCTCGTCGGACTGCGGCTCGCCTGACTCCTCGAACTCGCGGCGCACGATCGTGATGTTGGTGACTTCCGCCATGCGCTTCATGAACAGAAAGGCGGCGAGCACCATCCCCACCCCGATCCCCACCGTGAGGTCCACCAGGAGCGTCAGCAGGAAGGTGGCGACCATCACCAGCGCGTCGCTCCGCGGCGCGTGGAGCTCGTGGAGGAAGACGTGCCACTCGCTCAGCCGGTAGGCTACCACCAGCACGATGGCGGCGAGCACCGCGAGCGGCACCAGCGCGGCCCAGCGGCCGAAGAAGAGGGTGATGAGCAGCAGCGTGAGCGCGTGGACGATGCCGGCGACAGGGGTGCGACCCCCGCTCTTGATGTTGGTGGCGGTGCGGGCGATGGCGCCGGTTGCCGGCATGCCGCCGAAGAGCGGCGATGCGATGTTGGCGATGCCCTGCGCCACCAGCTCCATGTTGGAGCGGTGCCGGCCGCCGATCATGCCGTCAGCCACGACCGCCGAGAGCAGCGACTCGATGGCGCCCAGGGCCGCGATGGCGAAAGCGGGGCCGACCAGCTCCCGCGCCTCCGCCAGGGAGACGGAGGGAAGCACGGGCCTCGGCAGGCTCGCGGGGATCTCGCCGAAGCGGCTGCCGATCGTCTCTACCGGCAGCGCGAGCAGCTGCGCGCCCACGGTGCCGAGGATGAGTGCGACGAGCGGTGCCGGAATCCGATGGCTCACGCGAGGCCAGAACCGGAGCACGAGCAAGGTGAAAACGGTGATCCCGACCGCGTAGGGGTTGACCGTGCCGGCGTGCTCCGTGTACGCCACCAGCCGCTCGATCAACTCGGCGGGGGGAGCCGGCATCTGCAGGCCCAGCGCGTCACGGACCTGCTGGACGGCGATCAGCGCACCGATCGCCGCGGTGAACCCCGTGACCACGGGAAAGGGAATGAACTTGATCGCCCCGCCGAGCTTGGCGAGGCCCAGTATGAGCAGGACGACGCCGGCCATCAGCGTGGCCGCCAGGAGGCCGTCCACACCGTACTGCTGTACGATCCCGTACACGATCACCACGAACGCGCCGGTCGGGCCGCCGATCTGCACCCGCGAGCCGCCGAGCGCGGAGATGAGGAACCCCGCGATGACGGCGGTGTAGAGACCGCGATCGGGGGTCACCCCGCTCGCGATCGCGAACGCGATCGCGAGCGGGAGCGCCACCACCCCCACGATTACGCCAGCGACGAGGTCGGCGGCAAATTGCTGGCGGTCGTAGGCCTTGAGCGTCGTGACGAGCTTAGGAACTAGCATTCGATGTGATCCTGGGCGAACGCGAGGGATGGCACGTGTCTACCTGCCCGGCCACTTCCGGCGGAAACGAAGCGGATTCTGGAACAGGTGGGTGGGGAGCAGAAAGATCACCATGAACATCCCGAACGCGAGCACCAGCCCCGGGATCAGGATGGCGAGCCGGTGGGTAGCGAGGTACAGGACGCTGGTGATCACCGCCACCGTAAAGGCGAACAGGGCGAGCAGGGCGCGCCGTACCTGCTGCGCCAGGAAGCGCTGGAGCTCCAGCGTGTCTCGGGGGTGCGAGCGGACCCGGAGCTCGTCGCGCTCCACCCGGCGCACCAGATCGCGCAGGGTGCGCACCGCCGCCATCGCTTCCTGGGTCCAGTCGGTGATCCGCGCCCGGGGGTCCTGCTCCATCACGCCCTGGACCAGCCGCCCGGCCGAGCGCGCCACCACGGGGCGGGTGACGGCCAGCGCGTTGAACTCGGGGTCGTAGCGCAGGCCGATCCCCTCCACCAGCACCGCCGCCCGCCCGAAGTACACCAGGTTGGATGGGAGAATCAGCGGCCACTCGTAGAAGGTCTGCAGCACCTCCTCGACCAGGTGCTGGATCTGCCGGTGGGAGACGTCCTCCCGGATGGTGATCGCCATGAGGCTGCGGGCGGCATCGCGCACCGTTCCCCGGTCCACGTCGGGGTCGAGAATGCCCAGCTCGTAGAAGGCGTTGATCAGCCCGTCCACGTCCTGCCGCGCCGCGGCGATCACCGCGCCGATCAGCCGGCGGCGCGTCTCCCGCTCCACCTGCAGCACCATGCCGAAGTCGAGCAGCACCAATCGGCCCTGCGGGTCCACCAGGAGGTTGCCGGCGTGCGGATCGGCGTGAAAGACGCCGTCCTCCAGCATCATCTTGAGGTACATCTCCGTCAGCATCGTCATCAGCTGGTCGAGCCGCAGCTCGCCCGACTCGAGCCGCTGGTGCAGCCGGTCGATCCTGGTTCCCTCTACGTACTCCAGCACCAGCACCCGCCGCCGTACCAGGTCGGGCACGACGTCCGGCACCACCACTCGCGCGTCGGTCGCGAAGTTCCGCTGCAGCGTCGCCGCGTTCCGGGCTTCCACCCGGAAGTCGAGCTCGTCCGAGATCCGCTTGGAGAACTCGCTCACGATCGCGGTCATCGCGCGGACCTGGTGGCCGGGGAAGAGCAGGTTCAGGAGGAAGAGGATCCGGAAGGAGACGTCCAGATCGCGGCGGACCACGTCCTCCACCCCGGGGCGCAGCACTTTCACCACGACCTCCCGGCCCAGGTAGGCGGCCCGGTGCACCTGGCCAAGCGAGGCCGCGGCGAGCGGCTCCGGGTCGAACCGGTCGAAGATCCGGCCCGGGTCGTCGTCCAGCTCCGCCTTGATCACCTGCTCGGCGGCCCCCGGAGGCAGCGGGGGCACCTGGTCGGTCAGAGTGCCGAGGGCGGAGAGATAGGGTTCCGGCAGGATGTCGGCGCGGGCGGCGAAGACCTGGGCCAGCTTGATGAACGCGGGCCCCAGGTCGGCGAGGGTGCGGGTGAGTCGCACCGCGCGCCGGCGGTGGCGGTCCTCGTCCCGCCGCAGCGGGCGGCCGAAGACGATGAAGCGGCGGCGATCGCGGAGAAAGGCGACAACGAAGGGAAAGAGCCGGGTGAAGACGACGAGGACGCGCACTCAGCGCGCCTTCAGAACAAGAGCCATCCCGCGAGGCCGAGGAGCAGCAGGAACCCGAAGGTGTCGGTGAAGGTGGTGACGAAGATGGAGGACGCGATCGCGGGATCGACCCCCAGCCTCTCGAGGGTGATGGGGATGAATGCACCGGCGAAGCCGGCGACCAGGAGATTCACCGTCATCGCGAGAAACACGACCAGCCCGAGCATCGGGTGCGCGCCCACCAGCGCCGCCGCCACGCCTACGACCGTTCCGATCGCGAGCCCGTTGGTCACCCCCACCAGCATCTCCTTGCCAACCACCCCAAGCAGGCGCTGGTGCGGGATCAGCCCGAGCGCCAGCCGCCGGACGGTAACCGCGAGCGCCTGCGTGCCGGCATTGCCGCCCATTCCCGCCACGATCGGCATGAACACGGCCAGCACGACCGTACGCTGCACCTCGCCCTGGAAGAGGTAGACCACGCCCGCCGCCAGGCAGGCGGTGAGGAGATTGACGCCTAGCCATGGCAGCCGGCTCCGGACCGAGGCGGTCCACTCGGCCGCCAGCTCCTCGTCCGGCGAGACGCCGCCGAACTTGAGCAGGTCCTCCGTCGTCTCCGCCTCGACCACGTCGATCACGTCGTCGAAGGTGACCCGGCCGAGCAGCCGGCCGGTGTCGTCCACCACGGCGACGCTCGGCAGGTTGTATCGGGCCATGAGTCGCGCGACTTCCTCCTGGTCCAGGTCGGGCTTCACCGAGACGTCCGCAGGCTCCATGACCTCGGAGATTCGGCGGTCGGGCCGGCTCACCACCAGGCTCTTGAACGGCAGGATCCCCACCAGGTGCCGGTCGCCGTCCACCACGAAAACTTGGTAGAAGTCCTCCACCTCCTCCGATTGCCGCCGGATCGCCTCCAGCGCCTCCGCCGCCGTCGCGGTGTCGCGGACGGTGACGAGGTGCGTCGTCATCCGCCCGCCGGCCGTTTCCTCCTCGTACTTGAGCAGGCGCTCGACCTCGGCGCGGTCCTCGACCTCCTGGAGGATCGCCTCCTGGGTCTCCGGCTCCATCTCACGGAGGATTCCGGCCGCGTCGTCGTCCTCCAGCTCTTCGACGATCTCGGCCGCGCGCTCCGGGCTCAGGGCCGCGAGCGTCTGCTCCGCGTGGGCATCCTCCGGCAGCTCCGCCAGCGCCTGGCTGGAGAGCTCGGGGGGGAGCGCCTGCACCACCGCCACCCGCTCCTCTTCGTCCAGGGCGGCCAGCACGTCCGCCAGGTCGGCCGGCTCGAAATCATGGGCGCGGCGGACGAACACCGGGATCTCGCCGTTGCGGACGAGATCGACCATCCACTCCACGCGATCGGGCGAGACGCTCATCCGGGGAAGCCGGCGGCCAGGGACGGCACGGGTGTGTCGGAGTTGCGGATGATGAGGCGCTCGATCCTGGTGGGCGAGGCTTCGATGATGTCGATCTCCAGCCCGCGCACGAGGAAGCGCTCGCCCGGGTTGGGGATCCGACCGGCCCACTCGACCACCAGGCCGGCGACGGTGGTGGAACGGCCGCGAGGCAGCGTCATCCCGAAGCGCTCCTCCAGCGCCTCGGGCGGCACGTTGCCGTCGGTCTCGAAGAAGGTGGGGCCGGCAGGCGCCTCGGCGCGGACCTCTTCGTCATGCTCGTCGAAGATCTCGCCCACCAGCTCCTCGAGCAGGTCCTCCAGGGTGGCGATGCCCAGTGTGCCGCCGAACTCGTCGAGCACGACCGCGAGGTGGCGCCGCTCGCGCTGCATGTCGAGCAGCAGGTCGCCGCAGGCGCGGCTCGCCGGGGTCACCGACACCGGCCGCACCGGAAGCGGGTCGCCGGCACGGAGCTTGAACAGATCGAAGGCGTGCAGCATTCCGACGATCTCGTCGAGGGTGCCGCGGTACACGGGGATTCGGCTGTAGCCGCTCTGGGCGAACACCATCCGGATGTCCTCCAGCGCCGCCTCTTCGTCCACCGCCACGATATCGGTGCGCGGCGTCATGACCTCGCGCACGGGACGGACGCTGAAGGCCATCACCCCGCCCACCATCACCAGCTCGTCGTCGGCCCGAAGCCCCACCGCGGCGCCCTCGCGCCAGATGGCGCGGAGATCCGTGGGCCGCTTCGCCGCCCGGGCCGGCAGGACCAGACCGAGCACCCGACTCCACGGCCGGAGCACGGGCATCACCCGGTCGGAGACGCCCTGCGCGCGAGGCAGGGTGAGCCAGCGTGGAATCAGATAGGCCGCGAGCAGGACCAGCGGCACGCCCACCAGCGCGAGCAGCACCACGAGCCGCCGCGTGCCCGAGCCGGCCAGCAGTCCCGGCAGTGCGGCGCCCACGATCAGCACGCCAAGCGAGGTGGTGGCGGAGGCGGTGGTGAGGTCGGCGTCGACCTGCGCCAGCCAGCTGAGCGATGGCGTTGCGCCGCGGAGCCGCCGGCCCACCGCGCGGGTCGGCTCGGCACGGCTGACGGTGATGAGCGCCGCGCCTGACGTCGCGCCGAACACCGCGATGAGGAGCCCGATGGCGACCACGGCCCAGATCACGTCGCCGCCCTCGCGGTCTCCCCCACCGGCGCCTCTTCGGCGATCCGCTGCACCGCGACCCGGCGCACCCGGCGCCGGACCACCTGCTCCACCGTCAGGCGATAGCCCTGGATGTTCATGCTCTCGCCCGAGCGCGGCACCCGGCCGAACTCGGCCAGCACCAGACCGCCCACCGTGCTCACGTCCTCCCGGGCGAAGCTGTGGCCCAGTACACCCTCCAGCTCGGAGAGCGCGACGCCTCCCTCGACCCGAAGCTGCTCGGGGCCCACGACCTGTATCGGTGCGACCTCGTCGGTGTCGTACTCGTCCTGGATCTCGCCGACGATCTGCTCCAGGATGTCTTCCAGCGTCACCAGGCCCGCCGTCCCGCCGAACTCGTCCACCACCACCGCGAGGTGGCTGGGGCCGCGCTGGAAGTCGCGCAGCTGACGGTCGAGGGTCTTGCCCTCGGGTACGAAGCCGGCCGGACGGATGGCCGCGGTCCAGGGCGCGCCGTCCCCGGTGCCGGCGAGAATGTCCTTGGCGTAGATCACCCCGGCGACGGCGTCAGGATGGCCCTCGTACACCAGGAGCCGGGCGTGTTCCGAGCGGCGAAGCGTCGCGATGACCTCCTCCCGCGTGGCCGAGGAATCCACCGCCACGATGTCGATGCGGGGCGTCATCACTTCCGCCACCGTCGTGCCCGCCAGGGAGAAGACACCCAGGAGCATGTCCCGCTCCGCCGGCCCGGCGTGGCGGGAGCCGTTGGTCGGGATGCGCGCCCGGGCTCTCGCGTCGGCCCACCCGGCGAGCCGGAGGAAGGGGCGCAGCGGCGCCAGGGTCGCGGCCGCGCCGCGCCGTGCCGGCCGCGTCAGCTCCGGCGCCACGGCGCCGACGATCCGGGGGAGCAGGTCGCCCACGATCCACACCAGGCCAATGGCCGCGACCAGGCGGATCAAGCCACCGGTGGGCGAGCGCGCCCACCAGGCGACGGCCGCGCCCGCCGCCGCGCCCGCGAGGACGAGTAGCGCGAGGTGCGTCACGTGGAGGTGCCGGGAGAGGGAGCCGCCTTCGGTCTCGGGCAGGTCGTCACCGCCCAGCGCGCGCGGGAGGTCGGCGTCGGATTCGGCCGCCAGAGTGAGCCAGGCGGCCCACAGTGTGAGGGCTGCGGCCACCAGGGGGGCGAGGAAGAGCTGGAGGAACGCGATCACGCCAGCGCTCCGACGTAGCGCTCCTGCCGTCGCCACATGGGCGAGCGGGTGCGTCCCTCGCCCTCGGGATGGGTACGCCCCAGCGCGTGGAGCGTGCCGTGCACCAGCAGCCGGATCAGCTCCTCACGCAGCGACACGCCCCGTGCCTTCGCCTCGCGCGCCGCGACCCAGGGGCAGACGTACACGTCGCCCACAGCCCGGCCGGTGCCGTCGGTCATGGCGAAGGCGAGCACGTCGGTGGGCACATCCCTGCCCTTGTGCTCGGCGTTCAGCCGCCGCATCGCGTCGCGGCCCAGGAAGGTGACCGAGACGAGGGCGTCGCGCCGCTCGCCCTCGAGCACGCGCGTCACCACCCGTCGAACCAGCGCCGGGGGGAGTGGAGGGCGGCGGCCGCTGACCACCACCTCACGCACGTTCAGCGGTCTCGAGCTCCGGCGCGGGGCCGGCGGCACGGGGATACCCGGTGCGCTTGTGGTAGGTGCCCGACATCACCCGGGCGAACTCGCGCTTGATCCGGTCGAGATCCACCAGGCTGAGCGGCGCGTCGTCCAGCTGACCGGAGGCGAGCTTCTGCGCGACCAGTTGCTCGATCGCCTCGCGCACCCGCTCCGGTGTCCGGTCCTCCAGCACACGGACTACCGCCTCGGCGGAGTCGGCCAGCATGGCGATGGCGGTCTCCGCGGACTGCGGACGGGGACCCGGGTAGCGGAACTCCGTGACGTTCACTCGACCGTCGGACGCGAGCAGCCGGGCCCGGTTGAGAAAATAGGTTATGTCTGTGGTCCCATGATGTTCAGGGATGAAGGCTTTCACCGCATCAGGTAAACCGGCTTCACGGGCGAGCGCGATGCCGTCGAGCACGTGGTTGCGGATGATGCGCGCCGAGTCCGTGGGGCTCATCTCGTCGTGCGGGTTGGGGCCGCCGGCCTGGTTCTCCATGAAGTAGCGCGGGTTCGCCAACTTGCCGACGTCGTGGTAATAACATCCCACCCGCGCCAGCAGTCCGTTCGCGCCGATGATGTTGCAGGCGGACTCGCACAGGCTCGCCATCGCCAGGCTGTGCGCCCAGGTGCCGGGCGCCTCCTGCGCCAGGCGGCGGAGCAGCGGCCGGCCGAGATCGGAGAGCTCGAGCAGCGTGAGGTCGGTGGTGATCCGGGTGATGGACTCGGCGATGGGCGTCACGATCATCGCCAGCGACGCGGTGGCGGGCGACATCAGCACGCCGAGGAACGCGCTCGCCACGATCATGTAGGTGCTCCAGCCCTGGATGAGGCCGACGGTCACCGACGCGAGCACCGAGGCCGCGGCCATGACCCCGATCGTGGAGTAGAGGTGCCGCCGGCGCCGCATCACCCGGATGCCCACCGCGCCCGCCACCCCAACGACCAGGCTAAAGAAGAGGATGGCGCTGTCCCGGATCGCCCACTGGCCATCGAGCAGGATCGCGAGCGTCATGGCGGCCGCGACTCCCACCTGCCCGCTGTAGAGCAGCGTCACCACGATGGTCGCGAACGGAACCGGCACCAGCTCCGGCCGCCCCGGGAAGGCCGAGTACAGGCCGGCCGTGAGCAGAAGGACCAGCGCGAACAGGGTCCCGAAGAACACCATCTCGCGCAGCCGGTCGTACGTGCGGCGGCGATAGAAGAAGATCAGCAGCCAGAACGCCGCCATCACCACCGCGTTGTAGAGCAGGGCGCCCGCGGCGCCCCGCAGCAGCGGGTGACCGCTCCCCCGGTCGGCCAGCTCATTGAGGAGCGCCGAGAGCTTCGCGCGGCCGACTTCGGTTACAGGTTGGCCGACCGTGGTGATCCGCTCCCCTGCGCTCACGTAGTACTTCACCCGGTCGACGCTCGCGCGGAGTAGCTCCCGCCGCGAGGAGGTGAGGGCGAGATCGGGCACGATGGTCGGCTGATAGAACGTGGAGACGAGGCGCCGCATCGTCCGCTGCCCCACCGGATCGTTCAGGTTGCTCGCGGCGGCTTCGGCCCGCTCGATCAGGTCGGCGAACGTGAGAATGGAGTCACGGGGCACGGCGCGCTCGCCCTCGCCCCGGCGGAGGCTCACCTGCCGGGCCGGCTCGCCCCGCAGCACGCCGGCGTCCGCCACCCCGCGGGAGAGTGTCTCGGCCAGGAAATGGGTGACGAGGGCCTGGACCCTGCGCCGCTGTGACTCCTGGGTGAGATACGCCGTCTCTGCCGGGCCCAGGCCCGCCCGGGCGGCGGCCACGCCGCGGAGGAGATCGGGCCCCTGCTGTTCCGCCCGCTCCAGCTCGGCGAAGAAGGAGCGCGCGGCGCCCAGCGCCGAATCGTAGGCGGTGGGGCTGTAGCGGTAGACGGGCCGGACGCTCAGCGCGCGCGCCTCGCCCTCGCTTGCGATCTCCTCGGGTGACTTGCGGGTCTCGAACGAAAACGGCGCGACCACGGTGCGGTCGGCGATCTGCCCCACCTGGGGCAGCGCCGTGACCACTACCGCGGGCGGCGGGAAGACGGCATAGCCGACGACCGCGGCCCCCGCGAGGGGGAGCCAGCGGGCCAGGTGGAACCGGATGGACGCGCCAAGGCTCCGCCGCGCTTCCGCGCTCGGCAGGACCCGGTCACTCGGCGACATCAGCCGCTCTGGTCTTCCGCATAGGCCCGGATGATCTCCCGTACCAGGCGATGCCGTACTACGTCGGTCTCGTGCAGGTAGCAGAAGGCGATGCCCTCGATCCCGGGGAGCACCCGCTCCACCTGCACCAGCCCCGACTCCTCCCGGCGAGGCAAGTCGATCTGCGTCTTGTCGCCGGTCACCACCGTCTTGCTGTTCACCCCGAGTCGGGTGAGAAACATCTTCATCTGGGCGCCGGTCGCGTTCTGCGCCTCGTCCAGGATGATGAACGCGTCGGCCAGCGTTCGACCGCGCATGTACGCCAGGGGCGCGATCTCGATGGTCCGGGTCTCCAGCGCGCGCTGCACCCGGTCGTGGGGCATCATGTCCTCCAGCGCGTCGTAGAGCGGCCGGAGATAGGGATCCACCTTGGCCTGGAGGTCGCCGGGGAGGAAGCCCAGCGACTCACCGGCTTCGACCGCGGGCCGCGCGAGGATGATCCGCTTGACCCGCTTCCGCGCCAGCGCCTCCACCGCCTTCGCCACCGCGAGGTACGTCTTACCCGTCCCCGCCGGGCCGATACTGACCACGATGTCGTGGTTGGCGATCGCCTGGAGATAGTCGCGCTGTCCCTGCGTCTTGGGGGAGATCGCCCGCCGCAGGCCCGGCAGGACGATCTTGCCGTCGGTGCCGGGCGCCAGCTCGGCGCTCGGTGTGTCCGCCGCGAGCCGGTACACGTCGTCCGGGGTGACCGGCTCGCCGATCCGGGCCAGGTCGATCAGCCCCTGCACCACCGGCGCCGCCCGCTCCACCTGTTCCGCGGTACCCGCCACCGTGACCGAGTCACCCCGGAACGAGATCCTCACGCCGAGGGTGCGCTGCAGCTCCTGCAGGTTGCTGTCGTTCACGCCCGCGAAAAGCAGCGGGTCGGCGCCTTCGGCCGAAATGCGATGTTGGATGTCGTCGGCCATACCAAATGCCGTAAAAAGTGAAACGTGAAAAGTGAAACCAGGTCCCTTTTCACCTCTTACGCTTCACGTTTCACGCCGTCCCCTCCTTGATCTCCAGATGCAACTCCCCCAGGTCCTTCTCGTCCACCGGCGACGGGGCGCCCTCGAACAGCGCGCGCTGCGCCGTGGTCTTGGGAAACGCGATGACGTCGCGGAGCGAGTCCGCGTCGGCCAGCAGCATCACGATTCGGTCCAGCCCGAAGGCGAATCCGCCGTGCGGCGGAGCGCCGGCGCGGAGTCCCTCGAGCAGAAAGCCGAACCGCTGTTCCGCCACCGTCTCGCTGATGCCCAGGAGCCCGAGAATCCGGCGCTGCAGGTTGGGATCGGCGATGCGCAGGCTGCCCCCGCCGAGCTCCGTGCCGTTGAGCACGAGATCGTAGGCCAGCGACCGGACCCGCTCCGGCGCGGTATCGAGCAGGTGCACGTCGTCCGGGTGCGGCGCGGTGAACGGGTGGTTCACGGAGGCCAGCGCACCGGTGGCGGGGTCGCGCTCGAAAAGCGGAAAGTCCACGATCCACACGAACCGGTTCACGCCGTCGGGCACCAGATTCAGCCGGCTCGCGACCTCGTGCCGAACCCGGTCGAGGGCGGGGCTGGTGATGTGGTCCGGTCCGGCAATCAGGAGGCAGAGGTCGCCCTCCGCGAGGCCAAGCGCCTGTGCTGCGCCTGGGCCGAGGTGCTTGGCCGGGCCTCCCTCGAGCACGCCGCCGGTTAGCTTGAGCCGGAGTACGCCGGCCGCGCCCAGCGTCTTCGCGGCCGATTCCACCTCGTCTACCTGCTTGCGGGTCAGCGACGCGCCGCCCGGGACCCGGATGCCGCGAACTCGGCCGCCAGCCGCGATGGCGGCCCGGCTGATCGCGAAGTCCGCCGGGCGGAACACGTCGGTGGCGTCGAAGATCTCGAGCCCGAACCGCAGATCGGGCTTGTCGCTGCCATACCGCTCCATCACTTCCGCGTGGCGCATCCGCTCGATCGGCAGGTCCACCGTCTGGCCCGCCTCGGCCCAGATCGCCTCCACCATGCCTTCGCCGAAACCGAGCACGTCCTCGACGCCCACGAACGAGGCCTCGATGTCGATCTGGGTGAACTCCGGTTGCCGGTCGGCCCGGAGGTCCTCGTCCCGGAAGCAGCGGGCGATCTGGAAATAGCGATCCAGGCCCGCGACCATGAGCAACTGCTTGTAGAGCTGTGGCGACTGCGGCAGCGCGAAGAACTCACCCGCGTGGACCCGGCTCGGCACCAGATAGTCGCGCGCGCCTTCGGGCGTGGGCTTGGTGAGAATCGGCGTCTCGATCTCGAGGAACCCGAGGCCGTCGAAATAGCGCCGCGTGGCCTGCATCAGTCGGTGGCGGAGGATGAGGTTCCGCTGCAGCTCGGGGCGACGGAGGTCGAGCACCCGGTGCCGCAGCCGGAGCTCCTCGGCCGGGAGGTCTTCCTTTTCCTTGCGAGCGACCGGAATCGCGGGCGTCTGCGCGGGGCCGACCACTTCGAGGCCGGTGACATGGACCTCGACCTCGCGCGAGACCAGGGACGGATCCCGCGACGGCTCCGGCCGGAGCTCCACGGTGCCTCGGGCCAGCACCACCGTTTCGGCGCCCAGGCCGGCGGCGCGGGTCATCACCTCGGGAGGCGTCCACGCGGGGTTGCAGGAGAGCTGGACCAAACCGGCCCGATCGCGCAGGTCGATGAAGACGAGGCCGCCGAGATCGCGGCGGCGGTGGACCCAGCCGGCCAGGCGCACCTCGCGGCCGACCTCCGCACGAGTGAGCGTACCGGCCAGGTGGGAGCGAAGGGCGGTCGCGGCGGGCTTAGCGCGCTTCGGCGTCGACGAGGATGCTATAGAACTCATCAGGTGTCCGGGCGTCGACCAGCCGCTGGCGGACGTTCTCCCTCCGTACCAACCGGGCGATGCGACTGAGAAGCTTGACGTGCAGCCCGGCTGACGCGTCGGGCCCCACGATGAGAAAAAACAGGCGTACCGGCTCGCCATCGATCGAGTCGAAGGGCACGGCGGTTTCGCTGACGCCGCCGACGACGGTCAACTCCTTCACCGCGGAGGAGCGGGCGTGGGGGATGGCGACCCCGAACCCGATGCCGGTAGTGAGGACCGACTCCCGCTCCTCGATGGCACCCAGAACCTGGTCGAAGTCGCCGCCGGCCCGCGCCACCAGGTGCCGTGTCAGCTCCGAGATCGCCGCCCGTTTGTCGCGCGCGGTCAGAGGCACCACCAGCCGATCGGGGGTCAGAAGCTCGGTCAGCAGCACGACGCGGCGCCGGGGAGCATGGGACAAACGTAACCGTCGCGTGGAGGGGGGGCAATGCAAATCGCACCTTGCGGTTAGCCGTTCGGCGCGGGCTTTTCGCCGCCGCCGTTGGGGGCTATCTTCGCCTGGTGGCGGCGCTTCCGCGACCGACCCGCTCTTTTCCCGGCAGGCCCCGTGACCGATCACTCCGTCCCCCGCTCGCTCCTCGATCTCACCCCCGCCGACGCCCGGGCCGCGCTGACCCGGTGGGTGGCGGAGCGCGGCCTGCCGCGGTATCGGGCGGAGCAGCTGATGCGGAGGCTGTGGGTCGCGCCGGTGGAGACCTGGGAGCAGGCCACCGAGCTGCCGGCGGCGCTCAGGGCCGAGCTGGCCGAGACCCACCCGCTCGCGCGGCTGCGGGAGGACGTGATCCAGCAGTCCGCCGATGGCACCCGGAAATACCTGTGGCGCCTGGGAGACGGCGAGGCGATCGAGTCCGTGCTGATCCCGAGCGGGGGGAGGCGGACGCTGTGCATCTCTTCCCAGGCCGGCTGCGCTCTCCGGTGCGCCTTCTGCGCCACGGGTCTGATGGGATACCGGAGGAACCTCACGCCTTTCGAGATCGCAGGGCAGGTGCGCGAGATCGTGCTGCGCACCCCCGAGGACAAGCCCACCAACATCGTGTTCATGGGCATGGGCGAGCCCCTGCTCAACTGGCCCGCGGTGAGCGTGGCGCTCAGCGTGCTCAACTCGCCCGAGGGGTTCGGCATCGGGGCCAGGCACATCACCGTTTCCACGGTCGGCATCCTGCCGGGGATGGCGGAGCTGGCCCGGCGGCCGGAGCAGTTCCGGCTGGCGATCTCGCTCCACGCCACCACTACCCCGCAGCGGCTCGCCATCATGCCGATCGAGAAGAAGTACGACCTCGAGGCCGTCCTGCGCGCAGCGGAGGCGTTCCGGAAGCGGGTGACGTTCGAATACGTGATGATCGGTGGCGTGAACGACTCGGACGCCGACGCCGACCGGCTCGCCAAGCTGGCCCGGCGGCTGGGAGCACTGGTGAACATCCTGCCCCTCCACCCTGGCGGCTCGCCCGATCTCACCCCGACGGCGGCACCCGACATCCGGCGCTTCGCCGAGCGGCTGCGGAATCAGGGGATCGAGGCCACGGTGCGCCGCAGCCGGGGGCTCGACATCAATGCGGCGTGCGGGCAGCTGAAGGTCGAGGTCGAAAGAAAGCGGAGGGCGGGAGCGGAGAGGGCGTGAACTCAGCCCGTGGCCCCGAACCCCGCCGCGATCGCGTTGATCGACAGCAGCAGCGCCGAGAGCTGTTCCTCCTGGGTCCGGTCCCCGCCCGACTCCCGGAACCGCCGCAGCAACTCGATCTGCTGCCGAGTGACCTGGTTCAGCGTCGGCATCCGCCGCGCCAGCCTGCGCCGGAAACGGGGGAACCGCTCCGCCAGCTCGGTCCCGCCGCTGATCCGCAGCACTGCCTCCACGGTGCGGTGGTACTCCGCCTCGATCATCGGGAATATCGCGTCCCGCACGGCCGGGTCCGGCACCAGCTCGGCGTACTGGCGGGCCAGCTCCAGGTCCACGTAGGAGAGCGTCTTCTCCACTTCGTCCACGATCAGGCGGAAGAGCCGTGAGTCGCTGAACATCCGCTTCAGCAGCGTCGAGCCGCGCTCGCCCCGGATCTGGAGGAAGGTGAGAATCCCGCTGCCGACACCATACCAGCCGGGCACGAAGTGCCGGTTCTGCGACCAGGCGAAGACCCAGGGAATCGCGCGGAGGTCGCTCAGTGACTGTGCCCCGAACCGGCGGGCGGGTCGCGAGCCCATGTTGAGAAGGGTGAGCTCCTCCAGCGGGCTCGCCGCCTGGTAGTAGGACAGCAGATTGGGATCGTCGATCAGCCGGCGGTACGCCGCCATCGCCGCACCGGAGAGCGCCTCCATCGCCTCGTCGCCCTCGGCCGTCGGCACCAGGGCCTCCTCCCGCTCGGACTTGAGCGTGTGCTCCGCGACGCTCGCGGCGAGGAGCTCGATCTGGTACTGCGCGGTGCCGCGGTTGGCATACTTGAACGACACCACCTCGCCCTGCTCGGTGATCCGCATCCGGCCGCCGACGGACCCGGCCGGCTGCGCCGCAATCGCGCGCCCGGTCGGCGCGCCGCCCCGGCTCACCGAGCCGCCCCGCCCGTGGAAGAACGCGATGGGAACGCCGGCCTCCCGACCCACCCGCGTCAGCTTGATCTGGGCCTTGTACAGCTCCCAGTTGGACGCGAGGAAGCCGCCGTCCTTGTTGGAGTCGGAGTAGCCGATCATGACCTCCTGCACGCCGCCCTGCGCCCGGACGCTCCGGCGGACGACCGGGACGTTCAGCAGCTCCTTCATGATCGCGGGCGCGCGCTGGAGGTCGTCGATCGTCTCGAAGAGCGGCACGATCGGGAGGGTGGAGCTCTCCACGCCGGGCGTGTCGGCGAAGAGGCCGGCGGTCTTGGCCAGGAGGTAGGCGCCCAGAATGTCGCTGACGCTCCGGGTCATGCTCAGCACGAAGCTGCCGAACGCCTCGCGATCGATCTCCTCCCGGAGCTGCCGCACGAGGGCGAACATCCCCAGCGTCTCGGCCGAGTCCTTGGGCAGCTCCGGCATCTGGGCGCCCGGGGTCAAGGGCCGGGCAAGCTCCCCCGCGATCCACGTCCGCCACGCCTCGGGATCGGCCGGTGCCTCCCCACCGCCGCTGGTGGCGGCGTGGAGCGCGCGCAGCGCGGCCTTCAGCTTGGTGGTGTTCTCCCGGACGTCGAGCCGCACGGTGCTGAAGCGAAACGCCTCCACTTCCCGGCGCACCGGTCGCACCACCGCCTGGGCCAGCTCCGGCCGTCCCGCCTCCAGCAGCTCGGTCTCGATGAGCTTGAGATCGGCGAGCAAAGCGTCGGCGGAGGCGTAGCCCGCAGAGTCCACCAGGCTCTCGCCTCGCTCCGTGGCCTGGATCATCACCTCCAGCCGCCGCAGCATCACCGCCAGGTACTGCCGGTAGACCTCGCCCGGGTTCCGGGTGGCGATGGCATCGCCCTCACCCGTGGCGGCGAGCTCCCGCTCGAGCGCCTGCCGGAACCGATCCGTTACCGGAACGGCGCGCTCCGTGATGCTCAGCGCCCGCACCAGCTCGCTCAGGCGCCGGTGGTAGCGGCGCACGCCGGTGAGCCGGTTCTCCAGCAGCGTGGTGCGGGTGACCTCGTTGGTGACGAACGGATTCCCGTCGCGGTCGCCGCCGATCCAGGAGCCGAACTGGAAGAAGGCCGGCACCTGGAACGACTCGCCGGGGTAGTACTCCGCCAGCGCGCGCTCGACCTTCTCCATCAGGTCGGGCACCGCCTCGAACAAGGTCTCGTTGAAGAAGTGGAGTCCCCAGTACACCTCCTGGGGAACGGTCGGCTTGGCCAGTCGAAGCTCGCCGGTGAGCCAGAGCAGCTCGATGTCGTTCCGGAGGCCGGCGACCAGAGCCTGGCGCTCGCGCGGCGTCCACCGGGGCGACTCCAGATCCACCAGCCGGCGGTAGATCCGCCGGTGCTTCTCCAGCACGGTGACCCGCTTGGCCTCGGTGGGATGCGCGGTGATGACCGGCCGCACCCGGAGCTGCCCCAGCAACGCCCGGATCTCGTCGGGCTTGATGCCGCTGGCCGCGGCGTTGGAGATCACGTTCTCGAAGGTGCCGCGGAGCTGGTCGTGACCCCGCTCCGCCTCGATCTGCCGCCGCCGCCGCATGGCGGCGTTCTGCTCCGCGATGCTGAGCAGCTGGAACCAGATTCCCTGCACCTGGAGCGCCCGGGCGACCACGTCGGGGCTCAGGCTGCCCACGTCGCCCTCGCCCCGGAGCACCGGCTCGATGTCGGGCTGCCGCAGCCGCACCAGCTCCAGCAGGAGGCCCGACAGGAGCTCCACCACCTCGGTGGCGTACGCCGCCGCGCTGGCGGCGGCCGGATCGAGGGACTCCGGGAGCACGCCGGCGGCGAACGGCTCCAGACCTGCCTGCGTCACACGACCTTGTCCCGGAGGGGCCGGCCCTGAAAGAAGAGACGGAGATTCTCCAGCGCGCGCATGCCCATGGCGACCCGGGTCTCGCGCGTGGCGCTGCCGAGATGGGGGAGGAGGACCACGTTCTCCATCGCGAGGAGCTCGGGGGAAACCTGGGGCTCCCGCTCGAAGACGTCGAGGCCCGCCCCCGCGAGGCGCCCGCTCCGAAGCGCCGCCACCAGCGCGGCCTCGTCCACGACGTCGCCCCGCGCGGTGTTGATCAGGTACGCTCCCGGCTTCATCCGCGCGAGCCGGTCATCGTTCATCAGGTGCCGGGTCTCGGGTGTCGCCGGACAGTGGAGCGAGACGAAGTCCGCCTCCTCCAGCACCTGCTCGAGGCGATCCCGCGGCTCCGCGCCGAGCGAGCGGGCCACGTCCGGCGGCGGTGGATAGGGGTCGTGGAAGATGACCTTCATGTCGAAGCCCTGATGCGCCCGCTTGGCGACCGCGCGGGCGATCCGGCCCATGCCCACCAGGCCGAGGGTCTTGCCGCTCACCTGGGTGCCGAGCATGTGGGTCGGACGCCAGCCGGTCCACGCGCCGGCGCGCACGTGCCGCTCGCCCTCGCCCGCGCGGCGGGTGACGGTGAGCAGCAGCGTCATCGCGATGTCCGCCGTGGCATCCGTGAGAACGTCGGGCGTGTTGCTGACGGCGAGCCCGCGGCGTTTCGCGGCCTCGACGTCGATGTGATTGAAGCCCACGCCGAAGTTGGCCAGCAGCCGCGCCCGCCGGGGCTCCACGCTCAGCACCTCGTCGCTGAGCCGGTCGGTCACGGTGCAGAGCAGCGCGTCCGCGGCCTGGAGCGCTCGCTGCAGGCCGTCGAGCCCGAGCGGACGGTCCTCGGTGTTCAGCGTCGCGTCGAAGTCCTTGGCGATCTCCCGCTCGACCGGCTCGGGCAGCCGGCGGGTGACGACGACCTTGGGCTTCGCGGTCATCGGGCGGCTACGGTGCGCTGCTTGAGCGCCGCCTTGACCGTCGCGCCCAGCTCGGCCGCGCTGGGGGCGACCGTGAGGCCCGCCGAGCGCATCATCTCCGCTTTCTCCGCCGCGGTGTCGCCGAAGGCGCTGATGATGGCACCCGCATGGCCCATGCGCCGTCCCTTGGGCGCGGTGAGGCCGGCGACATAGCCGATCACCGGCTTGGTCATGTGCTGCTTGGCGTAGAGCGCCGCCTCAGCCTCCTGGGGGCCGCCGATCTCCCCGATGATCATCACCGCCTCCGTCTCCGGGTCCTGCTCGAACAGCCTCAGGTGATCGGTGAACGAGCTCCCGTTGATCGGGTCGCCGCCGATGCCGACGCTGGTCGTGATTCCGATCCCGACCTCCTTCATCTGCGAGGCGGCCTCGTAGCCCAGGGTGCCCGAGCGGGTGATCAGCCCGACGTTCCCGCGCATGTAGATGTGCCCGGGCATGATGCCGAGCATCGCCTTGCCCGGACTGATGACGCCGGCGCAATTGGGCCCCACCAGCGTGGTGCGGCGCTCCTTGGGGAAGCGGAACAGATAGCGCTTCACCATCATCATGTCCTGCGCCGGAATGCCGTCGGTGATGGTGACGATGAACCGGATCCCGGCGTCGGCCGCCTCCATGATGGAGTCGGCGCAGAACGCGGCGGGCACGAAGATGATGCTCGCCGTGGCCCCGGTCTCCCGCACCGCCTCCTTCACGGTGTTGAACACCGGGCGCTCCAGGTGGGTGGAGCCGCCTTTGCCCGGGGTGACGCCGCCGACGACGTTGGTGCCGTAGGCGATCATCTCCCGGGCGTGGAAGGTCGCCTTGTCCCCGGTGAAGCCCTGGACCAGAACCTTGGTCTTCTCGTCGATCAGGATGCTCATGGCTGCCCGTTTCCCGCCGACTTCCGGCCGGCCTTCGAGGACTTGAGGGCGGCGACCACCCGTTCGGCGGCTTCCGCCAGGGTGTCCGCGGTGATGATGGGGAGGCCGCTTTCCTTCAGGATCCGGCGTCCCTCGTCCACGTTGGTGCCGGCGAGCCGGACCACGAGGGGGATCTGAAGCTGGGTCTCGCGGGTGGCCTGGACCACGCCCTGCGCCACCCAGTCGCAGCGGTTGATGCCCGCGAAGATGTTGACCAGCATCGCCTGGATGTTGCTGTCAGAGAGCACCAGCTTGAACGCGGCGGCCACCCGGTCCGGCGAGGCGCCGCCACCGACGTCCAGGAAGTTGGCGGGTGATCCGCCCGCGTGCTTGATCATGTCCATGGTCGCCATGGCGAGCCCGGCGCCGTTGATGATGCAGCCGATGTTGCCGTCCAGGGCGACGTAGTTGAGCCCGTACTCTGCCGCCTGCGCCTCGCGCGGATCCTCCTCGGCGTAATCCCGGAGCTCGCTTACGTTGGGCCGGCGGAACATGGCGTTGTCGTCAAACGTCATCTTGCAGTCGAGGGCTAGGAGCTGGCCGTCGGCCGTCACCACCAGCGGGTTGATCTCCACCATGGTGGCGTCGAGATCGCGGAACGCGCGGTAGGCGCCGAGGAGCGTGGTGACCGCGCGGCTCACCTGCGCCGGGGTGAGGCCGAGGCCGAAGGCGATCTCGCGCGCCTGAAACGCCGTCATGCCCACCGCGGGCTCCACCACTTCGCGCAGGATCGAGTCGGGCGACCGCTGCGCGATCTCCTCGATCTCCATGCCGCCCTGGGCCGAGGCGACCACCATGATCCGCTCGCTCTTCCGGTCGAGCACCAGACCGAGGTAGATCTCGCGCTCGATCGGCACGGCGGCCTCGACGTAGAGCCGGTGCACGACCCGGCCCTCGGGGCCGGTCTGGTGGGTCACCAGCCGCTTCCCGAGGAGCGCCTTGGCCGCGGTGCGGACCTCGTCCTCACTGCCGCACAGCTTGATGCCGCCAGCCTTGCCCCGGGCACCGGAGTGGATCTGCGCCTTCACCGCCCAGCGGGCGCCGCCGATCTCGGAGGCCCGGTAGACGGCCTGTTCGGGGCTGTAAGCAACGCCGCCATGTGGTATTGCTACCCCAAAGCCCGCCAGCAGTTCCTTGGCTTGATACTCGTGGATGTCCACGTTGCGGGGCTCCCCTGTTGATGTGGGACTAGTTGCTTGGCGGTCGGGCGGTCGGGCGGTCGGGCGATCGGTCGGCCGGTGAAGACA
>JBKPGZ010000308.1:0-26372 GCA_046729675.1 Gemmatimonadota bacterium | reverse complement strand
TGTATAAGAGACAGATCTCCAGGCGATGACCAACGCGCTCCGAAGCCACGAGCCTGGCGACACCGTGAGCATCGTGATCCGCCGCGGCGACAAGGTGACGACGCTGCGCGCCACGCTCGGGACGCGGGGAGGCTGACCGATGCCGGTGCTCAACGCGGACAAGGTGATCGCAAGCCTGCGCGGCGCATTCGCCCGCGAAGTGGGGCGGGTGGAGCTGCTTCGGACCGCGGCGGAGAAGATCCAGGCGGCGGGTTCGCCCTACACCTCGGTCTACATGTACATGCTGCACGGCGACGAACTCGTGCTCGAGGCCTTCGCCGGCCGGGACACCGATCACACCCGCATCCCGGTCGGCAAGGGTGTGTGCGGGACCGCCGTGGCGACGGGCAAGGACCAGAATGTCCCGGACGTCCGCGCGGTGCAGAACTACATCGCGTGCAACACCTGGACCCGCTCCGAGCTGGTGGTCCTGATCCGCCGCGGCGACCGGATCCTCGGTCAGATCGACGTGGACAGCGACGAGCCCGACCCCTTCACCGCCACGGAAGAGGCCGAGGTCCGCCGCGTCGCCGACGCGCTGGCCATACTCCTGTAGCTGGTGACCAATCGAGGCATCACCGAGACCGTCGACCGCGTTCGGGGCGTCGACCTGTTCGTGCGCCGAATCGGCAGCGGGCCGCCGGTCGTGGTGCTGCACGGCGGGCCCGGCGCCCACCACGACTACCTCCTCCCCGGTTTCGATGCGCTCGTCGACGGCCGCGAGCTGATCTACTACGACCAGCGCGGCGGCGGGCGGTCACCCGTGCCGCGCGACGTCCCCGTCGGCTGGACCGAGCACGTGGCCGACCTGGAGGCCCTGCGCGCGGAGCGGGGGCTCCGCCGGATGACGATCGCCGGCTACTCCTGGGGTGGATTGCTCGCGCTGCTCTACGCGCTCGACCACGTGGAGCGGGTGGAGCGGCTGGCGCTGATCTCGCCCGCGCCCGCCTGGCGCGCGGCGCGGGAGAAGTTCGAGGAGCGATTCGCCAAGCGGAATCTCGACCCGGAGTTCCAGGAGGCGCGCAAGGCGCTCCGCGAGAGCGGCCTGCGGGAGCGAGATCCGGAGGCCTACCAGCGGCGCATCTTCGAGCTCTCGGTGGCGCCCTACTTCTACGATCCCGCGCTCGCCCACTACCTGACGCCCTTCCGGGTCAACGGGCGCACCCAGCAGGAGGTCTGGGCCAGCCTTGGCGACTTCGATCTCCGCGAGCGGCTTCCCATCCTCCGCGGCATTCCATCGCTCATCCTTCACGGCGAGAACGATCCGATCCCGCTGGAGGCCTCCAGAGTGACCGCCGGCCTCATCGGCGCGGCGCTGCATCCGGTGCCGCGCTGCGGTCACGTGCCGTATGTGGAAGCGCGGGACGAGTTTGTGCGGGTGGTCGGCGGCTTCCTCGGGGCCTGAGCTCGAGGCCACGCATTACCTTTCGTCCATGCCCCGCGCGACCCCGTTCGACCTCGTGTTCCAGCCCGCGGTTGCGACGAGCTTCCCCCGAATCGCCGCCAGTCTGGCCTCCGCCGGGCGCGACCCCGCCGATCGGGATGCGTTCCTGATGGACCGCGAGGTGATCACCCTCCTGCGCGATCTTCGCCCAGACGAGGGCCTGGGAGAGGCGATGGACCAGATGGTGGCCCTGGTACATCACGCCTACCTCACCTGGGCCGCGGGCGGCGTGACGATACCGATCGGCCGCGAGACCGCGGAGGAGCTGCTCGACGCGGTGCTGCCCGACGGCCACGAGCCCAGAGACCTGGCGGCGTACTACGCCCAGTTTCCCGAACGGATGATCTGGGCCCGGGTGATCGAGGACGACGCACCGGAGCCGCTGGATGGCGTGTTCGTGTCCCGCGATTCGCTGGGGTTGCTGCGGGTGCTGGGCATTTTCGGGCTGCGTCCCGACCGGCCGGGCTTCAGTGCAGTGGAGGCGACCGGCCCGCGGGCGGCGCGGCTCACGCGTGAGGATGGCACCGCGCTCTTCGCGCCCACGCTGCCGGGCGCCGCGGCCGCCGGCCTCCGCTCCATCACCGGTGAGGAGGAGCTGCTCGAGCTCGGCTGGCGAACCCGGGGTCCCGCCGCCGCCGCCGGCAGTGGAGGGGCTTGATGGAGACCCTGAAGGACTTCATGGACAAGAAGGCCGTGGCCGACGTGCTGGAGCAGATCGCAGCCTTCCTCGAGCTCAAGGGCGAGAATCCGTTTCGCATCCGCGCGTTCCGCACCGCCTCGCGCGCCATCGCGGGCTTCAACGGCGATCTCCGTCAGGGCCTGGAGGACGGCTCGCTCGCCGCGGCGAAGGGCGTCGGCCCCGCCACCCTCCAGATCGCGGCCGAGCTGATCAACACCGGCCGGGCCGGCATCCTGGAGGAGCTGCGCGAGCAGATCCCACCGGGCCTGGTGGAGATGCTGTCCATCGCCGGGCTCGGCGTCGCCAAGATCCGCCAGATTCACGACGTCCTCGGCATCGACTCCCTCCCCGAGCTGGAGGCGGCTGCGACGGACGGCCGTCTCGCCAAGCTGCCGCGGTTCGGCCAGAAGACGTCGGAGAACATCCTCAGGAGCATTGCCTTTCTCCGTCAGGCGAGCGCGTACCGCCTCTCGCACCATGCCGCCGACGAGGCCGAGGGACTGCGGACCGCGCTGGCGAAGCTTCCCGGCGTGACCGCCGCCTTCATCGCTGGGGACGTACGCCGCCGGGCCGAGGTCGTGCGCGACCTGGTGATGGTCCTGGTGGCCGACGTCGCCCCGGGCGAGCTCTTCAAGCGCCTCAGCCAGCACCCGGGAGTGCATGAGTTCGCGGGCCAGGACGAGCGCCGGCTCACCCTGCGCTTCGCCGGCGGGGCGACCGCGCAGATCGTCGTGACGACGCCGGTGAACGTGGGCGCCGTGCTGGTTCAGGCGACCGGCAGCGAGCAGCACGTCGCCCAGCTCGCCGCGCACGCGTCGGCCCGGGGGCTGGCGCTCACCGGCGCGGCGCTGTGGCGGGGCAGCGAGTTCGTCTACACGCCCGACGAGGAAAGTCTCTACCGGGCCCTGGGTCTGGCCTACATCGAGCCCGAGCTGCGCGAAGGACGGGGCGAAATCGCCGCGGCGGAGCGGGGTGAGCTCCCCCGCCTGGTGGAGCGCGGGGACCTTCGCGGATTTCTCCACTGCCACACCAGGTACTCCGACGGCTCCAACTCGGTCGAGGAGCTGGCGCTCGCGTGCAAGACGGCGGGCTACCAGTGGATCGGCATCACCGACCACAGCCAGGCCGCCGCCTACGCCGGCGGGCTCAAGTCCGATGACCTGCTCCGCCAGACGGAGGAGATCGACGAGGTGAACGCGAGACTCGAGGGCATCCGGGTGCTCAAGGGTGTGGAGGCCGACATCCTCGCGGATGGGCGGGTGGACTTCGAGGAGCGGGTGCTGGAACGGCTCGACTTCGTGATCGCCTCGATCCATTCCCGCTTCAACATGACGGCCGCGGAGATGACCTCGCGGCTGCTCACCGCAATGGATAACCCCTACCTCACCATCATCGGCCATCCGACGGGGCGTCTGCTCCTCTCGCGCGACCCGTACGGGCTGGATCTCGACCTGGTGATCGAGAAGGCCGCCGAGCGAGGGGTCGCGCTGGAGGTCAATGCCGATCCCCACCGGCTGGACCTCGACTGGAGAGTGCTGCAGCGCGTGCGCGAGGGGGGCGTCATGGTCTCCATCGGGGCCGACGCGCACAGCGTGGCCGGGATCGGCCATGTGGAGTACGGCGTGGGCATCGCGCGGAAGGGCTGGCTCGGCCCGGCCGACATCCTCAACACCCGCTCGGCCGAGGAGTTCACCGCCTGGGCCGGGCGCCGCCGGTCTTGAAGACGCGCAGGTGGAAGGGACGCGAAGCCGCGGCCGCCAAGGCGGCTCGGGCGAAGATCATCTTTCAGCGACTCCATGAGGCGTATCCCGATGCCGCGTGTGCGCTCGACCATGCGGACGCCTATCAGCTCCTGGTCGCCACGATCCTCTCGGCCCAGTGCACTGACGCGCGGGTCAACATGGTGACGCCGGCGTTCTTCGCCCGCTATCCCAGGCCGGAGGATCTCGCCCGCGCCGACCGCGCCGAGGTCGAGGAGCTGATCCGCTCCACCGGTTTCTTCCGCAATAAGGCACGCAGCCTGGTGGGGATGGCGCAGGCGCTGGTGGCGGAGCATCGCGGCGAAGTGCCGCGCAGCATGGAGGAGCTCAGGGTGCTCCCCGGGGTCGGGCGGAAGACTGCAAACGTGGTCCTGGGCAATGCCTACGGCATCAACGAAGGCATTACGGTGGACACGCATGTGACCCGGCTCTCGCGACTCCTCGGTCTCACCCGCCACGACGATCCGGTCCACATCGAGCAGGACCTGATGCCGCTCTTCCCGCGAGAGAGCTGGGCTCTGCTCTCCCACCTCCTGATCTTCCACGGCCGGCAGGTGTGCGTCGCCCGGCGCCCCCGCTGCCCGGACTGCGTAGTGGCGGACCTTTGTCCCTCAGCCGCTGTCTGAAAGTTCGTTCATCGCATCAATGTCCCCCGAAGGTGGGCAGGGTTCTTGCTGATCGGGGGGTCAATCGACCCGAATCGATCGGGTCCCCGATGTAGCAACCTATTGCCCTACTTGCCTTTACGGTGGAATGGCCCTACCCAACGTGATCCTTCCGGCGAGCGGCGAACGGTCCGGTGCGACGCGGTTCTCCCGCTCCGGTGACATTGCCGCGCGCCGCATTCTGGCGGTGGCCCCCCAGCCGTTCTACCAGGACCGCGGCACCCCCATCGCGCTCCGACAGGTGCTCCAGGCGGTGAGCGAGCTGGGATACCAGGTGGACCTGCTGACACTGCCGGTCGGCAGCGAGGTACATCTCCCCGGATTGAGGACCTTCCGGACCGGGAACCCTCTCGGCATCCGCTCCGTCCCGATCGGTTTCTCTCTGCGTAAGCTCGCGTTGGACGCATCGCTGGTCCTGGCGCTGCGTGAGCGGCTCGCGCGACAGTCCTACACCTGCGTCCACGCCCTCGAGGAGGCGGCCTGGCCGGCGCTCGTCCTGGCTCGGCGCCATGGGATTCCGCTCCTCTACGACATGCAGTCGAGTCTGCCCGAACAGCTCCTGGCCTACCAAGCCGCCCGGGTGCCGCCGATCCCGATGCTGATGCGGGAAGCGGAGCGCTGGCTGCTCGCCCGGGCGGATCTCGTCGTGGCGAGCGCGGGGCTCGGCGACCGGGTCCGTCACCTGGCGCCCGGCACGAAGGTCCGGGAGTGGCGGTTCCCCAGCACGCCGGGGGAGGTGCCGACCTACGAATCGCTCTCGCTGCGACGTCAGTTGGGCCTGCCTCAGGACACGCCGGTCATCCTGTACAGCGGCAGCTTCGAGCCCTACCAGGGCCTGGACGACCTGATCGAGGCCATTCCCCCCGTGCTCGCCGCGATGCCGAACGCACGGTTCGTCCTGGTCGGCGCCGACAGTGCAGGCGACACCTCGCTCAGCCGGGAAGCGGAGGGCTTGGTGGGATCCGGCACCCTGACGATCGTGGAGCGTCAGCCGCGGAGTGCGATGCCGGTATACCTCGCCATGGCGGACGTGCTGGTCTCGCCACGCGCCTTCGGAGGAAATCTCCCACTCAAGATCTTCGACTACCTCGCGGCCGGACGACCGATCGTCGCCACCGACATCTCGACCCATCGGGCCGTGCTCACGCAGCAGACGGCGGTGCTGGTACAGCCGAACGCCGGTGCCCTGGCCGACGGGATCGTCTCCATTCTCCGCTGCCCCTCCCGGGGTCGGGAGCTGGGCGAGGCCGCCCGGGAATACGCCCTCGAGCACCTCGGCTGGAACCGCTTCGTTCGCACGGTGGGCGAGATCTACGACGACGCACACCGCCGTGTCGCCGCCTGATTCGAGCCTGGTCACGGTCGTCATCCCCGCGCGCAACGAGGCAGGCCGCATCGGCCCCCTGGTGCGAGCGGTTCTGGCGCAGGACGCCCGCGGGCGGGGGATCGAGGTGGTGGTTGTGGATGACGGCTCGACCGATGGCACGGTCGCCGAAGCGCGAGCCGCGGGTGCTCGTGTGCTCGAAGCCGAGCCCGGCAAGGAGACCGGGAACCCCGCCGTAGGCCGCAATCGGGGTGCGGCGCTCGCCGGCGGCGACCCGATCGTGTTTCTCGATGCGGATTGCGCACCCGCGGAGGACTGGCTCGGCCGTCTGCTGGACGAGCACGGGCGGGGCGCGGAAGTCGTCGGCGGATCGCTCGACCTGCCGCCCGATCTGAGTCTCACCGCCCGGTGCGACTATTACTGCGGCTGGTACCACGTGCATTCGGGGCGGCAGGGCGGCGAGGTCTCCAATCATCCGCCCGGCAATCTCAGCGTCCGGCGCGAAGTCTTCGCACGCGCCGGCGGATTCACCGAGCAGCAGCCCATCGCCTATTCCCACGAGGAGCTGGCCTGGCAGGCGGCGGTGCGACGCGCGGGGGGCAGGATCGTCTTCGTCCCCGCGGCCAGGGTCTATCACTACAATCGGCCGGGCTTCGGGAACCTCCTGCGCCGCAACTACCGCTGGGGCTACAGCGCCATCGAGAGCAAGGCCCGCACCGGTGCCGCGAGGGCCGCGTGGGTGTACCGCTACCCCGGTCTCCTGGTGGTCGGCAGCCTGCCCATCGCGCTCGGGACCACGGCCTACATCATCGCCTGCTGGACCCGCGAGCGAGTGCTGGAGCCGCTCCTCATGCTGCCCGCCGTGCTCGCCGCCCGCCTTGCCTACTCCGCCGGCCTGGTAACCGGGGGCCTACGCTGGATCCGCCACGGCGAGGCCGCCCTGCCCGCGAGGCCACGTTGGGAATGACAACCATGCGGCTCAGCGCCGCCGTGTGTACCCGCGACCGGCCCACGCTGCTGCAGCGGGCACTGGACTCCCTGCTGCGCCAGACGGCGCCGCCGGCCGAGATCCTGGTGGTGGACAACGCTCCCACCGGCGGCGCAGTCCGCGAGCTGGTGACGTCCCGTTTCCCCTCGGTGCGCTACGTGGCGGAACCGGTGCCCGGGCTGGACTTCGCGCGCAACCGCGCCCTCGCCGAGGCTCGACACGAGGTGCTCGCGTTTCTCGACGACGACGCGGTGGCCGACGTGGACTGGGCCGGTGCGTTGCAGCGCGTCTTCGCGGCGGAGCCCCGCGTGGCGGTGTGCACCGGCCGGGTCGAGCCGCTGGGACTGAACACACCGGGCGAGCGGCTGTTCGAGGCCAACGGCGGGTTTTCCCGGGGGGCCGATCGCATCGTTCTCCCGGATCATGCGCATCGTCCGCTGCACGGCCGGGCTGCCCCCCTGATCGCCTGGGCGATCAGCGTCGGGAGCGGCTGCAGCTACGCCGTCCGCCGTGAGGTCGCGCTCGCCCTGGGTGGATTCGATGAGGCGCTCGACCTGGGAATGCCACTTCCCGGGGGCGGAGATCACGACTTCCTCTGGCGGGCCCTTCGCGCCGGCCACGCGGCGGTCTACGAGCCGCGGGCTCTCGCCTGGCACGAGCACCGCACGGAGGCCGCTGCGGCGTGCGACCAGATCATCGGCCATCAGCGCGCCGTGGTGGCGTTCCTGGCCAAGCATCTCGTGGCCGACCGCCGCGGGCGGCCCGCGATCGCCGGCTACACCGGGTGGCGGCTCGCCAAGCCCGGAGTGCGCCTCGTGCGGCGCGCCCTCGGTCGCGATCCGCTTCCCGCGCCGGTGTTGCTGCGGATGTGGTGGAACTGCTGGATGGGACTGCTGGCCTACCCGCGCGCACGGCGGCTCGCGCGCGAGCGACGGCAGCGGTACGCCGCATGAGCACCACGCTCGGCCGCATGGGCCGCGTCTGGCGCTACCGCGAGCTGCTGCACAGCCTCGTGGTGCGAAACCTCAAAGTGAAGTACCAGCGCTCCCTGCTGGGCTTCGTCTGGACGCTGGTGAACCCGCTGTTCACCGTCGCGGTCCTGGGCGTGGTGTTCAGCCACGTGGTCCGGATCCCGCTTCCCCATTACTGGGCCTTCCTGCTGAGCGGCTACTTCGTCTGGAACTTCATGCTCCAGACCCTCAACACCGGCACCTACATCTTCGCCGAGCACTCGCGCCTCACCCGGAGCGTCGCGTTCCCCAGCGAGATCCTGGTGTTCGGCGCCGCCGGGTCGAGGCTGATCGAGTTCGCGGTGGAGGTGGGGCTGGTCCTCGCCGTGCTGGCGATCTTTCACCATGGGGCCGTGCCCGAGAGCTATCTCTGGTTGCCGGTGCTTCTGCTGATCCAGCTGCTGCTGGTGATCGGCCTGGCGCTGCCGATCGCGACGCTCTCGGTCTTCTACTACGACGTCTACCACGCCCTTCCGATCGCGCTCACGACGCTGTTCTATCTGTCCCCGGTGTTCTATCCGGCCGAGATGGTCCCGGCGGCCGCGCGCGATCTGTATTTCCTCAACCCCATCGCGGGACTGCTGACACTCTACCACGACGTCCTCTACTGGGGCCGGATGCCCTCGCCCCATCTCCTCGCCGGGATGCTGCTCGCCGCCGGCACGATCTATCTGGTCGGATATGCTCTCTTCCGCCGTTACGCCGCGATCTTCCCCGAGATCGTCTGAGCCCGCCGTGCCGGCGGTGGCGCTTCGAGGGGTCGCGAAGCGGTTCTACTTCTACGAGCACCGCACCAGCTCGTTGCGGGAGTGGTTCATCCGGCGGGTCCTGAGGCGCCCCATTCACGTTCGTCGGGCAGCCTTCACCCTCCACGACGTCGATCTGACGGTCGGCCGCGGCGAATCGGTGGCGCTGCTGGGCCGCAACGGCTCCGGCAAGAGCACCGTCCTCCGCCTGATCGCGGGCATCTACCAGCCTTCGACGGGGACCGTGCGGACCGAGGGACGCATCACGGCCGTGATCGAGCTGGGTGCCGGCTTCCATCCCGAACTGACGGGAGCCGAGAACATCGCGCTGTACGCCGCCGTGCTGGGCCTCACTCGCAAGGAGCTGGCGGCGCGTTACGACGACATCGTCGAGTTCGCCGCGATCCCCGATCTTCCGGACACGCCGCTCAAGTACTACTCCTCGGGCATGGAAGCCCGCCTGGCCTTCTCGGTCGCGGTCTGTCTCCAGCCCGACATCCTCCTGCTGGACGAGGTGCTCGCCGTCGGCGACCAGGCGTTCCGGGAGCGCTGCCTTGAGCGTCTGCGGCAGTACCACGCACGGGGCGGGACCCTGGTCTTGGTCTCGCATGAGCTGGAGCAGCTGCGCGAGCTGTGCACCCGGGGCGTCTGGCTGGACCAGGGGCGGATCGTGATGGACGGACCCATCGACATGGTGCTCGAGAAGTACCGTGCCCGGGAATAGCCCGCTGGCGCCGGTCGCCCTGGCGGAGATCGAGGTCGAGCGGCCGATCGAGGCTCTCGAGGGGCTCGGCGACGCGGTCGCGGTCGAGGCGCTGGTACGGCGCAACGGAGAGCCGGTGGGATGGGTGCGCCTCCCGCTGGCCGACGGACGCTGCTCGTCGGCGGAGATTCGCGCGGCCCTCGGTCGGCTGCGTTTCCCGCCGCCGAGGACAATCGCACCGGCGCCCGGGCCAATGGTGACGGTCGCGGTGTGTACCCGGGACCGGCCCGAGGACCTCGCAGCCTGTCTCCACTCGCTCGAGCGCTCGGACTACGGCAGCTTCGAGATCCTGGTGGTGGACAACGCGCCCTCGAGCGAGGCGACCCGCCTCCTGGTCGAGCGCCGCGCCGGCCGGGTACGCTACGTCCGCGAGCCCAGGCCGGGCCTCGACTGGGCGCGCAACCGCGCGATCAGCGAGGCGCACGGCGACATCATTGCGTTCACCGACGACGATGTCATCGTGGATCCGGGTTGGATCCGGGCGCTGGTGGCCGCCTTCGGCACCGACGAGACGGTCGCCGCCGTGACCGGACTGGTGCTGCCGTCCGAGCTCGAGACCGAGGCGCAGGTGCTCTTCGAGCGCTACCGCAGCTTCGGGCGTGGATTCGTCCCGCGCCGGGTAGCGCCTGCCAGAGGACGTCCGTTGGCGCTTCGGTACGGCGCCGCAGGCGACTACGGCACCGGGGCGAACATGGCCTTTCGCCGCTCGCTGTTCGCGCGCGTCGGCGTCTTCGACCCGGCGCTCGACGTCGGCACCCCGACGCGCGGTGGCGGTGACCTGGATATGTTCTTCCGGGTGCTGAAGGAGGGCCACGTGCTTGTGTACGAGCCGCGCGCTCTGGTCCGCCATCGGCATCGGCGCTCGATGGAGGCGCTGCGCAGCCAGATCGCGGACCACGGGGTCAGTTTCTCTTCCTACATCGTTCGCAGCGCCTTGGCCTACCCTGACGAGCGGCTGGGGTTCGCCCGGCTGGCCTGCTGGTGGTGGACCAAGACCGCACTTCGAGTGCTCTGGCCCAGGGCGACCCCGGCCTCGGCGCTCCGCCGGCTCGGTCTGGCCGAGCTTCGCGGCTGCATCGTCGGACTCACCCGGTACCCCGTGGCGAAGCGGGCCGCGGCCCGGCTCACCGCACTTCCACTGCCCACGGAGACCCGCGCATGACGCATGCCGGTACGGCCACGCCCGAGGTCTCCGTGGTGATGCCATGCCTCAACGAGGAGGCCGCGATCGGCGCCTGCATCGAGAAGATCAGGCGGACCCTGGATCAGGCGGGCCTCGACGGCGAGATCGTGGTATGCGACAACGGCTCCACCGACCGCTCGGTCGCGATCGCCGAGGCAATGGGGGCGCGTGTGGTGCACCAGCCCGAGCGGGGATACGGCAACGCGTACCTCAAGGGCTTCGACAGTGCCCGCGGCCGCTATCTCGTCATGGGCGATGCCGACGACACCTACGACTTCACCAAGATCCCGGAGTTCCTCAAGGCGCTGCGGCAGGACGACAACGCCTTCGTCACCGGCAGCCGCTACCTCGGCGGCGGTGACCGCAACATCACGGCCCTGCACCGCTGGTTCGGCAATCCGGCGCTCACCCGGATCCTCAATGCGCTCTTCGGCACGCGCTACACCGACGTCTACTGCGGCTTCCGGGCGTTCACCAGGGAGGCCTACGAGCGGATCCGGCCGGTGAGCCCGGGCATGGAGTTCAACCTCGAGCTGGCGATCAACGCCGGACTCGCCGGACTCAAGACGGCCGAGATCCCGATCGTGCTGGCGCCGCGCAAAGGGGAGTCCAAGCTTCGCACCTTCCGGGACGGCTGGCGGAGCCTGCGGATGATGCTGCTCTACTCGCCGAACCAGCTCTTCCTCGTCCCCGGCACCGTGCTGCTGAGCCTTGGGCTCCTGATCCACCTCGCGGTGCTCCTCGGGCTGGTGCGATTCGGTGGGCGGCCGGCCGCAGGGGTCACCGCCGTCTTCGCCACCGTCTTCAGCGTCGTCGGCTTCGAGATCCTGAGCCTCGGCCTCCACGCCAAGACGTACTCGTGGAGCCGGCGCTTCGATCGGAACAACCGCTTCCTGAGCGGGTTCTATACCCGGTTCAAGCTGGAGACCGGCCTCCTGATCGGCCTGGGACTGGCGCTGGCCGGCCTCGCCATTCTCGGGACGATCGTCGTGAAGTGGGTCCGGTCCGCCCTGCTGCCGTTGCCCCATCCGGAGTGGGCCTCGTTCGGCGCCACGCTGACCATTCTCGGCCTCAGCACCGTGTTCTCCTCGCTGTTCATCTCGGCGATGTCGATGCGGCGGCCCGAGGGTCAGCGGTGACGGAGCTGGCGGCGAGCCGGAGCTGGAGCACGACGGAGCGGCGCCTGGCCGCGCTGATCGTGCTCCTCGCCGCGGCGCTCTGGGCGCCGCGGCTGCAGGGTCCGCTGGACCTGCGATACGACGCAGGGGTCTACTACATCCTCGGCCGATCGCTGGCCGAGGGTCACGGCTACCGCCTCCTCAACGAGCCCGGCGCCATCGAGGCGATCCAATACCCCCCGGTGCTCCCGGCCGTCGCCGCCCTGTTCCAGGAGTTTCTCGGTACCAGTGATCCGGTCGCCGTGGGTCATGCGCTCCGGCTCGCGATGGCGCTGCTGTTTCTCGGTTACGCCTTCGCCTCCTTCGCGCTCGCACGACGGTTCCTGTCGCCGGGATTCGCCTTCGCGGCCGCCCTGCTCGCCATCCTGAACGCCCAGGTGATCTTCCTCTCCAACTACTTCGCGGCCGACCTGCCCTACACGGCCGTCTCCCTCTTCTTCTTCGTGGCGCCGGCGGGGTTCGCGGCGGGGGCGCTGGCGGTCGTCGCGTTCGGATTGCGCACCGCCGGCGTAGCGCTGCTCGCCGCGTGGGCGGGGCAGAGCCTCATCCAAAGGCGGTGGCGCGAAGCCGCGGCCCGGGTCGCCATCGGCGCGGCGGCGGTCGCGAGCTGGCAGGTCTACGTCCACCACGTGAAGTCGGGCGCCGAGTTCTCCCGCCCGGCCTACGCCTATCAGCGGGCTGCGTACCAGTTCTACAACGTCGGCTACGTCGAGAACATGTCGTATGTGGACCCGTTCAGGCCCGAGCTGGGCATGGCAGGACCACGGAGCCTCGTGGACCGGCTGGGCACGAATCTCCGGGCGATCCCCACGGCGCTGGGCGAGGCGGCCACCCTTCAGCGGGGATGGTTCGTCGGCGAGGCGGCGCGAATCCGCGAGCGGTTTCCCGCCTTGACGCCACCCGACTGGATGATCTCCGCGACAGTGGGCGTGCTGAGCGCGATGGTCATCGGTGGACTGGTGCTGCTCGCGCTGGCCGGGCACTGGCCCCTGACAATCTATGTCGCCGGCTCGATCCTGCTCATCGTGCTCACCCCCTGGCCGGGACAGTTCAGCCGCTACCTGGTGCCCCTGGCTCCGATCCTAGCGCTGGCATTCGTCTGGGGCCCCGCCGCAGTCGCCGACCGTGCCCGGACCGTCCAGCACCGACCCTGGCGGTTCGCTGCGCTCGCCGGTCACGCGTTGATCGCCTTCGTGCTGGTCCACGAGGTCTACACGGTCTTCAAGCTGTTCACCAAGCACCACCAGCCGGCGGTCATGACCGATGCCAGCGGCAAGGCGCACCACTACCGGCTCTTCTACTACGACCTGCCCTGGCGGCTGCACGACGACGGTCTCGACTGGCTCGGACGCGAGGCACCGCATCAGGCGATCATCGCAACCTCGACGCCGCACTGGGCCTATCTCCGCACCGGGATGCGTGCGGTCATGCCGCCCTATGAGATCGATTCGAGGAAGGCGGCGGAGCTCCTCGCGGGGGTGCCGGTCACATATCTGGTGGTGGACCAGCTCAGCTTCCTGGATGTGTCCCGACGGTATGCGGGTCCGGTGCCGCGCGCCGCGGCAGCCGAGTGGCCGCTGGTCTACGCCACGAGCGATAGCGGCCCGAGGATCTACCGCCGAGCCGAAGTGAAGCCGGCTCCGTCGATCGGCTCGAAGTAGGAGATCTCGACCAGTTGGTGTGCGAGCAGGGCGGCCCGCAGGCCCGGCGACAGGGAGTCGAGCTCCGGGGTGAGCGCGTCGGTGACGCCGTCGTAGATCCGGCGGTCGGTCAGCCGGCCGTGCTCCCGGAGCCAGCGCTCGGCGGGAGAGGCCAGACCGATGTTGTGCACCTGGACGAGCGCCACCTGGCGGCGACCCTGGAGCAGAGCCGGAAGCTCGTCGGTCCGCCGAAGGCCGAGCGGCTCGATCCAGAGGAGGAGCGGCATCTGTTGCGAGAGGGCGCGGCTGAGCCCGATCACGCCGGAGGGCACCGAGTGCACCAGCACTACGCCATCGGGCCGGACCCGGTGCTCCAGCTCCGAGGCGAGCGCGCGGTAGACGGCGCCTGGACGACTCGGGCTTCTGATGATCGGAGCAAGCCCGGCGGTCCAGCCGAGCAGCACCAGGCCGACGAACGCGGCGCGGACTCGGCCGGGTAACGGCTGAACGGCGAAGGCGACGAGGAGCATCGCGGCGGGGAGCGCACCGAGCACGTAGCGGGGGACCCGGGACGCGCCGGTGTGGCTGACGAGGTCGAGCACCCAGGGCCCGAGCACCGCCACCGCCACCCAGAGCCATACCAGCCGACGGTCGGGCAGGAACAGGCTCCTCAACCGGCCGCCGCGGAGCAGCCAGAGGGCGAGCAGAACGTAGAGAGCGGCGAGCCCCGCATCCACGGTCGGCGAGCCGCCCCATTGACTGCCGCCGGCCAGCAGGCTCCACGCGAGCTCGAACGGACGGGTGGCTTGCTCGGGCCAGTGGAGCGGATCGTTGAGCCAGGTGCCGGTGATCCGCCAGCGGCCCAGCGCCGCAGGCACCTGACCGTACCAGGGGGCGACGGCGATCGCGGTAACCGATCCCAGGCCGAGCGTCGCGAGTCGGGAGAGGCGCCCGGGCCAGAGAAGCATCCACAGGCCACAGGCGACACCGACGAACGCGAAGAAGTAGTGGGTGTACAATCCGGCCACCGCGACGACGGTCCAGGCCGCAGCCCTGGCCGGGGTCGGGCCGCCGCGTACCAGACGCAGCGTCAGCCAGGCCAGCGCGGTCGCGAGACACCACACCATCGAGTACATGCGGCCCTCGATGGAGTAGAACATGCTGACCGGCGACCAGGCGTAGAGCATCACGGCGGTCCAGCCGACCGCGCGATCTCCCAGGTCGCGGCCGACCTGCCAGAGCAGCGGCAGCGTGAGCAGGGCCCAGAGCAGTGAGAAGAACCGCAGCGCCGGATCGCCGGTGCCCGCGAGCCTGGTCCACGCGCTGAGCAGCAGGTAGTAGAGCGGCGGATTGGTGTCCGACAACAGGACCGCGCGGACCACGCGGCCGGAGCCGGCGGCGGGGTCCTCGTGCTCGGCATAGCGGCGGAACGACGCTGAAGGCGTGATTGCCGGCGGCTCCACGAAGTCGCCCAGGGCCGGGCGGGCCTCCGCGGCAGGATGCTCGAGGCTGTGTCCGGTCGCCATGGCCAGGGAGAAGATCTCGTCTCCCCAGACGCCCGGCCGAAGCGCCAGCACGCCGCGAAGGATCATGGCCGCGCACAGCAGCAGAACGAGCGACCACGACGAGCGGCTCACGACCAGGCTCCAGCGTTGAGGACTACGGGTGACCGGATCGGCAGCCAATTCTACATCCTCCCGCCCTTCGTCGCCCTCGGCGGTCGTCCTGGGCGGCGGACTTTCGGGCATCGCCACGGCCCTGACGCTGGCCGGGGCCGGTCTCGAGGTCACCGTGGTCGAGCGCGGCGCGGTGCTGGGAGGGCTGGCCGGGAGCCTGGAGCAGGATGGTCACTTCTATCCCCTGGGCTACCACCACATCCTGCACCGCGACCGCACCTTGCTCTACTTCCTCGACCGTATCGGCGCGCTGCCGGCGGTGCGCTGGCGCCGGATCAGAATGCGCTTCGAGCGAGGCGGAGAGCTGTACGAGCTGGGTACCCCCGGTGGCTTCCTCCGGTTCCCCATGCGCGTGTCCGATAAGCTCCGCTTTATCCGGCTCATGCTCACGGCGTTCGCACGCGAGGAGTGGTCAGCCTGGCAGAACCGCAGCGCCGCCGAGCTGGTGGACGCGCTGGGAGGGCCTGGAGTGCGACAGGCGCTCTTCGAGGACCTGACCCGGCTCAAGTTCGAGCTGCCCTGCAGCGAGGTGAGCGGGGCGTGGCTGGGAGCGAGACTCCACTTCCGGGAAGGCTCGGCCCCGCTGGGCTACATTCCGGGCGCGAACTGGACCAAGGTGCTCTGCGACGGGCTGACGCGCCTGCTGACGGATGCGGGGGTTCGGGTGCTGCTCCAGACCCGCGTCGCCCGGCTGCAGACGGGGGCGGGCCGGGTCGAAGCGGCCGAGCTGACCGACGGCAGCCACCTCGCGGCCGACGTGTTCGTCAGCACCGTCCCGACCGAGGTGTATCGCGTGCTGGTGCCCGGCGACGACACCCCGGTACTCTCCGAGATCCGGTATTCCGCCCTGATCTCGGTGGTGTGCGCCACTCGCCGCCCGGTGCCGCCGAGAGCGTACTGGACCAACCTGGTCTCCCCCGAGCGAACGGCCGGCGCGATCTTTCTGCTGAGCGAGCTCAACCCCACGATCGGACGACCAGGCGATGCCTGCGTCAATTTCGTGACCCACCTGCGCGGCCGCGACCGGCCTCTGTTTCATGAGAGCGACGAGGGGCTGATGGCCCGGTACCGGGCGGACTTCTCGGCGGTGTTCGGCGGCGACCTGGATCCGCTCTGGACCCGGGTCACCCGGGTGCCCATGTACTCGCCGGTGTTCTATCGGCAGTATCGGAACCCACCGATCCGCAGCAGCACCTGGAGCAACGTGTGGTTCGCGGGGAACTACCGGACCTTCCCTTCCATCGTGTCCACGGGAACCGCCCTCGGCTCGGGAGTCGAGACCGGCGCCGCGCTCCTCGCCGAGCTCGGGCGGTCCACCACCCTGCCGGACTCGGCGGCGCGGTTCCGCCTCGAGGCGATGCCGCGTGACTGAGGCCGCCGCGGGCACTCCGCCATCGGCTGCCCTCGCCCGGGCTCTGCGCCCGCACCAGTGGGTGAAGAACCTGCTCGTCTTCGTGCCGATCCTGCTGGACCATCGGCTCAAGGAGCCGGAGGTCGTGGCGCGAGGGGCGATGGCGTTCGTGGCCTTCTGCCTGGCCGCGTCCGGGGCGTACGTGCTGAACGACATCCTCGACCTGGAAGCGGATCGCGGTCACCCGATCAAGCGCAACCGTCCCTTCGCCTCCGGAGCGCTCTCTCCTCGCGCGGGCTACATCCTCGCGCTGGCGCTGGTCGGGGTCTCGCTGGTGGTCGGCGCGGCGCTGGTCGCGCCCGGCTTCCTGGCGCTTCTGTTACTGTATATCGGACTCACCACCGCGTACTCCGCGTACCTCAAGCGCATCGTGGTGCTGGACGTGCTCCTGCTGGCGGGCCTCTACACCCTTCGGGTGCTGGCGGGTATCACGGCGAGCGGCGTCCGCTTCTCGACCTGGCTCCTGGCGTTCTCCACCTTCCTGTTCCTGAGCCTCGCGTTCCTCAAGCGACACGGCGAGCTGTCGACCCTGGGAGCCCATCCCGCGCCGGCCGTGCGACGACGCGGGTACGTTCCCCAGGACATGGAGTGGCTGCGCACCATGGGCGCCGCCAGCGCGTATCTCGCGGTGTTGGTGCTTGCGCTCTATCTCAACAGCGACGAGGTGGTGAAGCTCTACCGGAAGCCGGCCGTTCTCTTTCTCGTGTGTCCGCTCCTGCTCTACTGGACCAGCCGGATGTGGCTGCTCGCGCATCGGGGACGGATCAACGAGGACCCGATCGTCGCCGCGGCCCGCGATCCCTCCAGCTACGTCGTCGGCGCGCTGGTGCTCCTCGTGCTCTACGCGGCGCTCTGAGGTGACGCCCTTCGCCATTCGACCCGGCAGCTCCTGGGGGCGGTACCCGGCCACGCGGCACAGCCGTGTGCTCCGGGCCCGCTGGCGGGACCAGCCGCCGGCGTTCGGCGAGGTTTCCGAGCCGCTCCTGCCTTCGGGGTGCGGCCGCAGCTATGGCGACAGCGGCCTCAACGCGGATGGGGCGCTCATCGACGCGACTGGGCTGGACCGGTTCATCGAGCTGGGGCACGACGGGCTCCTGCGCTGCGAGGCCGGCGTCACCCTGGCGGAAATCCTCGACCTCGTCGTGCCCCGCGGCTGGTGCCTCCCCGTGGTGCCCGGCACCCGCTGGGTGACGGTCGGCGGCGCGATCGCGAACGACATTCACGGGAAGAACCACCACCGGCTGGGGACCTTCGGGGCCCACGTGAGCCGGTTCGAGCTGGCGCGCTCCTCGGGAGAGCGGCTGGTGTGCTCGGCGGAGTCGAATCCGGAGCTGTTTGCCGCCACGATCGGCGGGCTGGGGCTGACGGGGCTCATTCTCTGGGCCGAGATCCGGCTCCGGCCGGTCGCGGGTCCTGGCATCGACGAAGAACGGATCCGGTTCGAGGGGCTGGACGAATTCCTCGCCATCGCCGCCGAGGACGCGCAACACGAGTACACCGTCGCGTGGGTGGACTGCCTGAGCCGGGGACGGCGGTTGGGCCGGGGGGTGTACCTGCGGGGCGCCCATCACGCTCTGCCGGCGACCTGGCATCCGCTGGCGGTCGAGCCTCGCCTGCGAATTCCCTGCGACGCCCCGAGCGCACTGCTGAACCGCCTCACCATCTCGGCGTTCAATGCCCTGAACTACCGACGCGCACCGCGGGGACGCAGCCGCCGAGCCGTTCCCTTCGGGCCCTTTTTCTTCCCGCTCGACGCCATCGGCGACTGGAACCGACTCTATGGTCGCCACGGGTTCGTCCAGTATCAGTGCGTTGTGCCCGAGACGGCCGGGGGCGAGGCGATCCGCGAAATCCTGGAGCGGGTCGGGGCCTCCCGCGAAGTCCCGGGGCTCGGCGTGCTCAAGCGGTTCGGGACCCAACGGTCGCCAGGTCTCCTTTCGTTTCCCAGGCCGGGGCTCACGCTCGCGGTGGATCTCGCGTTTCGCGGCGATTCCACGCTGGAGCTGCTGGAAGAACTCGACGCCGTGGTTCGGCAGGCGGGTGGCGCGGTCTACCCTGCCAAGGATGCGCGCATGAGCGGCGAGAGCTTCCGGGCCTTTTTCCCCGCGTGGGAGCGCTTCTCCCGCCACATGGATCCGCGGTTCTCGTCCTCGTTCTGGCGCAGGGTCAATGGGAGCTGAGAGCCGCCCCCGCCGGCTGCTGATCGTGGGCGCCACCTCCGCGATCGCCGGGGAAGTGGGGAGGCGCTACGCCGCACGGGGCGCGAGCCTCGTGCTAACCGGGCGAAACCCGGCGCGCCTGGCGGCCGTCGGAGACGATCTCCGGGTCCGGGGCGCCGGCTCGGTCGAGACCGAGGTGCTCGACCTGCTCGACCGCAGGCGGCACGCCGCCGTGGTCAAGCGCGCATTCGCGAGCCCACTCGATGTGGCACTTCTGGCTCATGGCGACCTTCCGGACCAGCAGCGGTGCCAAGTGGACCCCGGCGAGGCGGCCCGCGCCCTGGAGCTGAACCTGGTCGCCACCGTCGAGCTTCTCACCCTGCTCGCCAGCGAGTTCGAGGCCCAGGGGTTCGGCACGATCGCCGTCATCACCTCCGTGGCCGGCGATCGAGGCAGGCAGAGCAACTACGTCTATGGTGCCGCCAAGGCCGGGGTGAGCGTCTTTCTCCAGGGGCTGCGCCAGCGCCTCCGTGCCACCGGGGTCCGCGTCGTGACGCTGAAACCGGGATTCGTGGACACGCCGATGACGGCGCACCTGCCCCGGAACCCACTGGCCAGCTCACCGCAGCGAGCCGCCCGCGCCATCTACCGAGCGATCGAGTCGCGTGGAGACGTGGCGTACATTCCATGGTTCTGGCGTCCGGTCATGACGCTGATCCGGGCCGTGCCCGAATCCCTGTTCAAGAGACTTCGACTGTAAGGCTATCTATGAGATCGTGCCTGCTCCTTCTGCTCCTCGCCCTCGGTGCGAACGCACTGCCCGCACAACAGTCCGCGGCGACGCGCGTTGCCGGCGCGCTCAGCGCCGACGTGCTCCGGGGGCATCTGGAGTTCCTCGCCGACGACGCGCTCGAGGGCCGCGCACCCGGCACCCGTGGTGGCGAGCTGGCGCAGAAGTACATCGGGTCGCAGTTCCGGCGCCTAGGGCTCGAGCCCGCCGGTGACAGCGGCACCTATTATCAGCGGGTCCCCATCATCTCGCTGACGCCCACCCCGACGCTGGCCGTGACGGCGCCGGCGGCCATGCCGCTCAAGTGGAAGGATGACTACGTCCTCTGGTCCATGCGCAACGACACCAGCGTTCGGGTGCGCGGCGAGGCAGTGTTCGTGGGCTACGGAATCGTGGCTCCCGAAGCGGGGTGGAACGACTACGCGGGGCTCGACGCCAAGGGCAAGATCGTGGTCGCGCTGGTGAACGATCCCGGGCTCCAGGACTCGTCGCTCTTCCGCGGCAAGATCCTGACCTACTACGGCCGCTGGACCTACAAGATCGAGGAGGCCCGCCGCCAGGGCGCGGCCGGCCTGTTGATGATCCACACCACCGAGAGCGCGACCTATCCGTGGACCACCGTGCTCTCCGGTTGGAGCGGACCCCAGCTGCGCCTGGAGAACCGGCCGGACTCCCTGGTCGTCGCTGGCTGGCTCCAGGAGCAGACCGCCGCCGGGCTGTTCAAAGCCGGCGGAAAGGACCTCGCGGCGTTGACTGCGGCCGCCGCGCGCAAGGGCTTCAAGCCGGTGCCGCTCGGCATCACCCTGGAAGCCTCGGTGCGCAGCACGATCCGCCGTACCGAGACCGCGAACGTCCTCGGCCGCCTGCCGGGCAAGGGACCGCTGGCGAAGGAGGCCGTGCTGATCGGGGGACACTACGACGGGTTTGGGATCAGCGCGCCGCAGAACGGCGACTCGATATACAACGGGGCGGAGGACAACGCTTCGGGTACCGCGGCCGTGCTCACCGCCGCGGAGGCGTTCGTGCGCACCGGGGTACGGCCCTCACGGTCGCTGATCTTCGTGGCCTTTGCCGCGGAGGAGTCCGGGCTCATCGGCTCGCAGGCGCTGGCCGCCAAGCCACCGGTCCCGCTGGGTGACCTCGCCGCCATCCTCAACCTCGACGTGATGAACCTCTACGGGCGCACCACCGATGTGTCCGCCCTGGGGCTCGACCAGTCCACCCTGGGTAAGGCGTTCACGGCGGCGGCGACGGCGGAAGGCCTGAAGGTGACCAGCAACGAAGAGGCGCTGATTCGTGGGGCCTACTTCCGCTCGGATCACTTTCCCCTCGCGCGGGTAGGCGTGCCCGGAACCTCGGTGGAGAACGGCAACGACTACGTCGGCAAGCCGGCCGGCTACGGCAAGGAACAGAAGGACAAGTATGTCGCCGAGCGGTACCACCAGGCCAATGATGAAATCCTGCCCTGGTTCACGTATGACGGCGCCATTCAGCAGCTTCGCGTCACCGTCCGGACAGCGGTGGCGGTAGCGGACGCTCTCCATCAGCCGGAATGGGTGGCCAGCTCCGAGTTCCGGGAAGCCGGGTTGGCGAGGCGTAAAGCGGCCGGATCCTAGGGCTTCGGGGAAGGCGCGCCCTACCGCCGCCTCCCCGTCCCCTCTATCTTTGCGGCCGTTTCCCGCCCCCTACCCCAGGAGCGCTCCTGGAACTGCCGCACCAGCACCGGATTCCGCTCACCTGGCTGCTCGAGAACGCCGGGGCGTCCATCCGGTACCGCACCCTGACCGAGTTGGCCCCGGCTGGGTACGCGACGCCGGAGGCGCAGGAGGCCGCCCATCAGGCGGTGGGCGAATCGAAGACCGCGCTGGCGGTAGTCAAGAAGCAGAAGGACGTCGGTACGTGGGGTGGCAATCTCCTGGGCCTGGCACCCTCGCCCGCCCAGGGGATCAAGGACGTCGGCACCATCCCCAACTACCGGCGGCTCTTGCAGTTGGAATGGCCGCGGACGAGCCGCCCCTTCAAGCTGGCTGACCGGGTACTGTTCCGGCTCCTCTCGCGGGACGAGGACCCCAGCCTCCTCTTCGAGCTCCAGAAACTGGTGAAAAGTGACCCCGAGGCCAGCATCTGGGCCCGGGAGAACATTCGCGAGGCGGCCTCCGCCGCCCTCGCCGAGGCCGGGTTCGCCGAGGATCCTCGGCTCCGGGGGGCCGGGCACAAGATCGCCAGCTCGATCTCCCAGTTTCTCCGAAGCCCGGTCGCCGAGAAGCCGTTCGTGAAGTCCGGGAAGGTGATCGCGCTGCACCCGGAGGCGCACCCGCCGAGCTGGTATTCGGTCGCGATGATCGCGGCGATGCCCAATCTCCGCCGGGAGCGGGCGGGGTTCACGGAACGGCTGGGTCACTACCTGGCTCAGCCGGCACCGAAAAAGGCCTTCGTGATCCAGGTCGGGAAGCGCTCGATCAAGCCGCAGCACCTCCTGCTGGGCGATCCGATCGAGGCGGACTCGAAGGGCTATCCCAAGGACATCCCCCTGGCCCTCCACTACATCGAGCTGCTGGCGCGGATGGGGGCCCTGGAGTGGGCGCCGGTCGCGACCCGCGTGCTCGCCCGGCTGCTCAAGGACTGCGACGAGGCCGGTGTGTGGAGCCCCAAGAACCTGCGCTCCCAGCCGAAGGCCATCAACAAGATCACTTACCACTACTACCCGCTTCACCTGGATGCGAAGACGACCGAGGGCCGGGAGGTGGATATCACGTTCCGCCTGGCGTTGATCGCGAAGCTGTTGGGTTGGCCATTGGACTACACCTGAGCCGTTGCACGGCCGTCCATAGTGGCGGTAGACTCGTCCAGTATGCCCTCCCGGATCAGGAGCCTCCTCTCACTCCCCCTGTTCGCCGCCGCCCTCGCCTGTGAGAAGCCGGAGAGCCGATCGCGGTACCCATCCCTACCGGTAACAGACGAGATGCTGCGGGCATCGTCCGCAGCCAAAGTCGGCTGGCCCACCTACGGGTACTCCTGGGACAATCAGCGATACGTTCCGCTGACCGAGATCAACCGTGGGACAGTGAAGCGATTGCGGAAGCTCTGGGAGCATCGACCGAGGTCTCTCTTCAGACGGTCGGACCGGAACGAGAGCACCCCGATCGTGACGAACGATCTGCTGATCTATACGGACTTGCTGAATCTGGTCATGGCACTGGATGCGCGGACCGGGAAGGAGCGCTGGCGGTACAAGCCCGACCTGGCACCGACCGCTCTCTGCTGCGGGGCCGTGAATCGTGGCGTCGCCGTGTACGGGGACAGGGTCTATCTGGCCAGCCTGGACGCGCGGGTGATCGCGCTCGACCGAGCCAGCGGGAATGTAGCGTGGGACGTACCCGCGGCTGCGCCAACCGAGGGGTACTCCTTTACCATGGCGCCGCTCGCGGTGGACGGGAAGATCCTCGTCGGCGCCAGCGGGGGCGAGTTCGGGATCCGCGGCTTCGTCGACGCCTACGACGCTGACAGCGGCAAGCGAGTCTGGCGTTTCTGGACCATCCCGTCGCCGGAGCAAGGAGGTTGGTACGGGCGGTGGAGCCCGACGACTCCGGATGGCGAGCGCCTCCCCCGCGACATCCCTCGTGAGAAGCGTGACAGCGCCCGGTTCGTCGATGCCTGGCGGAAGGGAGGCGGACCGGTGTATTCCACCCCCGCCTACGACCCGGATCTCGGTCTGCTCTACGTCGCCATCGGCAATCCTGCGTGGGTGGATGGGGCCATTCCACCGGGCGACAACCTCTACACCACCTCGATCGTCGCGATCGACATCGCCACCGGCACCCGGAAGTGGTACTACCAGATGGTGCCGCACGATCTCTGGGACTTCGATGCCGCGAGCCCGCCGGTGCTGTTCGACCTGCAGGCGGGGGACAGCACGACCCCCATGGTCGGCCACGCGGGGAAGACCGGATGGGTCTATCTCCTCGACCGGCGAACCGGCCGCCAGCTTCGGCGCAGCGAGCCGCTAGTGCCGTTGGAGAACATCTTCCCTACGCCCACCCCCGAGGGTACCAGGACCTCGCCAGGCACGCGCGGCGGGGCCAACTGGCCGCCGCCGTCCTACTCACCGCGTCACGGGTTGATGTACGTGCAGGCGAGCCACATCCCGATGAACTTCGTGCTCGATTCCACCACGCGTGATGCCGAGAAAGGCATGCTTCTCACCTTCGCGCGGTTCGAGCTGCTCCCCGACAGCCTCAATTACGGCACCTTCTCCGCCGTGGACGTCGCCACCGGAAAGCTCCGGTGGCAGAACAAGGTACCGGGTCAGATGATGTTCGGCGGCTCGGTAGCCACCGCTGGCGATCTCGTCTTCTATGGCCAGTCACAGGGACTGCTCACCGCGGTGGCCGCGGAAACGGGTGAGGTGCTGTGGCAGGAGAAGGTCGGAAAGGGGGCCTTGGGGCCACCCATCACGTTCCAGCTGGACGGCCACCAGCGGGTCGCGGTGGTGTCGCGGCAGGGGCTGACGGTGTTCGGTCTTGGGGACTGAGCAGGGCCCTGACCTGATCCGGCACCGCTTTACACGCACGTCGTAGTCCCGCATACTACGCCGATGCCCGACCTCACCCGATTCGGTTTCACCCCCACTGAAGGCCTCGTCTACCAAGTCCTCCTCACCGGCGGCCCCGGGACCGGCTACGCCATCGCTCGTGCGGCCGGACTCGCGCGGGCGAATGCCTACAGCGCGCTCGAGGGACTGGTCGCCAAGGGGGCGGCGCGGGTGGATGGCGGTCGTCCGAAGCGCTATCGGCCCGAATCCCCGGCCGCCCTGATCGCCCGGATCTCCAACGACCACGGTCAGGCCCTGGAGCGGCTCGGCCGCGAGCTGGAGGCCGTCACGGTTCCGGAGACCGAGACCCTGGTCGAGCTGCTGTCCGGCCGGGCCCTGCTCCAGCTCATCACCCACGACGTGGCCCGGGCGAGCAAGTCCGTCGGACTGCTCGCGCCGCCGGACGCCTACCCGCTTCTCGCCCCGGCCCTTCGTCGTCCCTATGCCGCCGGTGTTCCCCTGCGGCTGTGGGCAACCGGACCGGTGGAGCTGGGTTTCGCGACGGTGGACCAGGTCGCGTCCGACGTCCATCCTTGGCCCGGGATGCCCGTCATTCTCGTGGTAGATGACCGCAGCGCGATTCTCGCCTCGCGGAACGGAGCCGAAGTGCGGGGCCACTGGAGCACCGCTCCCACGTTCGTGGCCGGCGCACGGCTGGTCCTCGAGCGGTTCGGGATGACATGAGCTCCGACCTGCACGACGAGGCCTATCGCGAGCTTCAGCGCGAGTACCTGACGGAGCTCCCAGCCGCGTTCGCTGACCTTCGCAGGAGTATCGAGGCCTTCCGTCGGCGAGAGGATGTGGTTGCCGAGCTCAAGACCGGCTTCCACCGGCTCGCGGGCTCCGGCGGCTCGTATGGGTTTCCCGAGATCAGCGACATCGCCCGCGCGGCCGAGCACCTGGTGGCGACGGCGCCGCCACCGACAGGAGCGGACCAGCTGGAGGAGGCGGTGCAGCGGCTCGAGGCGGTGCTCACCATCGCGCGCGCACAGGTGGCGGCGGGACCCGAGGTGACCGACACCGGCCTGCGAGCGGTGCTGGTCCTCCCCGCGGGCAAGGAGCGCGAGCGGGTGACGGAGGCGCTGGTCGGCGCGGGCTTCGCCGTGAGCCTGCGCGGCCGCAACGAGGATCCCCTCGCGGTGACGGGCGACCGGCGGGTGGATCTGCTCGTGATCGGCACCGCGCCAAGCGAGGGCGACCCGTCGGCCGTCGCGTCCTCGTGGACCAGCCGCCGCTCCACCCGGCCGCGTGCCGTGATCCTGATCGAGACGCTCAGGGCTGTGGACCGGCTGCGGGCCGTGGCCGCGGGCGTGGACGCCGTCTTCCCCGCCGAGCGGATGGTGGTCGATCTCCCCGGGTATGCGCGCACCCTGGCTAAGTGTGGGCCGCCGCCCTCGACGGTGCTCCTGCTCGACGGCGACGTGGAACGCTCCAACCGCATCGTCACCGTCCTGGAGCAGGCGCATATCCGCGTCGTGCGCAGTCCGTCGGCCCGGGCCTCGCGGGAGCTGCTGGACCGCGAAGTTCCGGACCTTCTGGCGGTCGCGCGGCGTCTGTCCGACGGCGACGGCTTCGCCGTGCTGCGCGATGTCCGGGAGGACCCGAGGTTCCACCTGCTGCCGACGCTGGTGATCGGCGCACCTGATCCCGCGACCCAGATCGATGCGCTTCGCGCCGGCGCCGACGACTTCGTCTCCGAGAGCGCGCCGCCGGAGCTGCTCCTGCAGTCGGTGATCACCCGCGCGGAGCGGGGTCGCCGCCTGCGGGAGATGCTCCTCCGGGACGAGCTCACCGGTCTCCTGAATCACGGCGCCCTGATGGGAGAGCTGGAATACGCGGTGGACTACGGACGGCGCCACGGCGGCCCGCTCGCCTTCGTGCTGTTCGATCTCGACCGCTTCAGCGAGGTGCACGAGCGCTTCGGCCAGATCGTGGGCGACCAGGTCCTGCTCCACGTGGCCAACGTCTTCCGCGGCAGCGTCCGAGCCAGCGACGTGATCGGCCGCTACGGCGCGGAGGAATTCGCGATGATCCTGCGCGGCGCCGGCCCCAGCGGCGCCGCGGTGGTCGCCGCCAAGCTACGCCAGGTGCTCGGCGACCACGCCGCCTCCACGGCGGAGGGCGTGATCATCCCGCTGCACGTGAGCGTCGGCTGGGCCACGCATCCGGCGGACGGCACGACCGCCGGCGAGCTGGCCCACGCGGCGATGCGGGCGCTGAGGAGGGAGAAGGTGGAGGGGCGGTAGGCGGTCCGGTGGTCGGGGGGGGAGGCGGGGGCGGAGAGTTAGACACACCCCCCGCCGAGGACCCCCGCGGGTGGGACGTT
>JBKPGZ010000307.1:0-6742 GCA_046729675.1 Gemmatimonadota bacterium | reverse complement strand
CCGAGTACCTGGCGGGCCACCTGCCTGGTGCCGTCTTCTTCGACCTCGACGCCATCAGTGATCGCACCAGCTCCCTGCCACACATGTTGCCGCCCGCGCGGCAGTTCGCCGAGCAGGTGGGGGCGCTCGGCATCGGAGATGAGGACGACGTAGTCGTCTACGACGGCTCCGGGGCGAACCTCAGTGCCGCCAGGGTCTGGTGGATGTTTCGCGCCTTCGGTCACGCACATGCCGCGGTGCTCGACGGAGGGCTGCCCAAGTGGCGTGCCGAGGGACGACCATTGGAGCAGGGTGTGGTCCGTTTGCCGGCGGCCCGCTTTACCGCGCGTGCGGTCCCGGCGGAGTCAGTCCATGATCTGGGGTCGATGCGAGGAGTCCTCGCGAACGGGCAGGCGCAGATCGTGGACATGCGTTCGGCGGGCCGGTTCGCCGGCGCGGAGCCGGAGCCCAGACCCGGCCTCCGGGGCGGGCATATCCCCGGCAGCCGTAATCTCCCGTACAACCAGCTGGTTCAACCCGACGGCACGCTCCTGCCGCCGGACGCGCTCCGGGAGCGGATCGCGGCAGCGGGCGTGGATCCGACCAGGCCCGTGGTCGCGACGTGCGGCTCCGGGGTGAGCGCGTGCGCGCTGATCCACGCGCTCCACCTGCTCGGCCACCAGCAGGCGTCGCTCTATGATGGCGCCTGGGCAGAGTGGGGCGCCCGCAATGACACGCCGGTGGAACGCGGCGACAGGTGACGCCGAGAGCCTACCGGCTCGGCGGTGCGAGGTTCCCGCAGGCGATGATGGTCTTCATGTTGTTGCGCGACGCGTGGACGTTGATGAAGTACTGCCCCGCCACCGGGACGGGGAGTTGCAGGAGCGCGCTCTCCTGTGCTTGCCCGTTCGAGCCGACCCGGAGCGGCCCGTACGCATCGGCGGGACCCAGGATACCGCGGTCGTCGCCGCACTGGCCTTGGTGCACGTGCCAGGGGTGCTCGCCACCCGGCACCGCGTTCTGGATCGATACGAAGGCACGCGTCTTGGTCGTGTCGCCCTTCTCCCCGGCCATCCATCCGCTTCCCTTCACCTGCACCGCGCCCGCCAGGTTTCCCGGCGTTGAGAGGATCGCATTCCACCGGCTGCTGACCAGCTCCTGATCAGGCTCGATCTCGACGTTCTTTCCGCCGCATGCCAAGGCCGCCAGCGCGAAGCCGAGCAGGATCGCCGCTTCCGAGTACCTCATGCTCCCTCCGGGTCTCGTATCGTGTCGCAGGCTCTATGCGGGGCTATATGCGCGGTGGTGGATGGGACAGGCCGTGACGAGGAACACAGGGGCGGACATCGACGTCCCCTGAAGACTTGTCTAGGTTCACCACGGGGCTTCAACGTCACGTTGAGCCTCAGCGCTTCCTCCGACAGGCGCGGAGCACCACGGCGGGCGCCGGGTAGTTAGGGAAGAGCTCACGTGCCTGCTCGGCGTGATCGCGAGCCCGGTCGCATCGCCCGGCCCGGCGCCAGGCCTGCGCCAGGGCGATGTGGATGCGATAGCTCGCGGGATCCAGGCGGGCGGCGAGCTCCATCCGGTCGCGCTCACCCCCTGCAGCGATCCCCATCGCGACCACCTGCGACAGCGACTGCAACGTCAGGATGCCTCCGATTACGGCCACCGTGAGAACGACACGCCGATGCGTGATCGGCGGCGGAGACAGCTCCCGGATCGGCCGGGCCGTCGAGGCCAGGGCCCCGATGACGGTCCAGATGAAGAAGGCGGGGGCCGGGAGCAGCAGCACCGCGTCGAAGGCTCCGACCACCAGCAGCGCGAGAAGGGTGGCGACGATCGTGAGATCGGCGAGCGAGGGCGGTCGCCGGGGATCATTGCGGACCCGGGCCCATGCGCCCAGGGCGATCGTGGTCCCCACGAGGATCAGCAGCACGAACGCCGGCAGTCCGCGCTCCGCCAGGATCGCCATCCAATCGCTGCTGGGCCACGGGTTGGTGGGGATCACGTCGTCGGTATCGAACGAGGGATCGCCGGGCGACCTGTAGCTCGGGTAGTGCACCGGCCAGTTGCCCGGCCCCACACCGAGGATCGGATGCTCCAGAGCCATGCGGGCGGTATTGCCGTATTGGATGAGCCGCCCTCGACCGCTCCCCTCGCGGAAGTTCGCGACGCCGGCAAGAGAATCGAGGTAGGGCGAGTCCGACCGCCAGTTGAGCCGGTTGGGCAGCGTCAGCGCGAGCAGCAGGCCCGCCAGCGCGCTGCCGGCCAGCAGGCTCACCCGGCGTCGGAGCTGTCGGTCGTCCCACAGCCGCCCGGCCCACAGGCCCTCTACCGCGAGAAACGCGAGTCCCGCGGCGGCGCCGAGCCAGGCCGCTCGGGAGCGTGACAGCACCAGGGCCACGACGGCCAGGGCGATCCCGGCCGAGCCGAGCAGGAAAGTGCGGCGGCGCGAGGCCTGGACCGTGAGCATCAGCAGCAGCGGCAGCCCGAGCGCCACCAGGTGCGCCATGAAGTTGCGGTTGCCGAAGGTTCCGCCCGGCGCCCGCGCGAGGCTCGCCAGGTCGGTGGTGAGCAGGCCGTACGCCTGGATCAGTCCGGTGATCGCGCCCAGCACGACCGACGCCGCCAGCGCGATGAGGAGTTGCCGCGTGTGGCCGGCTCGCGCGACGGTACGCGCCGACCAGAAGAGCGCGGCTCCCGCGAGCGAGACGCCGAGTGCCCGGGTCGCCAGCCAGCCATTGGTGGCGAACAGCGCGGAGACCGCCGACAGGAGCAGGTAGCCGGCGATCAGCGTATCCACCACGAACACGGTCATGCTGCGCGCGGCCGCGAGGCAGAGTAGCGCCGCGGCGAGCGCGCCGACCAGCAGCACCAGCTCCTTGACGAAGGTGTAGCGATCGAGCTGGAAGCGGTGATAGGGAAGCGCGGCGAGGACCACGAGTACCGCGCCCGCCTGCAGCACGAGCACGGCCGCTGTCGGCCGGGGCGACTTCCCACGCGCCTCTCCCATCAGGGCGCGAAGCGGTCGCCGTAGCGCAGCGGCTGGCCCCGGAGCCACGGGCTGTAGCGGTTGGCGAACTCGATCCGGTCCGCGAGGTCCGGGTGGCTGCCGCGCCACAGGCGGAACAGCAGTCCGGTGCGCGGCACGGCGAGGTTGTCCACCTGCAGCCGGACGAAGGCCCGGGCGGCGGCGTAGTTGTCGCGGGTGATCTCCAGCCCGAAGCGATCCGCTTCGCGCTCCTGCCAGCGCGACAGCGCCAGCGCGGCAGGGGAGGCCGCGAGCATGACCACGCCGCCGACCAGCGCGAGCAGCGGCAGGGAGGCCACGTCGTCCAGGCGATCGAATCCGAAGCGCCGCTCGAAGCGGGTGATGAGCCACCCCGCGACGCGATGCACGATCCACAGCGACAGGGTCACCAGCAGCGTGGCTCCGACGATGACGGTCAGGGTGTGCCGGAGGACGAAGTGCCCGATCTCGTGTCCGACGACGAACTCGACCTCGTCCGGGTGAAGTCGGTCCACCAGGGTATCCCAGAGCACGATGCGCTTGGTGCCGCCGAAGCCCGTCACGTACGCGTTCACCTGTCTGGTCTCGTCGCTCTTCCGCACCTCGTAGATCCGACTGTCGGGGATCCCCGCCCTCGCGGCGAGCCGCTCGATGCGCTGCTCGAGGACAGGGTCGCGCATCCGGCCGTACTCGTCGAACAGCGGCGCGATGTAGACCGGTAGCACGATCATGACCAGCACGGTGAGCGGCGCGGTGAGCAGGCCGGTCCAGAGCCACCAGCGCCGGGGGCTGATCCGCAGCAGCCGGTAGGGGATCCACAGGAGCAGCGCGGAGAACACCACCGTGACGGCGACTGCCTTGGCCCAGTCACCCAGCCACGCGGCGGCGGTCTCGGTCGAGAGGCCGTAGGCGTGCTGGCGCACGTATCCGGCATACCAGCTCAGCGGCAGGAAGACGAGCGCCTGGATGAGGACGTAGGCCACGGCATAGAGCGCGATGGTGGCGAACCGCCGGCTTCTCGCGAGCCGCTCGGCGCTGCGGCGGACCCGGGCGGAGAGTCCCGTGAAGAGGAGCGCCGCCGGCAGCAGCAGGTCGAGCACGGTCGCGGCGGCCCACAGGACGTTGCCGCTCCGATGGTACTGCACGGCGAGCGCACTGGGCTCCGGCACCGCGACCTCGGCGGTCGCGGCGGTATCCGACGTCTGGATTGGGAGGGAGTCCGCCTGCATGGCCAGGGAAAGCTACTGCGAATAGGTTACCGGCGTGCTCGACGCCATCCGCACCTTCGTTTCCCGGCGGATTCTCGCGCCAGGCGATGCGCCAAGGCAGACCGGTTCGCCGGGGCCGTCAGGGGTGCAGTTGGCCGCCTGCGCGCTGCTGCTGGAGCTGGCCCACGCCGACGGCGCCATGAGCCCGAGCGAGCAGGCCCACATCGAGCGCTCCGTCCGGCAGCACTTCGGGCTGGACGAGGCCACCGCCCGCGAGCTGATCGCCCTGGCGGACGCGGAGCGGCGGCAGTCGATCGACCACTACCAGTTCACCCGCCTGATCGCGGCCGAGTACGACCTGGGTCAGAAGATGGTGCTGGCCGAGCTCATGTGGGGCGTGATCCTGGCGGACGGCGAGCTCGCGACCCACGAGACCTGGCTGGTTCGCAAGCTCGCCCACCTGCTGGAGCTGGAGCCCGGCTATCTGTCGGAGGCGAGGAAGGCCGCCTCGGAGCGACGGCCGTGAGCTGTCCGCTCAGTCGCCCAGGACGGCGGCGAGCCGCTCGAGGCTGTCCACCAGGCTCGGCCCCGGCCGGCTGAAGAGGCGCACGCCGTCCATCACGTGGACTCTGCCGGCCCTCACGCAGGGCAGGTCGGTGAGCCCCGGCCGCCGGCGCAGCAGGTCCAGCTCCTCCAGGCCCCGCGCCTCGTCGAACCCGCAGCAGGCCAGCACCATCACCTCCGGGCGCCACGCCACGACCTCCTCCCACGCCAGGGTCCTGCTTCGCTGGCCCGGCCGTCCCAGCCCATCGCGTCCGCCTGCCAGCTCGACCAGCTCGGGGTTCCAGTGTCCACCCGAGATCGGCGGATCGGCCCATTCGAGGAAGACTACCCGGGGGCGGTGGCAACGCAGGCCGGCGCGCCTTCGCACCGCATCCACGCGACTCCGCAGCGCTCGCACCAGCGCCGCCGCCTCCCCTGTCCTCCTCAGCGCCTGCCCGACGACGAGGATGCTGTCGAACACCTGCTCCAGCGTGCGCGGCTCCAGCGTGATCACCGCCGGATGCGTGCCGAGCGACGGCACCGCGCGCTCGACCTCGCCTGGACCGACCGCGCAGACCTCGCAGAGGGACTGGGTGACGATCACGTCCGGCCGCAGCCGCTCCAGGAGCGCGTCGTCGAGTCGATAGAGCGATTCCCCGCGCTGCAGGCACTCGCGCACGATCCGGTCGATCTCGCGGCTGCCGGCGCCGCTCGGCACCCGGGTGCTGGTCGCACGGGGCAGCGTCTCGACCGGGCCGGGGAAGTCGCAGGAATGGCTCACCGCCACCAGCGACGACTCCAGCCCCAACGCCCGCACGATCTCCGTGGCGCTCGGCAGCAGCGAGGCGACGCGCGGCGTACTAGCGGACACCGGTGGAGGCCCCGATAAACAGGCCGCGCCCGCGGGCGGGGAATCCCACGGACTGCTCGTACTGCTCGTCGAACACGTTCTCCACCCGCGCGGTGAGCTCGAGACCCGGCCGCCCCCGCCGCTCGGCCAGCACCGTCACCACGCCGCTCAGGTCAAGGGTCGTATAGCTCGGCAGCTCTACCCGCTGGTTGGGCTCGGGGAACTGCCCGAACCGGATGTCGTCGCGTGGGCCGCTCCAGGTGAGCGTCGCGCCGAGGCGGACGCGCTCGATGGCCGTGGTCTCCAGCTGCGCGCTGACCGCGTCGTCCGGTCGCCGCAGCAGCCGCTCCCCCTCCACGAAGGTCGCCGCCTCGCCGGCGTCGAAGCCGGCGTCCGTGACCTCGGTCCAGAGGTGGGTGTAGGAGAGCGTGCCCTGTACGGTTCCGGTGCCCGCCTGGAGCACAGCCTCGACGCCGTTGGCGTTCGCGGCCGCGACGTTGAAGTAGTTGGGGCCGCCGGGCTCCGGCGGGGCGAAGGTGAACTGGATGAGATCGCGGAAGCGCTGGACGAACCCGGTCGCTCCGATCCGCGCGACTCCACCGACCACGTCCTGCTCGATGCCGGCCTCGAAGCTCACCGTGCGCTCCGGGCGGAGGTCCGGGTTTCCCAGGGAGAACGGGGTGTCGAATGTCTCGAAGAAGCTCGGCTCCTTGAAGCCGGACCCTGCGGATGCACGGAGCCGAGTGGTAGGCGAGGCGAACGCGAGTGCCGCCGCACGCCAGGTCCAGAAGGTCCCGAACTGCTCGTTCTCGTCCATCCGTCCGCTGGCCGTCAACTGCAGGCGGGACACGGGTAGCGCCGAGGCCTGGGCGTAGATTCCCCAGTTGTCGCGGCCCTCCATCGCATCCGTCACTCCCTGTCGCTCCGCCTCGAAGGTCCCGCCTGCAAACGCCTCGATGCCGTCGGGCATCCGGAGCCGCAGCCTCGCGTCAGCCGAGGTGCGGTCCGTGCTGACCTGGTCGCTGCTCCCGGTCGCGGGGTCGGCCGGAGGGTCGGGCGGTTTCTCGATGCCGGTCTCGTTGTCGCGCCGGGCCCGCTCCCGCTGCCCGTCCGCCGTCTCCGAGAACCGGTGGGTCGCGGCCCGTGCGG
>JBKPGZ010000306.1:0-6654 GCA_046729675.1 Gemmatimonadota bacterium | reverse complement strand
TCGTACCGCCTTGCGACTGTTGAGCGCGATCGCTCTCCGCGGGTTAACTTCGAGACGAGCACCCCTCACATCCCGCACCGCCGAACCGCTATGGAGCTGCAGCAGCGTCTCCAGTCAGCCCTCGCCGACACGCACCGCATCCTGAGGGAGCTGGGCGGCGGCGGGAAGTAGCTTCGGCCGCTCATTGTCACGATCAGCGGGGAGGTCCCATGGGCACCATGCGACTCGTTCTCGACACCCGCCACCAGAGTCGTCCATGCGAAGTTCCGGTCGAGCGACTGCCCGAGCTGCTGGCCGATCGCGAGAGCCGCCTCTGGCTCGACATCAGCGATCCCGATGAAGAGGACGTCGCGCTGCTCAGCCGCACATTCGGTTTCCACGAGCTGGCGCTGGAGGACGTGACCAAGCCCCACGAGCGCCCGCGCTGCGACTGCTACGCCGGGTATCACTTCATCGTCGTATACGCGGCCGAACAGGCGGACGGGGCGATCCTTCCTCGCGAGCTGAACCTCTTCTGGGGTGGGAGCTACCTGGTGACGATCCACCGTCGCACCGGAGCCGTGCTCTCCGCGCTCGCGGAGGCGCGGCGGCGCTGGGAGCGCCAGGAGCGGCGCGCGGCCGACGGCATCGCGCCGCTCGCCTACGCGTTGTTCGAGAGCCTGGTGGACGGCTACTTCGTGGTCCAGGACCAGGTCCGCGAGCGGCTGGATGATATCCAGGGCGCGATCTTCAGCGGCGCCGAAGGCGCGGCGGAGGATCTCTTCCGCCTCCGCAAGGAGCTGCTCCGCGTCCCCCGGCTGCTCGCGCCCACGACCCACGTCCTGTCCGAGGTGCTGCGTCGCGAGGGCACCGTGCCCGAGCACCTCCGCCCCTATTTCGCGGACGTGCAGGACCACGCCGTCCATGTGCTGGCGGAGTTCGACACCTATCGCGATCTCCTGGCCGCCGCGCTCGACGTCCACGTCTTTTCGGCCTTCAACCGGCTCGGCCTCATCATGCGGCGGCTCACGGCGATCACCGTGATTATCATGGTGCCGAACTTCGTGGCCAGCATCTACGGGATGAACTTCGCGCACCTGATGCCGGCGAGCGACTCGTCCTGGGGCTTCTTCGCGGTGGCGGCGTTCCTGATGGTGATGGTGGCGTGGGGCTTCATCCACTCCAAGATTCTCGGGTGGCTGTAAGCCCTAGTGGCTCGGCACCGTCCGCCGCACCACGATCGTGATGTTGTCGCTGCCCCCACCCTCGAGCGCGTCCGCCAGCAGAGCCTCGCACGCTTCCTTGGACGACCGCGTCTCCCGCAGCCGCTGGGCGATCCGGTCGTCGGAGACGTGCCGGGTGAGGCCGTCGCTGCAGAGCAGCACGACCGTATCCCAGGTGAGCTCGAACCGGGTGACGACCGGCGCGGTTTGTCGCCCGCCGATCGAGCTGGAGAGGGTGTGCTCCAGGCGGGTGCCTGCGGTGTCGGACGGCTGCATGACGCCCGCATCGATCAGCTCCTGGGCCATGGTCTGGTCGCGGCTAACCTGGGTCAGCTTGTCGCCGCGGAGCAGGTAGCAGCGGCTATCGCCCACCTGGAGCAGGTAGGCGCGGGGCCAGTGGCCGAGATACAGGGTGAGTGTCGTGGCCATGCCGCGGTAGTCCGGATCCTGCTCGCCGCGCCGGAGGATCTCGGCGTGTGACCGGATCGCGCCGTGCTGGAGGGCCTGGAAGAACTCTCGGTCGTCGCCCGGCGTCGCCGCGTAGTAGCACGCCATGCAGCCGGAGACGTACCGCGTCACCGCCTCCAGGGCGATCCGGCTCGCTTCCGCTCCCCTCAATCCTCCACCCACGCCGTCCGCCACCATCATCAGGAGCGCGACTCGCTCGCTGCCGGCGGTGAGATTGCCGGTGTCCCCGAGACTGGTGAGGTGAACCACGGCCTCCTTGCGGAGCGAGCAGACGAGGAACTGGTCCTGGTTTTCGGTTCGGAGCTTGCCAGGGTGGGTCAATCCGTAGATGTCCATCTCCTCGTCGCGCGGCTTGCGGTCGGGCAGCGGTGGGGCCTGCAGCTGGGGGGACGTCATGGGAGCCTCCTGGTCCCAGGGGGAGGGACTCTTCCAATCTGAAGCTGGGGCCGCGGACTGGCCAGAGCGCGCGGACGTACGGCTGGCGGGCGAAGGTCGCGGACCGTACGATTGTCGTCTCCCGATCCCGGGTCAAATGCTCGCCGAGTTCCTCCAGTTCCTCTTCTCCGGTCTGACCGTGGGCGCCACCTACGCGCTCGCGGCCCTCGGCTTTACCATCGTCTACAACGCCAGCAACGTCATCAACTTCGCCCAGGGCGAGTTCCTCATGCTCGGCGGGATGCTGGCGGTGTTCCTGCTCGAGCTCGGATTGCCGGCGTGGGTCGCGCTTCCTGCGGCGATTTTGCTCGTCGCCGTTGTCGGGGTCGCGGTGGAGCGGCTCGCCATCCGGCCCGCACAGGATGCCGAGGTCGTCACCCTCGTCATCATCACCCTCGGCGTATCGCTGGTGATCCGCGGTGCGATCCAGATGTGGCGCGGCACCGCGACGCACGCGCTACCGCCCTTCTCCGGCGACACGCCCATCATGGTCTCGGGCGCCGCGCTTGCCCCACAGAGCCTCTGGGTCCTTGGCGTCGCGGCCGCAGCGGTCGCGCTCATGTGGTGGTTCTTCGAGCGCACCCGCTGGGGGAAGGCGATGCTCGCCACGGCAAGCAACCGGCTCGCCGCCAGGCTCGTGGGCATCCGCATCGAGGTCGTCCTCATGCTGAGCTTCGCGCTCTCGGCAGCCCTGGGCGCGCTGGGCGGCATCATCGTCGCGCCGATCACCCTCACCTCGTTCGACGTGGGCATCATGCTGGGGCTCAAGGGGTTCGTCGCCGCGGTGCTGGGCGGGCTGGGGAGCGGCGTGGGCGCGGTCGCCGGCGGCCTGCTGCTCGGCGTGCTGGAGGCGATGACCGCGGGCTACATCTCCTCGAGCTACAAGGACGCGGTGCCGTTCGTCGTCATCCTCCTCCTCTTTATGTTCCTGCCTCGGGGGATATTCGGCGCGCAGGCGCCGGAACGGGTCTGACGACGGGCTTTCGCTATGAGACTACGATCGAGGCGCGCCGGGCTGGCAGTCACCGGTATCGTGCTCGCCCTCCTCCCGCTGGTGCTGCCGAACGCCTTCTGGTACGATCTTGCCACCCGGGCCGCCATCAACGCCGTCGTCGTTATCGGGCTCAACCTGCTGATCGGCTACGCGGGGCAGATCAGCCTGGGACACGCGGGGTTCATCGGCATCGGGGCCTATGCCTCCGCGGTGCTCACCAGCCGGCTCGGCTGGCCACCGATCGCCGCCATGGCCGCGGGCGCGCTCGCGACCGCGCTCCTGGCGCTCCTCGTCGCCCGCCCCATCCTCCGGCTCCGCGGTCACGCGCTCGCGATGGCGACGCTGGGCCTCGGCATCATCCTCTCGATGATCTTCACCAACGAATCGGAGTGGACCGGCGGGCCGGACGGCATCGTCGTCCAGCCGTTCAGTCTCTTCGGGCTCGAGATTGCCGGCGAGCGCCAGTGGTACTGGCTCTGCGCGGCCCTGCTGCTGGTGACGCTCTGGGCCGCCGGCAACCTGGTGGACTCGCCGTTCGGCCGGGCGATGCGGGCCCTGCACACCGCCGAGCCCGCCGCACGGGCCGTCGGCGTGGACCCTGCCAGGGTCAAGGCCTCGATCTTCGTCCTGTCGGCGGTCGGTGCCAGCCTGATGGGCAGTCTCACCGCGCACTACGTCGGCTTCGTGACGCCCCAGGTGGCGAGCTTCCTCACCTCCGTCGAGCTGCTCACCATGGTGGTGGTGGGTGGGATGGCATCGCTCTCGGGATCGGTGGTCGGCGCCGCTGTGCTCACAGTGCTGCCGCAGCTCCTGAGTCGATTCGAGGGCGCCGAGACCGCGGCGTTCGGGCTAGTCCTGGTCGTCACCTTGATCGCGATGCCGCGCGGGCTGGTGCCGACGCTGCGGGAGCGGCTCGGCTGGTGACTGCCGACGTCCTGCTCGAGGTGCGCAGCCTCACCAAGCGCTTCGCCGGCGTCTGCGCGGTGGATGGCGTGAGCTTCTCCGTCGGCCGCGGCCGCGTGCACGCCGTCATCGGCCCCAACGGCGCCGGCAAGACGACCCTCTTCAATCTGATCACCGGCTTCGAGTCGCCCACCGCCGGCGAGGTCCGCTTCGACGGGCGCGCCGTCACCGACCTGCCGCCGCACCGCCTGGCGGCGCTCGGCGTCGGCCGGACATTCCAGACGCCGCAGATCTGCGTCGACCTCACCGCGCTCGAGAACGTCATGCTCGGCGCCCACCTCCGGCTCCGGCGCAATCCAATCGCCGCGATGCTCCGCCTGGGCGGCATCGTGCAGCGCGACCGCGCGCTGAGGGACAAGGCGGCGGAGCTCCTGGCGTTCGTCGGGATCGGGGGCAGCGGCCACGTGCCGGGGCGGGGCCTGGCCTATGGTGATCTCAAGCGGTTGGAGATCGCCCGCGCGCTCGCGGCCGAGCCCCGGCTCCTGTGCCTGGACGAGCCCGGGGCCGGTCTCAACCCGCGCGAGACCCACGAACTCGACGAGCTGATTCGGCGAATCGCGGATTCGGGGGTCACGGTGATGCTGGTGGAACACGATATGCGGCTGGTGATGAGCCTCTCGCAGCACATCGTCGTCCTCAACTACGGCCGGAAGATCGCCGAAGGGGCGCCGGACGAGGTGGACCGCAATGCCGAGGTCCTCTCGGCCTACCTGGGTGCGCATGTCTGAGAGGAGTGGGTCGCTGCTTCGCGTCGAGGCGCTGGAGGCGAGCTACGGCAGCGTGCGTGCGCTCCGCGGTGTGGACCTCGAGGTCCACTCCGGCGAGCTGGTGGCACTGGTGGGCTCCAACGGCGCAGGCAAGAGCACGCTGCTGCGGACGCTGTCGGGGGTGCATCCTGCGCTCGCCGGCCGCGTCCGCTACCAGGGCGCCGACATCACCCGCGCGCCCACGCACGAACGGGTGACGCGCGGCATGGTTCACATGCCCGAGGGGAGACAGGTCTTCGGAATCCTCACGGTCGAGGACAACCTGCGGCTCGGCGCGCACACGCGTCCTCGCCACGATATAGATGAAGGGTTGAACCAGGTCTTTCAGCTCTTTCCCGTCCTCGCCGAGCGGCGACGCCAGCCCGCCGGCACCCTCTCCGGCGGAGAGCAGCAAATGCTCGCCCTCGGCCGGGCGCTGATGGGCCGGCCGACGCTGCTCCTGCTGGACGAGCCCAGCATGGGTCTCGCGCCGCGGCTGGTGGCCGCCCTCTTTCAGGTGATCGAGTCCCTGCGCGCCCGCGGCGTGACCATGCTTCTGGTGGAACAGAACGCCCACGCGGCGCTCTCGATCGCCGACCGCGGCTACGTGCTGGAGACGGGGCGGGTCACGCTGGAGGGGCCCGGCCGCGAGCTGCTCGGCGCGGAGGCGGTGCGCGCGGCGTATCTCGGTATCCAGAAGGAGAGCGCATGAGAAAGGCAGGCGCGCTCGCGCTCCTGCTCGCGGCACTCGTGGCCGGCTGCGTTGGGGAAAGGAGCAAGCAAACGGGCCCGATCCGGATCGGATCGGTCCTGTCGGTCACCGGGGGCGCAGCGTTTCTCGGCGACCCCATGCTCAAGTCGCTGCAGCTCTACGTGGAACGGATCAACGCCGCCGGCGGGGTGAACGGCCGGCGGCTCGAGCTGATCCACTACGACGACGCCAGCGACGCCGCCAAGGCCAACGCCTTCGCCAGGCGCCTGATCGAGTCGGACCGGGTGGACCTCATCATTGGACCGACGAGCACCGGCTCCACGATGTCCATGGTGCCGCTGGTCGAGCGCGCGCACGTACCGCTGCTGTCGCTCGCGGGCGCGGTGATCATCGTGGATCCGGTCCGGAAGTGGGTGTTCAAGATCCCGACCTCGGACCGTATGGCGGTCGAGCGCGTGTTCCAGGACATGCAGCGTCGCGGCATCGCTCGGCTGGCCCTACTGGTCGAGACCGGCGGGTTCGGCCAGTCGGGGGCGAAGGAGGCCGAGGCCATCGCGGGAAAGTACGGCATCACCCTCGTGCGGCGGGAGGAGTACGGACAGAAGGACAGCGACGTGACCCCCCAGCTCACCCGTCTGCGGAACGCGCCCGGGGTCCAGGCGGTGTTCGTGATCGGGTTCGGGCAAGGTGCGGTGATGGCGACCCGGAACTACCACCAGCTCGGCATCAAGCTGCCGCTCTATCATGCGCACGGCGTGGCGTCGGACGAGTTCATCCGGCTCAGCGGTCCCGCCGCCGAGGGGGTGAGGCTGCCTTCGCCGGGTCTGCTCGTCGCCGATCGGCTCCCCGCCGACGCCCCCGAGCGGCAGGTGGTCCTCGACTACATCAAGGCCTACCGGGAGCGCTACGGGCAGGACCCCGCGACGTTCGGGGGGTATGCCTACGACGCGCTCATGATCGCGGTGGAGGCGTTGAAGAAGTCCGGCACGGACCGGGAGAAGCTGCGCGACGCCATCGAGCAGACCCGGGGCTGGGTCGGCACACAGGGAGTAGTAAACATGTCGCCCACGGATCACATCGGCCTCCCAGTCGAGTCGCTCCATATCGTGGAGATCCGGAACGGCGCGTGGGTGC
>JBKPGZ010000305.1:0-5625 GCA_046729675.1 Gemmatimonadota bacterium | reverse complement strand
GGCCTGGACCCGCTCAGGGCCGAACGGCCGGAACCCGGCGGGACCCACGACCCGATGGGGAGCCCGAGCTCCGTTCTGGTCCGTCCGCAGCTCACGCCGCAACACCTTTCCGTGATTTCGGCGAAGCGTTCGACGACCGCGTCAGGCGCAACGCATCACCGTGTTGGACGGCCCTGGGACGGTTGGGCTTTCAAGGGCGGGTCCTCGGGCCTCTCTTGGCTGAGCAGTCATGAAGCAGGATGCGCACATGACCACCACGACCCCTAGCACGCTTTCCAAACTGGAGGATCGCCTCGCCGACCCGCCGCCGCCCGGTTCGTTCGACGAAGGAGAGCTCGAGGACCTCCCCGACCCAGTTCGCCGCTACTTTCGAGGGTCGATCGCTCTGGGCACGCCGATCGCTCGATCGGCGCGCTTGCGGATGCGAGGCTCCATAAAGCTCGGGCGAGCATGGTTGCCGTTCCGTGCCCGGCAGATGCTCGCCCCGCACCACGGATTCGTCTGGGCTGCCCGGGTGGCCGGGATCCTGGCTGGGTCGGATAGCTACGCAGACGGTTCGGGCGCCATGGAGTGGAGGCTCCTCGACTTGGTCCGGGTGATGCGCGCCGAGGGGCAGGAGGTTTCGCGCAGCTCGGCCGGCCGGGTTGGTGCCGAGGTCGTGTGGGTGCCCACCGCGTTGTTGCCGCGGTTCGGCGTGACCTGGGACGCGACGGACCCGCACCACGTCACCGCGAGCTACGGCCTGGACGACACGGAGCTCGAGCTCCATTACACGCTCGACGACGACGCTTGGGTGCGGTCGATAGCCCTCGACCGGTGGGGCGACCCGAACGGCAACGGGACGTGGGCGCTTCACCGGTTCGAACACCGATTGACCCGCTACTCGGCCTTCGACAGCGTCACCATCCCGACTGCCGGTCGCGCGGCTTGGCTCATCGGCACGGACCGGTGGAGCGAGGGGGAATTCTTCCGCTACGAGATCACGGACTTCCATCTCGTCACGTCCTCGACATCGGAGGAGGGGTCATGATCCATCGGAAGGAGACACCCGCGCGGACCCACCGTCGCCTCGCCGTGTGGACCGGCGTCATGGCGCTCGGGCTAGCCGCCAACGCCGTGCTCGGACCCTTCGTGCTCGACGTGATCCACTACCGGGTGTCCGACGACATGCTGAACCAGGTGATCGGCGGGGACGCGGCCATGCTCCTCGTCGCCGTCCCGGTGGCCGTCTTCGCCGCGATCTTGCTCTGGCGTGGGCACCGTGCAGGTCCCGTGGTCGCCCTCGCGCCGGCGGTCTTCGCGCTCTACACGATGCCGCAGCTCATCGCCGGCGAAGAGTATCTGGAGCTGCCGGGGAACAACGAACGCTTCTTCGCGTCCCAGCTCGCGATCTTCGTCCTTGCCGGCGTGGTCCTCGTCGCGGCCTGGCGCGGAGCGGCCGACGTGCGGCCGACGGTGTCGCGTCGCCTCGCTCGGGTCGCGGGGTGGGTGCTCGTCGCGATCGCCGCCTTCCTCCTGCTGGGCCTGCATCTCCCGGGCCTGCTCGACGCGTGGAGGGACGAGCCGACGAAGAGCGAGTACCTGCTGAGTCCGACGTCGTTCTGGCTGGTGAAGATGATGGACCTCGGCATCGTCGTGCCGATCGCCACCGCAACCGGCATCGGCCTGCTCCGAGCGCGGCCGTGGGCCGACCGGTTGACGTTCGCGATGATCGGCGGCTACGCAGTGCTCGCGACGTCGGTGACCGGTATGGCGATAACGATGCAGGTCAACAGCGACCCCGACGCATCGCTCGCCAACGTGGTCGTATTCAGCACGTTCTCATTGGCGTTCGCGGTGCTCGCCATTGCGTTGTACTGGCCGCTGTTCCGGAGAGCGCTTCCCGAGCCGGCCGCGAGTTGGCCATCGCAGGCCCGCGCCTCGCGCTCCGCCGTGGGGGTGCGCTGAAGCCGTCTCGTCGTGTGATGAGGCGAGGGGAGGAGCGTAAGGGTCGGCCCCCTGGAACGTCCCGCTTGACACCCTTCCCCGGGACGCTATATAACCTTCCAGTCATATAACCGAACGGTTCAAGAGACTGGAATGACGACCGACACGCTCGACCGCATCTTCGCCGCCCTCGCCGACCCGACCCGGCGGGCGATCCTGAAGCGCCTGGCCGCCGGGGGAGCCACGGTCCAGGAGCTCGCCCGGCCCTTCCCCATGAGCCAGCCTGCGATCTCCAAACACCTGAAGGTGCTCGAGCGCGCGGGGCTGATCGTGCGCGGTCGTCGCGCCCAGTGGCGCCCCGCCGAGCTCCGCGCCGAGCCCCTGAAGGAGGTCGCCGAGTGGCTCGAGGGGTACCGTCGTCTTTGGGAGGGCCGCCTCGATCGCCTCGACGCCTTCCTCCGCGAGACGCAGCCCACCGAACCGTCCGCCCCCCACGAGAAGGGATAGGAGTAACCATGGACGAGACCGACGGGATGGTCCGCGCAGTCACTACCACCCGCGTGTTTGACGCGCCGCGCGACGCGGTCTGGAGGGCCTGGACCGACGCCGAGCAGCTCAAGCAGTGGTTCATGCCGCACGGGTTCACCGTGCCGGAGTGCACCGTGGACCTCCGCCCCGGCGGGGTGCTCCGCACGGTGATCCACGGACCCGACGGCAGCGAGTCCACGAACGACGGCGAGTTCCTCGAGGTAGATCCGCCGGCGCGATGCGTGTTCACCGAGACCGCGTTCGAGGGCGCGCTCGCCGTGCGCAACACCGTCACGTTCGAGGACCGCGGCGAAAAGACCGAGTTGACGCTGCACGCCGAGGTCACGAGAGCCTCGCAGGAGCTACGCGGCGCGCTCGCCGGCATGGAGGAGGGTTGGCTCCAGAGCTTCGAGAAGCTCGACGCGCTGCTTACCGGCTCGGAGGTCGACCGGACCTCGCGCTCGGTCATCGCGACACGCGTGCTCGACGCCCCGCGCGAGCGCGTGTGGAAGGCCTACACCGACCCCGATCAACTCTCGAAGTGGTGGGGGTCGCCCGGCGCCACGATCGAGACCCACGAGATCAACGTGAGCTCTGGCGGCATGTGGCGCGCCACACTGCACGGCCCGCAGGGCGACTACGAACAGAAGATGACGTACCTCACCGTGCAGGAGCCGCAGGTACTCGCCTACCTCTACGGCGAGCCGAGCGAGCCCGGCCACGCGTTCACGATGGTCGAGCTCGCCGATGAGGGTGGCAAGACGACCGTCACGGTCACGATCAACTTCGCCTCTGCCGAGGAACGCCGCCGCATGGTCGAGGAGTACGGGGCGAAGCAGGGCCTCGAGGCCGCCCTCGAGGCGCTCGCGACCTACGTGGCGAGCTGATGGCAACGGTCGCCTCCGACGCGTCGACGTCGCCGGACGGATTCATCGCGGACCCGTCCGGCAACGTCGGCGAGGGTCCCGATCGCGCACGTCGAGTGGCGGGCGACGGGTCCCGGAGGTCGAGCGTCGTGATCCCGGCGGTGTACCGAACGTTGCTGCGGGATCGCCGGACACGAAGGTTGCTGGCCGGGCTTGGCGTCTCGTCGCTGGGCGACGGGATGAGCACCGTCACGATCGCCTGGCTCGCCGTCCGGGTCGCCCCGGCCGGCGAGCTCGGCGCGTACGTGGGTCTGGCGCTCGCCGCGTACACGCTGCCCGGCGTGATCGGAGCGCTGGCGTTCACCCGGTTCGTGCGGCATCGCCCCGCCCGGGCCCTCGTGCTGGTCCACTGCCTGCTTCGGGCCGGCTTCCTCGGCGTGATCGCGCTGCTGTGGGCGTTCGACGCGCTCACCCCTCTCGCCTACGTGCCGTTGCTGGCGGGTTCGTCGCTGATGGCCGCCTGGGGCAACGCCGGCGAATACACGATGTTGTCGGAGCTCGGAGGCCCGGACGGCCGGCTCGCCATCAACTCGCTGGCCAGCGCACAGGTCTCGTTCGCCGTGATTATCGGCCCAGCCCTCGCCGGACTATTGATCGCCGGGATCGGTCCGGGATCGCTCGTGGCGCTGGACGCGGCGTCGTTCGCCTTCCTCGGCTTCCAGGCGTGGCGCACGCATAGGGGTGTGTCGGCCACCGAGCAGCCGGTCGACGCCCATGCGGCGGAGTCCGGCTTCCGGCTGCTGCGCAGGCGCCGAGAGCTGCTGGTCCTGACCGCCGTGACCTGGGTGTTCTTCTTCCTCTACGGGCCCGTGGAGGCCGCGCTCCCCGTCTACGTCGCCCGCGACCTGGGGGCGGACGCGGGTCTGCTCGGCGCGTACTGGACGGCGTTCGGCGTCGGGGCGCTCGCCGCGACCTTGATCGCGGGCACCCTCCGCGGCCACGACGTCCGGCGGATGACGGTGTGGATCGTGGGCGGCTGGGGCGCGTGCCTGATCCCGTTCGCGTTCGCCCCGGTCGGCATCACCGTGGCGTGTTTCGCCCTCGGCGGGTTGATCTACGGTCCGTTCATTCCGCTCACGTATTCGCTGTTCCAGTCGGCGACCACCTCGGTGAATCTGCCGGCCGTCCTGGCGGCTCGAAGCGCGCTCGTCATGGTCTCGACGCCCCTGGGCACCGCGATCGGGGGTCCGTTGGTCGGCGCTCTTGGCGCGTCGGAGACCCTGGCCGCGTCGGGGGTGGCCACGGTCGCCCTCGCCATCGCGGCGAGCATCGTATGGACCCGCTGAAAAGCTGTGAAAAGATCGCGAATGGTAGGACATGGGAGAGCCTGGTCAGGAGGGGACGATGAGCGCAAAGAAGGCCACGCAGAAGTCCGCCAAGCGCACCACCGCGACCGACACGACGTATAAGGGATTCACGGCCGAGGAACGAGCCGCGGCGAAGGAGCGCGCCCGAGAGCTGAAGGAGGAGGCGCGCCGCGGCCCGCGCGCGGACAAGCCGGACGGGGAACGCGACGTGCTCGCGAAGATCGCCGAGATGCCGGGACCGGATCGCGCCATGGCCAAGCGGGTCCATGCGATCATCAAAGCCAGCGCGCCAGCACTCTCGCCGAAAACCTGGTACGGGATGCCCGCGTATGCCAAGGGCGGCAAGGTCGTCTGCTTCTTCCAGAGCGCGGACAAGTTCAAGTCGAGGTACGCAACGTTCGGTTTCAACGACGAAGCGAACCTCGACGAAGGCACCATGTGGCCGACGTCCTTCGCGCTGACGAAGTTGACCACCGCCGCCGAGAAGAAGATCGCCGCGCTCGTGAAGAAGGCGGTGAGCTGAGCGCAGCTCCTGAACCAGCATGGCCAAGACGACGGACACGCAATCGCCTGTGCTGCACGTTGCTGACAGCCACGAACTGATCCGGGTGCAGGGCGCGCGCGAGAACAACCTCAAGGATGTCAGCGTTGAGATCCCGAAGCGCCGGCTGACGGTGTTCACTGGTGTCTCCGGCTCGGGCAAGAGCTCTCTGGTATTCGACACCATCGCCGCGGAGTCGCAGCGGATGATCAACGAGACCTACAGCGCGTTCGTGCAGGGCTTCATGCCGACGCTCGCGCGGCCCGAGGTCGACGTACTTGATGGCCTGACGACGGCGATCATCGTGGACCAGGAGCGGATGGGCGCCAACCCCCGCTCCACCGTCGGCACCGCCACCGACGCCAACGCGATGCTGCGCATCCTCTTCAGCAGGCTC
>JBKPGZ010000304.1:0-4068 GCA_046729675.1 Gemmatimonadota bacterium | reverse complement strand
GGCTGGAGCACGAGCTCGGCATCATCGGCCAGAAGGGCTTCGCCGACTACTTCCTGGTGGTGAAGGACATCGTGGAGCACGGGCCCACCCACTGCGGCCGCGGCTCGGTGGCCAACTCGATCGTGAGCTACTGTCTCGGCATCACCCACGTCGAGCCCCTGGGCGCCGGGCTCCTCTTCGAGCGCTTCCTCAACCCCGAGCGCAAGGACCCGCCCGACATCGACCTCGATTTCCCCTGGGACGAGCGCGACCGGGTGCTGGCCTACGTGTTCCGCACCTATCCCCGTCCCCAGGCGGCGATGGTCGCTAACCACAACTGCTTCCGCCTCCGGGGCGCGCTGCGTGAGGTGGCCAAGGTGCACGGCCGTCCCGCGGGCGAGATCCGCGAGGTCACCCGGCGGATTCCGATCTTCGAGGACGAGCCGCTGGAGGAGCTGCTCGCTACCCACCCCAACTTCCAGGGGCTCGACCTTCCGCCCAGCTGGCGGGACTTCGCCCGCATGGCGGCGCCGCTGGTCGGCGTGCCGCGCCACCTCTCGGTCCATCCCGGCGGCGTCGTCATCGTGCCCACCACGCTCACCGACTACGTGCCGATCGAGCCGGCGGTCAAGGCGCTGGAGGACTACCCCGATCTGACTGTGCCGGTGATCCAGTTCGAGAAGGACGGCGCGGAGGACGCGGGGCTGGTGAAGATCGATCTCCTGGGCAACCGTTCGCTCGCCGTGATCCGGGATGCGATCGCCGCGGTCGAGCGCCACACCGGGCACCGGATCGACTACACCACCTCCGACGCCGGCGAGGACGAGGCCACTCGCGCTCTCTTCCGCACCGGGCAGACGATGGGCGTGTTCTACACCGAATCGCCCGCCTCCCGCGCGCTCTGCGCCAAGAGCCGGGCGGAGACGTTCGATCTCCTGGTGCTCAACACCAGCATCATCCGGCCCGCCTCCAACCGCTACATCCGCACCTACCTCGAGCGGCTGCACGGCGCGCCCTACGAGCCGCTGCACCCGGTGCTGCGCGACACGCTGGCGGAGACCTTCGGGGTGATGGTCTATCAGGAGGACGTGGTGAACGTCTGCGCGGTGTTCGCGGGGATGCCGCTCGCCACCGCCGACGGGCTCCGGAAGTCACTTTCCAAGAAGCGCCCCGCCAAACACCTCGCCGCGTACGCCGAGGAGTTCTTCAGCGGCGCGATCGCGCTGGGGCGCGACCCGGAGACGATCGAGCGGGTGTGGGCGATGATCATGTCGTTCGCCGGCTACAGCTTCTGCAAGGGACACTCGGCGAGCTACATCCAGGTGGCGCAGCACTCCTGTTATCTGCGGGCGCACTACCCGGCGGAGTTCATGGCGGCGGTGCTCGGCAACGGCGGCGGGTTCTACGCCCCGTTCGCCTATGTGGCGGAGGCGATGCGGATGGGGCTTACGGTGCTGCCCCCGGACGTAAACGCGAGCGAGTTCCGCTGCACCGGCCGGGGGAAGGAGGTGCGGATCGGGCTCCAGTTCGTGAAGGGGCTCAGCGCGGAGGGGGCGGAGCGGGTGCTGGTGGCGCGAAACGGCTGTCATCCCGAGCGCAGCGAGGGACCTTGCCGGCACTGGCAAGATCCCTCGGTCGCTGCCCTCCCTCGGGATGACATGTCCCGCCCCTTCCGCTCCGTCTTCGACCTCCAGCACCGCACCGGCATCGCGGCCGACGATCTCCGCGCCCTGATCAAGGTCGGTGCGCTCGACTCGATCGCCGACGGATGGACCCGCCCCATGATGCTCTGGATGGTGGACGCCGGACAGCGCCAATCCAACGGGAGCGCCGCGCCGACCAACGGCGATTGGTTCGACCACCTGCCCCCCGCCATTCCCGTGCTGCGACAGTACGCCCCCGAGCGCCGGCGGCGGGAGGAGTACGCCGCCCTGGGGTTCGTCACCGACACCCATCCCATGCGGCTCCACGCCGACCAGCTGGCCCGGTTCCGGCTCTGCCGCAGCACCGAGCTCCACCGGCACGTGGGCCGCCACGTGCTGCTCGCCGGCATGCTCACCACCGCCAAGCCGGTCCACACCCTCAAGGACGAGCCGATGGAGTTCGCGACCTTCGACGACGGCGAGGGGCTGATCGAGACCGTGCTCTTCCCACAGATCTACCGTGAGCGCGGCCACGTCCTCTTCGATCAGGGACCCTTCATCTTTCGGGGGAAGGTGGAGGAGGAGTTCGGCGCGATCACGGTCACCATCACCCGTCTCGACCGGCTGGAGCGCGCCGCGGGAAAGGCCTAGGCTACCTTTAGCGCGGCTCGCCGCGCGGCTCGCGGATCTGGGGCTGGGGGCCCTGATCGGGCACGGGGCGAACTCCGGGGAGCTTGGGGGCGTAGATCCCCCGGCGTCCCCGCATCTTGAGTGAGTCCGCCGCGATGGTGGTCGCGATGTGGGCCTCGCCCTCGCCCCCGAACGCCAGATCGCCCTCGTGCACGAAGCGCACTTTCCGCGGCCCGAAGGGGGTGGAGAACGTGGCCCGCCCTTCCACCGCGAACCGGTGGGAACCGGAGCGGAGGGTGCGGATGCGCTGGCGGACCGATTCGCCTCGCACCGTGAGCGGCAGCGCGACATCCGCGAGGCCGGCGGTGGGAACCGGGACGGCGCTGTCCCTGGAGACGCGGCCCACGGTCATGTCGTCGAGTTTGAGCTCGAGCTCCAGGCGGGACGTGGTGACGTCGTAGTCGTTCGGGTTCCAGACGGCGAGGCCCACCACCACGGCATCCGCGCTCGCGTCGCGATTCACCCGGACCCGCGAGACCTCGAGCCCCGGGTCGTTGTACACCCAGAGGCCCAGCGGCGTGCAGGCCGCGATCGCCGCGGCGGCACAGGCCACCAGCAGCCGGCGCTCCGACATCACGCTCATTCGGTCAGAGGACGTTTCAAGGTGTCGCGGATTCACTCAGGATCGCCTACGCCGGTTTCGTTGCAGACAGCACTTTCGCTCTTTCTCGCCGCCTCCGCCAGTGCCTGCGGCTCGGGGTTCGAAAGTGAAACACCCGATCTTCCCGAGGGCCCGGTCGCGGTCACCCTGGCGCAGGTGGCCTCCGGTCTGGTCTTCCCCCTCTATCTCACCGCACCGGCCGGCGATTCACGCCTGTTCATCGTGGAGAAGGGCGGCACCATCCGGATCGTGCAGAACGGCGCACTCCTTCCCACGCCGTTCCTCGATCTGTCGGCCCAGGTCTCCACCGGCGGGGAGCAGGGACTCCTGGGCCTCGCCTTCGATCCGCAGTACGCCTCCAACGGCCGCCTCGTGGTCCACTACACCGATCTCGCGGGTGACACCCGGGTCTCGCTCTTTCGCGTGTCGCAGGATCCCAACGTCGCCGACCCCGCCAGCGAGCTCGTCGTGCTATCGGCGGACCAGCCGTTCCCCAATCACAACGGCGGCCAGGTCCTCTTCGGTCCCGACGGCTACCTCTACGTGATGCTGGGCGACGGCGGATCCGCCGGTGATCCGGGCGATCGCGGGCAATCCCTCGCCGACCTGCTGGGATCCATTCTCAGGATCCAACCGCTGGAGACCGGGGGCTACGCCGTCCCTGCCGACAACCCCTTCGCCGGCCTGCCGGAAGTCCGCCCCGAGATCTGGAGCTACGGGTTGCGGAACCCATGGCGGGTGGACATCGATCCGGCCACGGCCGACCTCTACGTGGCCGACGTCGGTGAGGGACAGTGGGAGGAGGTGAGCGTCTCCACCGCGGCGGCGGGCGCGGGTCGGGGCGTCAACTTCGGCTGGCGGATCATGGAGGGGCCGGAGTGCTTCGGCACCTCCTCCTGCGACCAGACCGGGCTCGAGCTCCCGGTGGCGTGGTACGACCACGGCCGTGGCTGCTCGATTACCGGGGGGTTCGTCTACCGCGGGACAGCCATCCCGGCGCTCCAGGGTCACTACTTCTACTCGGACTATTGCTCCGGGTTCGTCCGCAGCTTCCGGCTGGAGAACGGGGATGCGGTAGACCAGTACAACTGGCCGACGCTGGCTCCGGGAACCAATGTACCGGGCTTCGGCCGCGACGCTGCCGGGGAGCTCTAC
>JBKPGZ010000303.1:0-11812 GCA_046729675.1 Gemmatimonadota bacterium | reverse complement strand
GATCGGCACCACCGCTTTCGTCCTTCTCATCGCCTGCGCCAACATCGCGAACCTCACGCTCGCGAGACTGACCCGTCGATCGCGGGAGATGGCGCTCCGCTCGGCGCGCGGCGCCGATCGGGTGCGGCTTTTCCGCCAGATGCTCACCGAGAGCGGGCTCCTCGCGTTGGCAGGCGGCGTGCTCGGTCTGGCGCTCGCGGCCGCGACCATGCAGCTGCTCACCGGGTTCGCCGCGCGGTTCACGCCGCGCGCCAGCGAGATCGCGCTCGACGGTGAGGTGATGGTCTTCACCCTGGTCATCTGCGTCCTCACCGGTCTCGCCTTCGCAGTCCTCCCGGCGCTTCCCGCGCGGACGAACCTGGTGTCAGCACTCAAGGAGGGCGGCGCGGCCGTGAGCGGTGGCGGGTCCAGTCGGATCCGGGCCGCCCTGGTCGTGGCGCAAGTCGCCGTGTCCATGGTGCTGCTGGTCGGGGCGGGGCTGATGCTCCGCAGCCTCCTGGAGCTGCAGTCGGTGAACCCCGGCTTCGACAGCCAGCGGGTGCTCACCATGACGCTCGACCTCAACTGGTCGCGCTACACCAGCAACGACCTGATCCTCGGCTTCCACGACCGGCTCAACGCGCGGCTCACCGGCCAGCCCGGCGTCGTCTCCACCGCCTCCACGCTCACGTTCCCCCTCGATGGCCACCGCCGGTTCAACGTCAACTTCCTGATCGAGGGCCAGCCACCGGCGGAAGACGGCGCGCAGCCGCTGGGCGATCTACGCAGCGCCTCGCCCGACTATTTCCCCACACTCGGCATTCCGCTGGTGACCGGGCGGCTGTTCACGCCGTCCGACGGCCCGAACTCGCCCCAGGTGGCGATCATCAACCAGTCGCTCGCGCGGCGCTACTTCGCCCGCGAGACCGCGGTCGGCAAGCGGATTTCGGCCGACACGGGCAAGACCTGGATCACCATCGTGGGCGTGGTGGGCGACGTCCGGCACTACGGGCTCCAGAGCGAGCCGACGGACGAGGTCTACCTGCCGTTCGCCCAGCTGCCGATCCGGGAGAGCACCTTCCTCGTCCGCACCACCGCCGACCCCGGCGCCATGGCGCGCCGGATCGGGGAGGAAGTGCTCGCGATCGACCCCGGGCAACCCGTCGCCAACGTGCAGACCCTGGAAGAAGTGCGGGGTGAGGCGCTCGCCAACCCGCGGCTCACGACCACCCTGATCCTCCTCTTCGCGCTGCTGGCGCTCTGCATCACCGCCGCCGGGCTGGGCGGTGTGGTCGCCTTCTCCGTGAGCCAGCGGACCCAGGAGATCGGCGTCCGCATGGCGCTCGGTGCCGGACGGGGCGAGGTGCTGGGGATGGTCCTGCGGGAAGGGCTCGCGCTGGTGGGGTTGGGCCTGGTCCTCGGCGCCCTGGCCGCCGTTCTGCTCGGCCGCCTCATGACCGGACTCCTCTTCCACGTGGAGACCACCGACCCGCTCACCTTCGCGGGCATGTCTCTGGTCCTGGTCCTCATCGCGGCGGCGGCCTGCCTGGTACCTGCCCGCCGGGCCGCCACCGTGGACCCCCTGGTCGCCCTCCGAGCCTACTGATCCGGCGGTCCCGCCGGGCCCGGTCGGGGGGTGTAAGCAGTCTCACAGACGCCCCCCCGGCTGGGGACCATTTTCCACACGTCACCCTCCCTCCGAGCTTCCTTTACCGTTAGAGGCGGGGCGAACCACATTCTGGATCGGCGCCCAGGGCCCCTGAATCGGAGAGTCGATGACCCATAGCGGTGTCAGTCAGGCGGTGGAGTTGGTCCGGGGCAGGCTCCGGGAGGGCCTGCTCCGGCCTCGTGCGGGGTGGAAGCGGGCCGCCGAAACGGTCTGGGGCCCGCTGCTGACTCTGGCGGCTCTCATCGTGCTGGATCTGCTCGCCCGGTCGGGGACGCCGGTGCTGGAGCCGTTCCCCGTTCTGCTCCTCACTGTGGTCATCTCCGCCTACCTCGGTGGGCTCCGGACCGCGCTGATCAGTGCGGTGCTGACCGTGCTATACGGGGTGCACTTCTTCGCCGAGCCCGGCATGCCGCTGCGCTATCGGCCGGAGGGCGCGATGAGCCTTCTGGTCGTCGGCCTCATCGCGCCGGGCGTGGCGGTCCTGGTCTCCCGACTCCACGATGCCGCTCGCCGGGGCCGCGAGGCCGAGCTCTCCCGGGCGGAGGCCGAAGCTCTTGACCGCCGGGTCTCACTGCTGTCGCAGGCAAGCACCACCCTGGCTTCTTCGTTGGACTACGAAGTGACCCTGCGCGAGCTGGCCCGCACCGTGGTGCCGGCCCTGGCCGACTGGTGTGCGATTCACGTGCTCGACGAGCGGGGCATGCCGCGCTTTCTCGCCGGTGCCCATCGCGATCCGGCCCGCGACCTCGTGGTGCGAGCTCTCTGCGAGTACGGCGAGCGCCGCATTCCCTTCGGCACCGCGGCATCCGGAGAACCGATCGAGGCCACCGAGGAGCTGCTCCGGGCCCTGGCCCAGGACGACGAGCACCGGAAGCTCTACCGGGCGCTCAAGCCCACCTGGGTCCTGCCGGTCCCGCTGCGAGCGCAGGGACGGCTGGCCGGGGTGCTCACGTTCGGCATGAGCCGGGAGTACGCTCGGGCGTTCACCAGGCAGGACGTGGGTCAGGCGCGCGAGTTGGGCGAGCGGGTGAGCCTGGCGATCGGGGCGGGCCACGTCTTCCACGAGGCGCGCGCGGCGGACGAGCGCCGTCGCCTGCTGTTCGACGCCAATCCCCAGCCGATGTGGATCTTCGACGTGGAGACCCTGGAGTTCCTGGCGGTGAACGACGCGGCGGTCCGCCACTACGGGTACTCGCGTGACGAATTTCTCCGCATGACGATCATGGACGTCCGCCCGGCGGAGGAGCCGGCGGGTCCGCCGATCGGACACCAGACCAGCCGGCCGGAGGCGGCGTTCACCCGTCACGAGCGGAAGGATGGGACCGTCATCGACATGGAGCTGGTGTCGCACGAACTGGAGCTTGACGGACGGCGCGCGCGGCTGGTGCTCGCCACCGACATCAGCGAGCGCACCCGCACCCGCGCCGCGCTCCACCACAGCCAGGAGCAGCTCAGGCAGGCCCAGCGACTCGACGCGGTGGGCCGGCTGGCCGCGGGCATCGCCCACGACTTCAACAACATCCTCACCACGATTCGCGGCTTCGGGGACATCCTCTACCGCGAGCTGGACGAGGGCGACCCGCGCCGGGCCGACGCGGAGCAGATCCGCAAGGCTGCCGACCGCGGCGTGCTCCTCACCGGGCAGCTCCTGGCCTTCGGCCAACGGCAGGTGCCCCGGGCGCAGGTCCTCGACCTCAACGAGGCGATCCACTCGATGGAGCCTCTCATCCGCCGGCTGTTGGGCGCGGATATCCGGGTGGACCTCCGGTTGCTGCACCGCCCGGCGTTGCTGCGGATGGATCCGGGGCACCTTGACCAGCTTCTGGTCAACATCATCCTGAACGCCCGCGACGCGATGCCGAAGGGCGGAACCTTGACGCTCGAGACGGGTGAGCGTCGGTTGGCGGAGAGTGCGCGTAACCGCCGGATCCGGCCGGGCACTTACGTGATGCTTGCCATCCAGGACACCGGCGATGGCCTGGAGGCGGAAACTGTCGAACATGCCTTCGAGCCCTTCCATTCTACCGACCCGCGGGAGCAGCGCGCCGGGCTCGGTCTGTCGATGGTCTACGGGATCGTGCGGCAGAACGGCGGCGTGATGAAGGTGTCGAGCGAGCCGGGGCAGGGGAGCACCGTTAAGGTGTACCTGCCCATGGTGGAAGAGGACGAGGCCGCGGTCGAGCGGCCGCTCTCCCTTCGGGGCGAGGAGACCGTGCTCGTGGTGGAGGACGAGGACAGCGTGCGCGACCTGGTGCGCCAGATCCTGGAGGACCACGGCCACGCCGTGCTCACGGCCAGGCACGGGCGCGACGCGATGTTGATCGCCGAGCGCTACGAGCGGCCGATCGATCTGGTGGTGACCGACGTGGTGATGCCGGAGATGGGCGGTGGGGAGCTGGTGGAGCGGCTGGTGGTCCGGCGGCCGGAGCTCAAGGTGCTCTATATCTCCGGCTACACCAACGACGAGGTGCTGCGTCGCGGGGTCCAGGGCGCGCCCGCCAGCTTCCTCCACAAGCCCTTCACCTCGGACGACTTCATGCGCCGGGTGCGCGAGGTGCTGGAGGGGGCCGGCGCGGCTACCTGACCCGGCCCCGGTAGTTGCGGAGGATGTCCGGTCCCACCTCGCCGCTGAGGTGGAGCGCAATCTCGCCCTGGACCCAGTGAGGCTGGTCTCCCGGGGCGCCGGTGGGCTGACCCGGGCGAATCCGCTGCTGATCGAGGAAGATGAGCCGGCCCTGGGAATCCTGATACACCACCCGCACGACAGGCCTGGTCGCGTCCGCACCGGGTGAGCTCCTCCCCTGTACCAGTCCCATGAACAACGGGCTCATGCCCTCGATCACGTGCACCGGGCGGCCCAGCTGCTTGGCGGCCTCATCCAGGCCGATGCGCAGGTAGACGCCGGAGCGCTGCTCGGGTGTCCGCGGCGCGGGTGGCGCAGCGACCGCTTGCCGGACGGCGGCCTCCCGCGCCCGCGCGCTGTCGAGGGCGGCGGTTGCCGCGGCGGCGCGCTCGACCTGCCGTTCGCGATCCAGCTCGCGAAGGGCGACCGCGGCCTCTTCGCGAACGTTCGGCTGGGCGTTCGCCGGGGTGACCTCATCGGCGGCTCGGCTGTCCGCTTCACGCCCCTGGTCTCGATTCTCGGCAGCCGCAGCACCCGCCGCGGCTCCTGCGACGCCCGCGACCGGGGTATCGGCGAGCCCAGCCTCCTCGTCCAGCCGGTCCGGAGCGGCCTGCGCCTGCTCCTTCGCGGGCGCCGGAGCCGCAGGCTCGGGGCGAGGGGCCACGCGTCGCGGGACCGAGGGCGCCGGCTTCGATGCCGCCGGAGGAGTCGCTGGCGACGCGGTCGGCGCAGGGGTCTTGGCGGCCTGAAGCAGCTCGCCAGCGCCGTCGCCTCGCGCCGCGGGCGAGGCCTCTTCCTCGCTCAGCACCGGGGTCGAGTCGCCGCCGAGCCGCGTCGGGACCAGCTCGCCCTCGAAGGCGTAGCTGGAAGGGCGGCTCATGCGGCTGGCCATGTAGCCGGCGCCGACCGTGACCAGGATCAGCGCGGCCCAGCGCATCCGGCGGATCAGACCCCCGCGCTGGTAGCCGGAGCTCTCCGGCAGCAGCAGCGGCGGCGGCTCGTTGACCTGGCCGGAGGTACGGGGAAGGTGCCGCGGGGTGCGCCGGCGGTCCACCGGCGAATCGCCGAACTGCCCCGGCTCGGCATCAGTCGGCGCGGTGCGCCTGGACGGGGTGGTTGGCAACTCGAGGACCCCAACCAGGCGGTCGGCTTCGCCGTGGAACTCCTTCACTTCACGAAGGCGGGTGCCGCACGCGGCGCAGCTGCCGATGTGAGCCTGGATCTCCTTCACCTCGTGGAGATCCAGCTCCCCGTCGAGCAGAGCGTGCAGTGTGCCTTCGTCAAGATGCGACATTGTTCCCTCGATCCTGCGCGCGATACGCTTCGACCAGTCGCCGCCGGGCCCGGGCCAAGGTAGTGCCTACCGCACCCTTCGCCAGCCCCAGCGTGGAAGCGATCTCGTCGTACCCGAACCCTTCGGCCTTGAGCAGCAGTGCCTCCCGGTCACGCTCGTTCAACCGGGTCAGCGCGGCGCGGACCCGCGCGACCTCCTCGTTCCGCTCGAAGTCGGCGTCGGGACCGGCGCTGGGCCGGTCGTGCTCGCTGCGCAACAGCTCCAGCCTGCGACCTCGAGTCACTGCCTTGCGGCCATCCTCCCGGACCAGGTTCAGGGCCACCGCGAAGAGCCACGGCCGGGGGTTGTCCGGTGGCGCCGCGACGGCCCGGGCGAACGTCTCCTGCGCCAGATCCTCGGCCCGATCCCGATCGCCCGTCCGGCGGTAGAGCATCCGGACGAGGGAGGGATAGTACTCGTCGAAGAGTCGGGCGAGGTCAGCCGTCATAGTCCCCTGTGTTCCGGTTCGGCTTCGCCGGATCGCCACCGCCACGTTTCGTTACCGCGCTGGGCGATTCCGATGCTGTCTGCCGGCCGCGGACCGGTCGGCTTCGGGCCGGTCCGGAGATGAGGGGGCTAGTACGGCAACATTCGCACCACGCGCAATTTGCGCGGGATCCGCCCGCCGCCGCAGTGATAGAAGTCCTATCGAGGCCCAATCCCCAGAGGCCGCCGGCCCCTCACCGGCACACCCGCCCAGGGTCAGCCCTGTCAACCCGTTGATATAACGCACCTTAAAAGCTACGTCCCTCCCTCGTTCTCGGAAGAGCCGGCGTCTCCCAGAGACTGCCAGGTTCAGCACCGTGCGCCGACCGCCCTTTCGCGCGCACCAAGAGGCTGGAACGCGGCGACACGTTTTACCTGTCCGAGGACAGAGGATGCGCGGAGGCCACGGGGAAGTCGCAGTGGAGCGCGCCAGGGACCGATGGAGATGCGCCGGTGGGGACAACGTGCACACTCAGTGGGGAGCTGGCTTCTCCACACTCCCTCACGGAAAACTTAGGGTGTCGGCACGGGAGGGGCAATCGAACTGTGACGGCGCTCACAGGGACGGGAGTGGTCGCGCGCTTGCCTCCCGCTGCGGAAGGTACGAGGTTGAGCAAACTGAGCGTTGGACGGACTGTGGACGACGAACTGCCTCTCACCCCGGATCGCCAGCTGTTGCTCGACGAGACCGGTCGCGCGCTGCGAGAGGCCGTCGAGTTCAAGGCGATCACCCGGGTCGCGCTGGATGCCGTGGTGCCGGCGCTCGCGGACCTGGCCGTGCTGGTGGTGGGCGACGGTCCGGGTCCGCCGCGGGTGGAGGCTGCCCACATTCGGCCGAGCGCGGCCCCGCTGCTCGAGCGCGAGGTTCGCGCGGCACTGGAGCCGCTCACCAGGGTCGCGGTGGCCAGCGTCCGCGGCGGTCGGCATGCGCGCTGGGTCCCCACCATCACCGACACCTCCGCCCACTTCATCACCCAGGGTGATCGCCGGCTGATTTCCCTCTTTCACACGTTCGATCTCCGGTCGCTCATCGTGGTCTCGGTCCGCTCGGGCGGCAGGACGTTCGGGGCTCTGGCGCTGGGACGATCCGAGACCCCAGGGGCGTTCCGCAGCGCCGAGTACGCCACGGTGCAGGTGCTGGCCCGACGGGTGGCGGTGGCCCTCGAGGGCGCGCTCCTGAACCGGAGCCTACGGAAGAATCTGGGTCGTGCGCCGGCCCTCGCCGAAGTGCTCGAAAAATGGATCCGAGTGTTCTACGCCGCCTGGTGGGGAGCAGCGGTGGTGGACGCGGAGGACCAGCGGATAGAAGCGGCGAATCCCGCCTTCGCCCACCTCCACGGGTTCCAGGACCCCGCCGATCTCGTCGGACGGCCGTTCGCGGACCTGCTTGAATCCGAGCGGCTGGTCGAGCTCGAGCAGTGGCGGGCCTACGAGGGTGGCTCCGCCTACGAGTCGGAGCACCGCCGGCCCGACGGCAGTCTGGTGCCGGTGCTAGTCAGTGTGACGCCGCTGTCGGAGCAGGCTCGGGCCGGGTCCTTCGTGGTAACGGTGCAGGACCTCAGCGATCTCAAGCGGACCGAGGAGCGGTTGCGCCGGGCGCAGCGCATGGAGGCGGTGGGCCGCCTTGCGGGCGGCGTCGCCCATGAAGTGAACAACATGATGACCATCATCCTCGGGTTCAGCGATCTGCTGAGCCGGGATGAGCATGCCCCGGGAAATCACTACCGCGAGGTGGAGGAGATCAGGAAGGCGGCGATGCGGGCGGCCAAGATCACCTCCCAGCTCCTCGCCTTCAGCCGCCAGCAGGTCCTCCAGCCGACCGAGCTGCGGATCAACGTGGTGGTCGAGGAGATGGCTCCGGTCCTGCGCCTCATGCTGCCGGCGAACGTCCGGGTGGAGACCAAGCTCTCCGCCCTGGACACGGTGGTCCGGGCGGACCGCTCCCAGCTGGAGCAGGTGCTGATCAATCTGGCCTTCAACGCCCGCGATGCGATGACCTCCGGCGGGACCATCCGGCTCGCGACCGGGTCACGCCGACTGAATGCGGAGACCGGCCGGCGGCTCATCGGCATCCCGATCCCGGAGGGGCGCTATGGCCTGATCTCGGTGATCGACACCGGCCACGGGATGGACCCCTCCACCCTGGCCCACGTCTTCGAGCCCTTCTTCACGACCAAGCCTATGGGCTCCGGCACCGGGCTTGGCCTTTCCACGGTCTACGGGATCATCAAGCAGAGCGGCGGCTACGTCTGGGTGGACAGCACGCCGGGAGAGGGGACCACCTTCAGCATCTGCCTGCCGGTGGTGAGCGCGGCTCGGGATCGGCCTTCGGAACCTGTCGCCGAGAAACCGGAGGCTCCGGAGCCGAGGGCGAAGGGCGAGACGGTGCTGGTCCTGGAGGACGAGGATGGAGTGCGAGAGCTCGCCGCCCGCGTCCTGCAGGACCGCGGCTACGAGGTGGTGCAGGCCCGGAACGGCGCGGAGGCGCTGGCCAGTCTCCGCAACGGCGCCGACGGACCCCACCTCTTGCTCACCGACGTGATCGTTCCGGACATGGGAACCGAGGAGCTGGCCGGCGAGGTCCACAAGGTCGTGCCCCAGCTTCCCATCCTTTATATGTCGGGCTATCCCCGGGATGACATCCTGGCGCGGGGCCTGCTCCGCAAGGACCAGCCCTTTCTGCAGAAACCGTTTACCAGTGAGGACTTAGCCCTGGTGGTCGGGCGGATGGTGCAGCACCGGTGACGTGTGGTGGGCGGCCCCGGGGCGGGTTATCTTCACCCCAGAGGCGCTCCCCGCGGAGAGACCATGCAGACCGAGACCATGCCTGTCGCCGGCGAGGCGACCGATACCTTCCCGATCAACGGCACCGACTACGTCGAGTTCTACGTCGGCAATGCCAAGCAGGCCGCCCACTACTACCGCACGGCCTTCGGTTACCAGCTCGTCGCCTACCGTGGCCCTGAGACCGGCACTCGCGACCGGGCCAGCTACCTGATCCAGCAGAACAAGGTCCGCCTGGTGCTGACGTCCGCGCTCGCCCCGGACCATCCGATCGCCGAGCACGTGCTCCGTCACGGCGACGGCGTGCGCGACATCGCGCTCTGGGTGGACGACGCCCGGGAGGCGTTCACGCGCGCGGTCGAGCGGGGCGCCAAGCCCGCGGCCGAGCCGGTCGTGCTGCGCGACGACGACGGCGAGGTGGTGATCGCGGCGTTCCACACTTACGGCGATACCATCCACTCGCTGGTGGAGCGGCGGAATTACAACGGCGCCTTCCTGCCAAGCTTCCGCCGGGTGGAGACCCGGTACAATCCAGCTCCGGTGGGGTTGCTGCACGTGGACCACTGCGTGGGCAACGTCGAGCTGGGCCGGATGAACACCTGGGTCAAGTTCTATGAGGACGTGATGGGGTTCCGCAACCTCATCTCGTTCGACGACAAGGACATCTCCACCGAATACAGCTCCCTGATGTCCAAGGTGGTCGCCAGCGGCAACGAGCGGATCAAGTTCCCCATCAACGAGCCGGCCCAGGGCAAGAAGAAGTCACAGATCGATGAGTACCTGGAGTTCTACCGCGGGCCGGGCGTCCAGCACCTGGCGATCGCCACGGACGACATCATCGAGACGGTGACGGCTCTGCGAGACCGGGGCGTGGAATTTCTCCGAGTGCCCACCACCTACTACGACGACCTCCAGGCGCGGGTGGGCCGGATCGACGAGCCGGTGGATACGCTGGCCGAGCTGGGCATCCTGGTGGATCGCGATCCCGACGGCTACCTGCTCCAGATCTTCACCAAGCCGGTGCAGGACCGGCCGACGGTGTTCTACGAGATCATCCAGCGCAAGGGCGCCCGCAGCTTCGGGAAGGGGAATTTCAAGGCGCTGTTCGAGGCGATCGAGCGGGAACAGGCGTTGAGGGGAAACTTGTGAGACCAGCAGGATGGATGCTGAACTGCGCAAAACGTAAAAGGTGAAAAGTGAAAGGGAGGAACTGTTCCTCCTTTTCACCTTTTACTTTTCACCTTTCACGCTTTGGAGTCGGAGGCCCGCATGCCGATTTATCACACTATGGGCTCGATCCCTCGGAAGCGCCACATCGCCTTCCGCAAGCCCGATGGCGGGATCTACGCCGAGGAGCTGATGGGTCACGAGGGGTTCACCGGGACCGCCTCGCTGCTCTATCACGTCCATCCGCCCACCACGGTGAAGTCGGCGCGGCGCCTCCGGGAGACGAAGTACGAGGCCGACTCCGACCAGACGCTGCGGCACCGGCACTTCCGCACCTCGCAGGTGAAGAAGGGCGGGAGCCCGACCCTCGATCGCGTGCCGCTGCTGTTCAATAACGAAGTCGCCATGCTCTACGTCGAGCCCGACGAGAACGACGCGCACTTCTACCGCAACGCCCAGGCCGACGAGCTGGTGTACGTGAGCAAGGGCGGCGGCACCCTGGAGACGGTATTCGGCGACCTGCCCTTCCAGGAGGGCGACTACCTGGTCATCCACCGCGGCATCCTCCACCGCTGGCGGCTCGACCTCGCCGGGGAGCAGACCAAGCTGCTCATCATCGAGAGCCGGGGACACGTCCGCTGGCCCAAGCGCTACCGCAACGAGTTCGGCCAGCTGATCGAGGGCGCGCCCTACAGCGAGCGCGACATCCGGCGGCCCACCGCGCTCAGGACCCACGACGAGAAGGGCGACTTCCCGATCCTGGTGAAGCAGTACGAGGGACTGAACGAGATCATCCTCGACCACCATCCGTTCGACGTGGTGGGCTGGGACGGGTACTTCTATCCCTGGGCCTTCAACATCCACGACTTCGAGCCGATCGTGGGGCGGGTGCACCAGCCACCGCCGGTCCACCAGACGTTCCAGGGCGACGGGTTCGTAGTCTGCAGCTTCTGCCCCCGGCCGTACGACTTCCATCCCGACGCCGTGCCGGCGCCGTACAACCACAGCAACGTGGACTCGGACGAGGTGCTGTACTACGCCTCCAGCGAGTTCATGAGCCGGAAGGGCATCGAGTTCGGGAGCATCACCCACCATCCGGACGGGATCCCGCACGGTCCGCACCCCGGCCGCGCGGAGGCGAGCATCGGCGCCAAGTACACCGAGGAGCTGGCGGTGATGATGGATACGTTCCGGCCGCTGAAGGTGGCGAAGCAGGCGCTCGCGATCGAGGATCCGAACTACCACAAGTCGTGGCTGGACGCGCAGCACGCGCAGTTCAACCCGCCCACTACCTGACCGAGCCGATCTGGACGCCGAGCGCCGAGCGGGTACGGCGCTCCAACATGACCGCCTTCCTCCAGCGGGTCCGCGACCGGCGGCCCTCTGGGGCGGAGGCGGTCGATGATTTCCGCTCTCTCTATAGGTGGTCGGTGGATCGGCCGGACGCGTTCTGGCCCGAGGTCTGGGACTTCTGCAGCGTGGTGGGGGAGCTGGGGGACGAGGTCGTGGTAGGCCTCGACCGCATGGCGCCCCCCGATCCGGCGCTCGGCCCCCGGTGGTTCACCGGTGCCAGACTCAATTTCGCCGAGAACCTGCTGCGCTTCTCGGACGACCGCGAGGCGCTGGTGTTCTGGAACGAGCGGGGCCGTGAGCGCGCGCTCACCTACCGCGAGCTGAACGAAGAGGTCGCCGCCGTCGCGGCAGCCCTGCGCGCGCACGGCATCCAGCCCGGCGACCGCGTTGCCGGCTTCCTCCCCAACCTCCCCGAGAC
>JBKPGZ010000302.1:0-4736 GCA_046729675.1 Gemmatimonadota bacterium | reverse complement strand
TCGGCGGGGCAACCGGGCTCGCGGCGGGCTGGAGAGTGCTCGACGTGGGATGCGGGGCGGGTCGCCACGCTCGAGCCTTCCGCGCGATCGGCGCCCGCTGCGTGGGCCTGGACCTCTCGCTCACCCTCCTCCGCGTCGCCCGCGGCGTCACCGACGCTCCGCTGGTCAGGGGCGACATGCGGCGGTTGCCCATTCGCCCGGGCAGCATGGACCTCACCGTGAGTCTCTTCACCAGCTTCGGCTACTTCGAGCATGACGAGGAGCACGCCGCCGCGCTGCGGGAGATGGTGGGCACGCTCCGGCCTGGCGGCTGGTTCGTGATCGACTTCCTCAATGCCGCCGAGGTGCGTCGGCGGCTGGTCGCGCGGGAGACGGTGGCGGTGCAGGGTGGCAGGGCCGAGGTCAGCCGTACGATGTCACCCGACGGCCGATACGTGTGCAAGACCATCGTGACGCCCGCCGGCCGACGCTTCACCGAGCGGGTGCGCCTGTTCGATCAGGGCCAGATGTCGGCGATGCTGGGCGACGCCGGCGTAGACGTCCGGCACCGCTTCGGCGACTACGACGCTTCGCCGCTCCGGGCGGACTCTCCCCGCACCATCCTCGCGGGCCGGATCGCATGAGCTTCCGATTCGTCCCCACGCCGCTCGACACCCCGCTGGCGCTCCCGGAGCCACGCGACGGCGGTCTGAACCCCGCGCTCCGGGACGCCTTCGTGCCGTCGCCGGCGACGGAGGCGGCCCTCTCGCGGCTCGCCGAGCCGGGCGCGCTCGCCGTGACCAGCGGCCAGCAGCCCGGCCTCTTCACCGGCCCCCTGTACACCGTGCACAAGGCACTCTCCACGGCGGCGCTCGCCCGGGTGCTGGAGCGGCAGTGGTCGCGGCCGGTGGTGCCGATCTTCTGGATCGCGGGTGACGATCACGATTTCGCCGAGGCGAGTCAGGCCTCGTGGCTGGGTGCGGACGGCTCCCCGGTCACCGCCTCGCTGCCGCCGCGCGTGCCGGACGCGCCGCTCACGCCGATGTATCGCCAGCCGCTCGGCGACGGGGTGACGGCGGCCCTGGAGGCGCTCGCCGGCAGCCTCCCGCCCTCGGAGTTCCGGGACGACACTCTTGGGTGGCTGGGTCGGCACTACCGGCCGGAGGCGACGGTCGCGGCGGCCTTCGCGGGGGCCATGGCGGAGCTACTCGCGCCTTCCGGCATCGTCTGCTTCGACAGCACCCACCCCGCGGCCAAGGCGGCCGCCGCACCGCTTATCCTCAGGGCGCTGGAACAGGCCGCGGCCATCGACGCCGACCTGGAGCGCCAGTCCGAGGCTCTGGGTGAGACCGCGCGCACTTCCGGGGTCATGGTGGGCGACGGCGCGGCGCTGGTGATGCTGGAAGGGAGGCAGGGTCGCGATCGCCTGGTGGCGTCCGACGGTGCCTTCATCACCCGGCGGGGCAGGGAGCGGTTCACCCTCGACGCCCTCGCCGCCATCGGCCAGCGCGAGCCGGTGCGCCTGTCCCCCAACGTGCTGCTCCGCCCGGTCGTGGAGAGCGCGCTGCTTCCGACCGTGTCCTACCTCGGCGGTCCGGCGGAGCTGCGCTATCTGGCCTTCACCCCGCCGGTGTACCGGCGCCTGGGAGTCGAGCGCCAGCGGCCGCTCCCGAGGTGGTCGGGCGTGCTGGTCGAGCCCAGGGTGGACCGCGTGCTGGAGAAGTTCGGGATCGACCTCGTCGAGCTGCTGGAGCCGTCCGGCGCGCTCGAGGCGCGGCTGGTCCGATCCCAGCTCCCCAGGGAGGCGCTCGAGGCGCTTGCGGCCATACGGACCGCGGTGGAAGAGGGCTACGGCACGCTGGAGAATAGCGCGAGCGACATCGATCCCACGCTGGTTCGCCCCATCCAGGGCGCCCGCCATCAGGCACTCGCCGGGACGCAGGAGATCGAGAAAAAGCTGGTCCAGCACCTCAAGCGCCGGCAGGAAACCGAGCTGGGGCAGATCGCACGGGCGCGGACCGCGGTGCTGCCCGGCGGCAAGCCCCAGGAGCGGGTCCTCACCCTGGCGCCCTTCCTCGCGCGCTATGGCCCGGCGCTGGTGGACGACCTGCGAGATGCGATCGAGGGGTGGTACGCCGGCGCCCTTGAAGGGGCGTCTACGCCGTCTTAGACTCGACCCATGTCGGTGATCGCGCTCCTCCTGCTCGTGGCGCTGCTCATTCCCATCATGGGCATAGTGGTGGACTCGCCGATCGGCAGGGCGCTCGCCCGGCGGCTGGAGGGAGGGGCGCGTGAGGTCCCGCCTGCGCTCGACGATCTGGTGAAGAAAGTGGACCTGCTCGAGGCCGAGGTGGACGATCTGACCCGTAGCGTCCAGGCCCTCCAGGACGAGAACGCCTTCCTGCAGCGCCTGCTGACGGAGTCCTCCTCCCGCTCGACTCTCCCGCGGCCACCCGCCTGAGCACCGACGGAGGCCGCGCGCCTCGGCCGGCACTCATGGTCGCGGCCGGGATCCTGCTCAGCCGGATCATCGGGCTCGTCCGCAACCGGGTCTTCGCCCACTACTTCGGCACCTCGACCGCGGCCGACGCGTTCAACGCCGCCTTCCGCATTCCCAATTTCCTGCAGAACCTCTTCGGCGAAGGCGTGCTCTCGGCCTCGCTGATCCCGGTCTACGCTGGCCTCCGCGCTCGTGGTCGCACCCGCGAGGCCGCGGCCGTGGCCACGGCGGTGGCCTCGCTCCTCGGCCTCGTGGTGTCGCTGCTGGTGCTGGCCGGCGTTCTGCTCGCGCCGTGGCTGATCGACGTCATCGCTCCGGGCTTCGAGGGAGAGAAGCGCGAGCTCACGGTCCGACTGGTGCGGATTCTGTTCCCCGGCGCCGGCCTGCTCGCGCTGTCGGCCTGGTGCCTGGGGGTGCTCAACAGCCACCGCCGCTTTTTCCTGTCGTACGTGGCGCCGGTGCTGTGGAACGCCGCGATCATCGTCGCGCTGGTGGCGTTCGGGAACCGCCGGACCCAGGCCGACCTGGTGGTCATCGCGGCCTGGGGATCGGTGGCGGGCAGCCTGCTCCAGCTGCTGTTCCAGCTGCCCACCGTGCTGCGGGTGCTCGACGGGCTGCGACCGGGGCCGCTCCTCGGGCCCGGCTCGCGCACGGTGCTGCGGAACTTCGGTCCCGTCTTCATCGGCCGCGGCGTCGTCCAGATCAGCGCCTACGTGGACACCTTGCTCGCCAGCCTGCTCCCGACCGGCGCGGTGGCCGCGGTCTCCTATGCCCAGGTGCTCTACACGCTGCCCGTGAGCCTCTTCGGCATGTCGGTGTCCGCGGCGGAGCTGCCCGAGATGTCGAGCGCGACGGGCACCGGTGAGGAGCGGGCGGCGCACCTGAGAGCCCGGCTCGAGTCGGGGCTGCGGCAGATCGCGTTCCTGGTGGTGCCGTCGGTCATCGGGTTCATCGCGCTCGGTGACGTCGTCACCGGCGCGCTGTACCAGTCGGGCGAGTTCACGCGGGAGATGACGCTCTACGTCTGGGGGATCCTAGCGGCCGCGTCCGTGGGTCTGCTGCCCTCCACCCTCGGCCGGCTCTACTCCTCCGCGTTCTACGCCATGCACGACACCCGGACCCCGCTCCGGATCGCGCTGATCCGTGTGTCGCTGGGCACCCTGCTCGGCTACGGGCTGGCGCTGCGCCTGCCGGCTGCACTGGGAGTCGGTGCGCAGTGGGGAGCCGCCGGGATCACGCTGGCATCGGCGCTCGCGGCGGCGGTGGAGTATTCGCTGCTGCGTCGGGCGCTGTCCCGGCGGATCGGGACCACCCACCTGCCGCGGGGACTGGTCGCGCGGCTCTGGCTGGCGGCCGGGCTCGCGGGGGCCGCAGGCTGGCTGCTGCGCGCGGCCCTGCCGCCGCTGCACCCGATCGCCATGGCGGGTCTGGTTCTTGTCGCGTTCGGCCTGGTGTACTTCGGGTTGGGGGCGGCGGCCGGAGTGCCGGAAGCGCGAGCTGTGCTCCGGCGGGTGTTGCCCTGAGACTCGCCGCTCGCCCGTCGCTGGACAGGTCAGCCGCAGATGAACGCAGATGAACGCTGACATGTAGATGAGGATCGTTGGTGCACCCCACCACGTCCGGCTCTTGGCCAGGCACGTCCGGCACCTCCCTTTGTGGCAAGCTCGGTCCTCAGACAGGAAGCGGCGAATTGGTGCTAACTTTCTCCAGGTATGTCCGCTCCGCACCTTCCCGACCAGCTCCAGCGCAAACTCGACACCCTGCCCGAGGGACCCGGCGTCTACCTCTGGAAGGATGCCGGGGGCGACGTCCTGTACGTGGGGAAGGCGAAGCGGCTGCGGAATCGCGTCCGCAGCTATTTCGCCGGCGACTTTCCGACCAGCCCGCGCAACCAGCTCCTCCAGCGGCTCATCGCGGATGTGGAGACGATCGTGGTGCCCAGCGAGGCCCAGTCGCTGATCCTGGAGAACAACCTCATCAAGGAGTACCGGCCGCGGTTCAACGTGCGGCTCAAGGACGACAAGAGCTATCCCTCGATCGCCGTCACTCTGAACGAGCCGTTCCCCCGGGTCCTGGTCACCCGGCGCCGGAACATCCCGGGTGCGCGCTACTTCGGTCCCTACACCGACGTCGGTGCCATGCGACGCGCGCTCAACGTGGTGAAGCGGATATTCACCGTGCGCAGCTGCAACTGGGACCTGCCGAAGCTCGCGCCGGACCGCCCGTGTCTCGATTATCACATCGGACGGTGCAAGGC
>JBKPGZ010000301.1:0-2377 GCA_046729675.1 Gemmatimonadota bacterium | reverse complement strand
ATGAGCGGGAGGTGATCGGGTGCAAACGGCGTGCTCATTCCCGCACCGCAGCGATGTGTCGGCTCAGTTGCCGGGGGTGACGAGGCCGGTTTCGTAGGCCTGCATGACGAGTTGGGCTCGGTCGCGGGCGTTGAGCTTGGTGAGGATGCGGCTGACGTGCGTCTTGGCGGTGAACAGGCTGATGTAGAGCCGGTTGGCGATCTCCGCGTTCGAGAGCCCTTGGGCGACCAGTACGAACACCTCGGATTCGCGCTCGGTGAGCTGGGCAAGCGCGCTCGACGGCCTGGCTGGGGGGGACGGTTGGGCGGCGAAGCGCCCGATGAGCCGGCGGGTCACGCTGGGGGCGAGCAGGGCTTCGCCGGCGGCGACGACCCGCACGGCGGTGAGGATGTCCTCGGGCCGCGCATCTTTGAGGAGGAACCCGCTCGCGCCGCTGCGCAACGCCTCGTAGACGTATTCATCGAGATCGAACGTGGTCAACATGATGATCCGCACCCCGGCGAGCTCGGGATCGCCTGTGATCCGTCGGGTGGCGTCCAACCCGTCGAGCCCGGGCATCCGGATGTCCATGAGGAAGACGTCAGGCCGCACGCGTTTGGCGACGGCGACCGCGTCGGCGCCGCTCTCGGCTTCGCCGACCAGCAGGAGGTCATCTGCGTAGCTGACCATCGTGGTGAACCCGGCGCGCACGAGCGGCTGGTCGTCGGCGATGGCGACCCGGATGGTCATTGCTCGACCGTGCCGAGCGGAAGCCGGGCCGTGACACGGAAGCCGCCGTTGGGGGCTGGACCGGCGATGAGCTTGCCGCCGTGGACCGCTGCTCGCTCCCGCATGCCGATGAGACCGTGCCCGCCGCCGGTCGCCGTCGAGGCCGTGGCGTGCCCGTCGTCGCGGACCTCCACCATCACGTCGTGTTCGGTGTAGCGCACCAGGACCCAAGCGTGGGCCGGACCAGCGTGCTTGATCACGTTGGTGAGGGCCTCCTGGGTGATGCGGTAAGCGGCGAGACTGACCGTCGTCGGGATCGGCCGCGGCTCGCCCTCGACGCGCACGTCGACGGTGATCCCCGTTTCGGCCACCTGGGCGACGAGGCCGGCGAGGTCGTCGAGCCCGGGGGCGGGGGTGACGGAGGCGCCGGCGTCATCGTCGGCGCGCAGCACGGTGAGGACCTGGCGCATCTCGTGCATCGCCGATCTCGTCGTCTCCTCCACCGCGGTCAAGGCCTTGATCGCCTCACCGGGTTGGGTCGGGGCGACGAGGCGGCCGGTGCCTGCCTGGACGGCGACCACGCTCAGCGTGTGGGCCAGGATGTCGTGCAGCTCGCGGGCGATACGCAGTCGCTCCTCGGCGACCGCCCGCCCGGCTCGCTGCTCTCGTTCGCGCTCGAGGTCCACCGCTCGCTGCTCGAGCTCGGCGACCAGCAGCCGCCGGGTCCGTACATAGTGGCCCAGCAGCCAGGCACCGGCGACGACGAAGACCGACGCGGGATCGGTGGCCCCTGGCGCCAATGTCGCGCCGATCCATGAGACGAGTGCACTGACGATCAACACCGCACGCGAGCGCCGGTCGTCCAAGCGGGTGGCAGCCAAATAGACGATTAGCGGGACGGCGGGGGCGACGATCGGCGGGTACTGACGGGCGGCGTACACGGTGCCGGCGGCGAGCGCGATCGCCAACGCGGCGGCCCAGGCCCGGCGGCGGAACGCGAGCGGCGCGTTGACGATCACGACGAGCGCATAGGCGAACCCGTCGGGGTCGCGGCTACCGGCAGGCCAGTTGGCGCGGTCGCCTGAGAGGATGACGCAGCTCACGGCGATGGCGGCGACGGCAACAACCGCGTCGATGGCCACCAGGGTCCCGGTCCGGGCTCGCAGCCGACGACGGCTCGTCACTCCTGCGACGGTACCGAAGCGCCGTCCGTTGGTCGTCACTCTCGAGCAGTACTCGCGGTTACCGCCCGAGGATGACGGACAACCACGCGCCCGCTCGACGACTCCTCCACGCCGCGTCCGTACCGTCGGCAGCTAGTCGGCATCGGACCCCGGTGCTGCCCAAGGAGAGGACAGCCATCCATGTCAGTCATCGCACTCGACGGTCTCACCAAGCGCTTCGGCGACATCGTGGCCGTCGACGGCCTCACCGTGCAGCTCGGGCGTGGCCGGGTCGTCGGGCTCCTCGGGCCCAACGGCGCCGGCAAGACGACGACCCTGCGCCTGTTGCTCGGACTCGTCGCCCCGACCTCCGGCTCGGCCACCATCGACGGTCGGCCCTATCGAGCCCTCGATGAGCCGATCCGTCACGTCGGCGCCGTGCTCGAGGCGACGAGCTTCCACCCCGGCCGCCGGGCCCGCGACCACCTGCGCGTCCTCGCCACCAC
>JBKPGZ010000300.1:0-7090 GCA_046729675.1 Gemmatimonadota bacterium | reverse complement strand
CGACTGGAAACGACTAAGAAACGACGAGGAGGCGAAGAAACGTGCGGAAATGCTGCATGCGCACCCCGGGGTGCACTCAAAAAACGATCTCGAAAACGACCGGGCAGGCCGGTCCAGAGATCCGGGCCTCCTTCGGCTGACCGTCAGCCTCCGTACTTGCTTGGCGCGTCGAGGAACAGTCGGAGGCATTTCTCGCAACAGAACGCCACCTCCTGTCCTTTCACCAGCAGCGTGGCCGCGACCTGGCCTGACGCCATCTCCAGCCCGCAGACCGGATCGCGAGCCCGGGTAGAGCGCTGGGCGACATCCGAACGAGCCTCGAAGAGCTCGAGCTCTTCGGCGAGCCCTTTCAGCTCCCGCTTGCCGAGCGGCACGAACGCGACCCCGTCGAGCCACCCGACCTCGTTCCGGGCGGCGGCGGTGACCACGATCTGGTGTGGCGTGGCCTGCGCCGCCACGCGCGAGGCGACGTTCAAGCTGCCCCCGACATAGCCGCCCTCCTGATAGACCAGGTCTCCCCAGTGCACGGCACCCCGGAGCGCTGGGAACTGGGGCTCGGCAGCCGTGCGCTGCTCGATCTCCAGGGCACACATCACGGCGGCCCGAGGCTCCGGGAAGACCAGCAGGAAGGCATCGCCGACCCGATCGACGATCCGACCATCGAACCGCATGCTCATCTCGCGAACCAGCTCCGAGAGTCGCTCCACGATTCTGGCCGCCACGGCGTCGCCCATCACCTCGGTCATCGGCGTGTAGCTCGACAGATCGAGGAACAGGATGGCCAGCCGCAACTGGGTTGGCGGCGCCCCTTCGGCCGGAACAGGCCGATTGCGCGTCAGATGCAGGACCATGTCCTCGCGCGTCGACTTCACGATGCCTCGATAGTGGAAATATCGGATCAACGGATCCACGATCGGCAGCATGTGCTGTCTCACGGCTGTCGTGCTGTCAACCAGATGGGAGCCAGCCAGACCCGTGGCTCTGAGACCCTCGTGAACGTAGAAGTGAAACAGGCGGACTTCGGCCTCGGCCACGCGCGCGAGGGCGTCCGCATAGACCCGGACGAGCTGAAGCAAGGCGGATTCCGGGAACCCCGCATCGAGCGCGACCTTCGCCTCCTGCAGCATCCGCAGATCGTGCTCGTCCAGCACCTCGTCGATCGGCGCCGAGGCCTCTCGCAGTCGACGGGCCACCTCGCGGTCCAGCCCAACGATCTCGACCGCCTGCGCGAAGGAATATCGTCGTCCGATGCCGCGGGGATAGAGGAAGTCCACGACCGTGGTAAGGACGGATTCCTCGCGCTCGCCCCGCGCGATCGCATTCAGTGGGATCTGTCGTCGTTCGAGGAACTGGACCAGGCGAACACGCTCGACGTCCTTGGAAGGATATCGCACGCCGTCCTCGGATCCGATGAGCCCCAGTGAGCGTAGCTGCTCCAAGCGCTCGACCGGCTCTCCCGTGGCCGCGCTGAGCTCGTTGACCGACGGCGTCGGAACCGCGTGTGGTGCCATGGGTGCGGCGCCTGGGTCAGCTCATGATCGGCGGGCGGAGAAGCTTCGTCAAGCGAGACAGCACCGGGCGGGCCGGTCTAGAGGCCTGGAGGGCCTGAGACGATCATTGGCCCGGCCCGTGGTCTCACATCAAAGGGTTCGTCTCACGTCTCACCCGGCGAATTGCTCCGACCGGCATGGCGTCGGTCGATCCCGGGTAATCCGGACGCGGACGGCCTGGCCAGCCAGCGCCGCCGGCACGCTGTAGCGATGACACGGACCTCCGATTCCCACTACTCGGTGTCGCTTCAGAGTCCCCTCCAGGTGAGACGTGAGACGATCCCGACGATGTTGGTGCCCCCGGGAATGATCGTCTCAGCCCTCTGCGCCTCTGAGCTTAGGGGACACGCCCACCTAGTCGTCTTTCGAGATGGCCGCGAGGGTGTACATACAGCTAGCTGATAGATCAATTACTTGACGGCCGCGCGGGGTTTTGGCGAGGGACAGGTCGTTTCCGCAAGGCCAAAACAGAAGGGGCCGGGTTTCTCCGGTCCCCGTGGTGCTACCTGATGGCGGTGGGCTAGCCCTTGACCTCGATCTCATCCTCGTCCGGCGCGAGGCGCGTCAGCACCGTGAGGCCGGGCCCCAAGCCCAAGCCGCCGGCATCGTCGTAGGTCAACCCGAAGGCCCTGGTCGGATTCGGCTCGACCAGTGCCAACACCTATGGGTACTTATAGATTCCTACTTGGTCGGCTCATGGCCACACCAGGGACCCTGAACGCCTTCGCGGCCACAGGCGAAAACCCCATCAACTATGTCGTCCGCCACATGAACCTGGACCCAGGCTCTCTTGGGGCCGAAGACCAGCTGCGGAACCTACGGGCCGTGCGCGAGGGCAGGCGCGTGTTCTCCGCCTACGAACTGCAGGACGGTACTCGCATCTGGATCATCACCGAAGCTGATCGCTCCATGACAATTACCCAGGAGGTTGCTCCTTAAGAAAGCCGAGAAGGCCCGTCTACTTCTTCCGCGGATCGTCCGACGGGTTGACGTACGTGACGGTCCACGGACCAACACCATGCACCTGGACGACGGTTTCTCCCTCAGTCCACGCAAAGTGTCTGGTGCCGGGCTGCATGATCGCCACGCTGCCCGGGCCCAGGGGTCTAGTGGCCTTGGTGTCGAGCTTGTCGCCCGTGCCCATGTTGAACGTGCCGCTGATGACAGTGACGTGTTCGATGGCGCTGTGGTGGTGGGCAGGGATCTGGTAGTTGGCCGGAAACCGGAGACGCATCATGAACGGCTTGGCCTCATTCATCGGCCCTTCGATCACCGCGATCTTCGCGCCGGGCGGCAGCGAGGGTACGTCGGCCCACTTGAGGTCCGTCGGGGCGACCATCACGTGATCGCCGTGACCCTGAGCCGCTCCGACTGCGGGCATGAGCGCGAGGAATGCAGCGACGACTGCGACAATCGTTGTCATTGGGAACCTCCTGCGAGTTCGACCGATACGACGTTTGTGAGCACCACCGTGCATCGTTGGTTGAACGCTATTTCGCTCGACCGTCGCGGTCCGAGGCGATGGTCTTCAGCGAGTCCTGCTCGAGCATCAGCACGTGCTTCGCCACGACGCGGTATGTCCACTCTCCGGGAGCCGTCTCGGCGTTGAACTGCTCATCGGTCAGCCCGACGAGCGACCCGATGAACCGGGCGCGCTCCTCCAGCCACTCGGCGGCCAATCGCTGGAGCGGCGAGGCGGTGATCCGCGAATCGTGGCGCCCCTCGAGCACCTGCCCGGTGTGAATCTTTTCGTGATCGATGTCGTTGGTGATCAGAGTCCAGAGGTCCTTGCCCTGTGCGCACCCATGCGAGGACGGCATGGTCAACTCATCGTCCGATGCCGCGAGCAAGGCGTCCATCGTCACCATCGTCTGCTCCAGCAGCTCGCGCACCGCCGCCCGTACCGTCGCTGCCATAGATCTCCTCCTGTTCTCCGGCACGGCAAGGCCTTGCCTTCACCGCTTTCCTGGTGTGAAGAACGGCGCGGTCCCGGCCTCGTGGTTGGTGATGTCCACGAGCGTCGTGACCTCGGGGACTCGCGCCCGCAGCAGGCGCTCGATGCCCTGGCGGACGGTCACCTCGGCCAGGCCGCACCCCTGGCAGCCACCCTCGAGCCTGATCTTCACCATGGTGTCAACAACCTCGACCAGCACGACGTGGCCCCCATGAGCCGCGACGGCAGGGTTCACTTCCGCCTCGAGAAGGCGACGGACGCGGTCGACGAGACCGCTCGGCTCAGCAGGGGTGGCTTCGCCTGCCGGCCACACCACCCGGACGTGGGTCACCCCTGGGACCGCGCCGCGCACAACCTCCTCGATCTGCGCGGCGGTGGGCAGCACCGCACCTGGCGAGCCTCGCGCCTCCAGAGTCACGACGCCCTCGCTGACGTCGAGCAGGTGGACGGAGCCACCACGCGCGATCACCGAGGGCGCGACCGTGCGCTCGAGAACAGCCGCGACGCTGTCCTTCAACGCGATGGCGGGCGCCACGGCGGCCGGCTCTGAAACCATCGGCGTCCGTGCGCTGCCGGCTCGGCTCACGCCCTCGAGCGCCGCCAGCAGATCGCCGCGGAGATCGTCGATCGACTCGAGCCCGATTGAGAGGCGCAGGAGGTCATCGGGGACGGGCGACGAGGGGCCTTCCGTGCTGCGGCGATGCTCGATGAGACTTTCAACGCCGCCGAGGGACGTGGCTCGCTTGAAGACACGAACCTGTCCTGCCACGGTTACGGCATCGGCTGGGCCACCGATCAGCCGGAGCGACAGCATTCCCCCGAAGCCTCCGACCATCTGGCGGGCGGCGATGTCGTGACCACGGTGCGACGGCAGGCCCGGTACAAGATCGCAGCCAGGGCGGGGTGGCCCTGGAGGTCCCGCGCGACGGCCAGCGCGCTCTCCGACGATCGTCGCACTCGAAGAAACAGTGTCCGCATCCCGCGTTGCAGTAGCCACGCCTCGAACGGACCCAGAACGCTGCCCGCATTCCGCCGCCATGAGCGAATACGCTCCCAGAAAGGATCGCGGCGTGCCGTGACGACGGCCCCGGCCAGGACGTCGCTGTGGCCGTTGAGATACTTGGTCGCCGAGTGGACCACGAGGTCCGCGCCGAGCGCGAGAGGTCGCGTCAGTACGGGCGTCGCGACCGTGTTGTCGACGGCGACTCGCGCAGTGGCAGCATGGGCGATCTCCGCTACGGCCCGGAGATCCGTGATGTCCCACATCGGATTGGCTGGCGTCTCCACCCACAGGAGTCGGGTGCGCCCCGGGCGCAGCGCCTGCTGGAGCGCATCGAGGTCGCCCGTATCGATGAACTCGACGTCGAGTCCCCAGGACACGGCAAACTCCGCCAGCCACTTGCGAACTCCCCAGTAGAGCACCCGAGACACCAGCACGTGGTCGCCTGGCAGAAGAGCTTGGAAGACCGCGGTGGCGGCGGCGCTGCCGGAGGCGAAGAGGATGCAGCCAGCTCCGCCTTCTAGTGCCGCCAGGAGACGTTCGGCGTGCTCGTACGTCGGATTGTCGGCGCGCGTGTAAGCGCGCCCCGATCGATCCGTTCCATCCGGGTCACGTTCGTAGATGGTGGACACGTGAATCGGCGGAACGAGGTCGCCGGATGTCGCGTCAGCTTCTCCCAGGGCCTGCGCCGCTAGTGTCTCCGGGGAGAGGTGCTCCGTCATCGTACGTCCCCTTCGTGACGACTGGTCGCGCTCATCGCGTGGCCATCACGGCGGGCAGCGGCGCCGGCTGGCGCATCGCCAACGCGACCACACCGCCGGACAGCAACGTCAACGCGGCGACGACGTGAATCGCAGCTTCGAGCCCCACCGCATCGGCGATCAGGCCCGAGAGCAGAGCGCCGATCGCATACCCGAGGTCACGCCAGAACCGATACACACCGAGGCTCGACGCTCGCCACGAGGGGTGCGCGTGGTCCGTGATCGCTGCCAAGAGAGTCGGGTACACCATGGCCGTCCCGAGCCCTTGCAACGCGGCGCCCGTGACCCACGCGCCATAGTCCGGCACCGAGACCGTCAGCCAGATCCCGGCCGCCTGGACAACCATCCCCCAGCCGATCAGGCCCTTCCGGCCGACCCGGTCAGACAGCGGCCCCGTCGCGACCTGCAGGACACCCCAGACCACCGGATAGACCGCCTTCACGACGCCGATGCGCTGCACACCAAGCCCATGAGCGGCGAAGAAGAGAGGATACAGACCCCATGACATACCGTCGTTCAAGTTGTTGATGAGCCCGGCCTGGCAGGCAGCAAACAGGCTCACGTTGCCCAGGCTCGTCACGTGGAAGATGCGGCCAATCGAAGGCTGCCCTGTGAGAGGGACTCCACCGGTCGACGACACTTCGAGCGCGACATGGGCGTGCGTTTCTCGGACTGCCAGAATCGCGAGCAACACGCCAGCGACGGAGATTCCGATGCCGAGATAGAAGGGCTGTGGGCGGAGCGCGTAGTGACCAGCCAGATATCCGGTGATCCACGACATGGCACCGACAGCGAAGTAGCCCGCGAACTCATTGAGTCCCAGGGCCAGCCCTCGGCGCCGCGGCCCAACAAGATCGATTTTCATGATCACCGTCATCGACCAGGCGAGCGCCTGATTGGCGCCGAGCAGCACGTTGGCCATATCGATCCATGCCCACGTCGGCGCGTAGATGATCAGGAACGGGACTGGCAAGGCGAGGAGCCAGCCAACGACGAGGACCGGCTTTCTCCCTACTCGGTCGGAGACGCGCGCGGCCACGAGATTGAGGACCGCCTTGGTGACGCCAAAGCTCACAATGAACGACGTGATGGCAGTCTTCGAGCTCAGGCCGAACTCCTGCTCGCCGAGGAGCGGCAGCACTGTCCGCTCCAGTCCCACCATCGCCCCCACGAAGGCGTTGAGGAGGACGAGCAGCGAAAACTGGCCGAGATTCTCCTGCAGCCCGAGGCGCGGCGCTGTCACTCGCCGTTCAGGTTTCGCTGCCGGTTCTCGGCGAACACCGACGGCTGGGCCGGCAGATCTTCGAGGACGAACCTCACGAACTCCGCCTTCGAGGCCAGCTGGAGCGCCGGATTGAATCGTCGCTCGAACCCGATCGTCGAGCCAGGCTTGCCGCTGAGGCCCTTGCCGCAGGCTGCCCCGCTGAAGTGGGCCGGGTAGATCTCGAGGTGATCAGGTAGCTTGAGCAGCTTGCCGTAGAGGCTGTCATACAACTGCTCGGCGAGCCCTGTCTCTATGCCTTGTCCAAGCAGGTCCGGCCGGCCCACCCCACCCGAGAAGAGTGTGTCCCCGGTGAGGACGAACCAGGGCTCCGGTCCCCGGGTGCGGTCGGTGACAAGGATGGACAGCCCATCGGGCGTATGGCCGGGCGTATGCCACATCGTGAGACAGACGTTCCCCAGCTCGTGCTCTTCACGATCAGCGACGCCGACGTGCCGGAACGTGACCGGCGCAGCCTCGTGAAAGAGGACCGGAGCCCGCGTCACCTCGGCGAGCCGCCGAGCGCCCGAGACGTGGTCTGCCTGGACGTGCGTCTCGATGATA
>JBKPGZ010000299.1:0-2574 GCA_046729675.1 Gemmatimonadota bacterium | reverse complement strand
GAGGAGGGAAGGCTGCTCCCGGATCGGAGCAAGCGGTCCGCCGGTCCGCCGGTCCGTCGGTCCGCCCTCCGCGGCCGCTCCACCGTCACCCAGCTCCACTACGCCCGCCTGGGTGAGATCACGCCGGAGATGGAGTTCGCCGCGCTGCGCGAAGGCCTGCCCCCGGAGCTGGTGCGCGACGAGGTCGCCCGCGGACGCGCCATCATCCCGGCCAACATCAATCGTCCCGAGCTGGAGCCCATGATCATTGGGCGCCGCTTCCGGGTGAAGATCAACGCCAATATCGGCAACTCGGCCGTCTCCTCCGCGATCGAGGAGGAGGTGGAGAAGCTCCGCTGGGCGACGCTCTGGGGCGCCGACACCGTGATGGATCTCTCCACCGGAAAGCAGATCCACGAGACCCGCGAGTGGATCCTCCGCAACTCCCCGGTGCCGATCGGTACCGTGCCGATCTACCAGGCGCTGGAAAAGGTGGGCGGGGTGGCGGAGGACCTGACGTGGGAGATCTACCGCGACACGCTGATCGAGCAGGCGGAGCAAGGGGTGGACCACTTCACCGTCCACGCCGGCGTGCTGCTCCGCTACATCCCGCTCACGGCGGAGCGGGTGACCGGCATCGTGTCCCGGGGCGGCTCGATCATGGCCAAGTGGTGCCTGGCGCACCACCAGGAAAGCTTCCTCTACACCCGGTTCCGCGAGATCTGCGAGATCATGGCCGCCTACGATGTCTCGTTCTCCCTGGGCGACGGGCTCCGGCCCGGCAGCATCGCCGACGCCAACGACGAGGCCCAGTTCGCCGAGCTGAGGACCCAGGGCGAGTTGAACGAGATCGCGTGGGAACATGGCGTGCAGGTGATGAACGAGGGCCCGGGGCATATCCCGATGCACCTCATCCAGGAGAACATGGACAAGCAGCTCGACTGGTGCCGCGAGGCGCCGTTTTACACCCTTGGTCCCCTCACGACCGACATCGCCCCGGGCTATGACCACATCACCAGCGCCATCGGCGCGGCGATGATCGGCTGGTACGGCACCGCGATGCTCTGTTACGTCACGCCCAAGGAGCACCTCGGCCTGCCGAACCGGGACGACGTGAAGGCGGGCGTCATCGCATACCGGATCGCGGCCCACGCGGCCGACCTTGCCAAGGGCCATCCCGGCGCCCGGGCCTGGGACGACGCGCTGAGCAAGGCCCGGTTCGAGTTCCGCTGGGAGGACCAGTTCAACCTGAGCCTCGACCCGGTGACGGCGCGCGCCTTCCACGACGAGACGCTGCCGGCGCAGGGCGCCAAGGTGGCCCACTTCTGCTCCATGTGCGGGCCCAAGTTCTGCTCCATGCGCATCACCCACGACGTGCGGGCGCATGCCGCGGAGATGGCGCGCAAGGCTGCGGAGTTCCGCGAGCGGGGAGGTGAGATCTACGTGGCGCCGTGAGGCGCTGCTGGCGCTGGCGCTCGCCGCGCCGGCGGAGGCGCAGACCGCCGACCGCTGGCGCGACGCACGCGAGCGCCTCGTGGCCGAGGAGCTGGTGCCGCAGGGAATCACCGACTCTCTCACCATTGCGGCGATGCGCGCAGTGCCCCGGCACGAGTTCGTTCCCGCGGACCAGCGGTCCCGGGCTTACGCCGATATCCCCCTCCCCATCGGACACGACCAGACGATCTCCCAGCCCGCGGTCGTGGCGTTCATGACCCAGGTGATCCGCCCCCGGCCCGGGCTCCGCGTGCTGGAAGTGGGCACCGGCTCGGGCTACCAGGCCGCAGTGCTGGCGGAGACCGGCGCGCGGGTGTGGACCATCGAGATCTTTCGCGCCCTGGCCGACGAGGCCCGGGCCCGACTGCAGCGGCTGGGCTATGGACGGGTGCAGGTCCGTCACGGTGACGGCTACGCCGGCTGGCCGGAGGTCGCGCCGTTCGACGCGATCGTGGTGACGGCCGGTGCCGACTCGATCCCGCCGCCGCTGGTCCGGCAGCTGGCCCCCGGCGGCCGCCTGGTGATGCCTGTGGGCGATCCCTGGACCGACCAGCGGCTGGTTCTCCTGGTGAAGGATTCCTCGGGCCGGGTCGCCTCTCGCGATCTGCTTCCGGTGCTGTTCGTGCCTTTGCTGAGGGGGGAGCGGTAGGCGGTCAGGCGGTCGGGCGGTCGGGCGGTCGGGCGGTCGGGCGGTCGGGCGGTCGGGCGGTCGGGCGGTCAACGACTCCGATGTGGGTGGCGACGAAACTTCCGTGGCGTTCGACACGGCGTGGTAGAGTCCCCAAGTCAAGCGGCCCGCCCGATCGCGGTGCGCCTCGAGTGTGAGCCACGCTTCTTCGGTGAGCAGGCCGTAGTCCCGGCTGAAGCGGAGCAGGTAGGACAGCTCGGCCAAAGACCCAAGCGCGATGTCGAGGAAGCGGCGGAATTCTCGGGATCCACGCTTGGCAGCGCCCTCTGCGATGTTGCTGGGGACGGAGAGCGCGGCCCGACGCACCTGAATCGTCAGGCCGAAACGTTCCGAGCGAGGCCAGGTATCCGTGGCACGATAGAGTTCCAGCGCCAAGTGGTGTGCCGCACGCCAGGCGTCGAAGCGCTCATACG
>JBKPGZ010000298.1:0-10336 GCA_046729675.1 Gemmatimonadota bacterium | reverse complement strand
GGGATGACAGGGTAAGTTCTGACCGCCTGATCGCCTGACCGTCCGACCGCCTTACCGCCCCAGCAGCTTCCCCTCCGGCAGCACCCCCGTCGCCAGATAGGTCCGGAACATCCGCAGGTAGCCTTCCGCCATCACGTGGTGGGTGAAGTGCCGCTCCACATGTGCCCGACAGGCCTCCGGCGCCACGGCATCCAGCCGAGCACGAAGGTCCACCAGCTCCTCCAGTGAGTCACCCAGCGCGCCCACCTCGGGTGACACGATCTCGGGCAATGAGCCGCGCCGTGTCCCGAGCACCGGGGTGCCGCTCACCAGGGCCTCGATCAGGGTGATGCCGAACGGCTCGTCCCACAGCGCCGGCATCCAGAGGGCCCGCGCGCCCGCGAGCAGCTCGGCCTTGCGCTCCCCACCCACCTTCCCGACGTAGCGGATGTAGCGGCTGAGGCTGGGTCGCCAGCCGCCGGCGATCAGCATTCGCCGACGCAGTCGCTTCGCGCCGGCCGCCGCCAGGCGATAGCCCTTGGCGCTGTGCAGCCGGCCGAGGAAGAGATCGTAGTCGGCCTTCTCGCGGCGGAAGCGATACTCCGCCGGGTCCACGCCGTTGTACACGAACGCCGTCCCCCCGTGCCGACGGGCGTGGTCGCGGCTCAGGTAGAGTGTATTCGGCGCGCCGGTGGTGCCGAGCTTCCAGTTGCCGGCGAGCCGCCGAATCCAGGGGACATCAGGCGGGATCCGGAGTGGAGCACAGGCGAGCACCAGGTCGAGGCCCGGCGGAAGCAGCGGGCGGATGTCGAAGTCCGGCCTGCGTGCCTCGTCGAGCGCCACCGGCACCAGCGTCGCTTCGGGGACATGAGAGCCATGGCCGGCCACGAGCGTCACCCGATGCCCCGCCGCGGCGAGTCCGCGCGCGAGAGTAACGACCATCCGCTGGGTGCCGCCGTACTCCGGCACCGGGAGCCGGTCCCAGAAGAAGAGCGCGATGTGCATGGCGCGCCAAATCTATGCATCTTGACCCGCGATGCCCTTTCGCATCATGCAGGTGCTCCACCAGGGCGGCGGAGCCGGCTCGGTCGCATCCACGCTGCACCTCAGTCTGGGGCTGCAGCGGTCCGGTGCGGACGTGGTGTTCGTCTGTCCACCCGGCAGCGAAGTGGAGGCCCTGGCCGCCGGCGGTGGGCTCACCGTCGTGCCGCTCGCACTGGAGGCCGGCGCGCGCCGCGCCAATGCGGCGTCCCTGGCGCAGGTCATCGCCGGCCACCGCCCCGCACTGGTGAACTCCCAGAGCGCGCGAGATCGCGCGGCGCTCATCTGGCTCCGGCTGCGCGGCCGCCTGCCGGCGCCGCTCGTGCTCACCCGGCGGCAGATGCCGCGGACTTTCTACCTGGAGAACTGGATCGCTTCCCGGTCGGCCGACCGGGTCATCGCGGTGAGCTATGCGGTGGCCCGGGCGCTCCGCCGCCGCGGCACGCCGGCCCGCAAGCTTGCCGTGATCCATAACGGCCTGATCGCGGCGCGGGTGGACCGTCAGGTCTCCGACCGTGCGCTCTTCGACTGGAGGGACCGGATCGGCTGCACGCCTGCGCAGCGAACCGTCGGCATCGTCGCCCGGCCGAAGGATCAGGGTGTGGTCTTCGAGGCCCTCCGGCTGGTGCGCACCCCGGTGCGGCTGGTGCTTGCCGGCGTGGAGCCCTCGAGCGAGATGGCAAAGAGCGCGCACGCGGTCAGAGCGCCGCACGCCGTGGTCTGCCTCCCGTTCACGACCGACGTAACGCCGCTCTACCGACTCCTGGACGCGGCGTTGCTCCCGTCGCGCATGGAGGGTTTCTCCCAATCCCTCCTGGAGGCCATGGCGCTCGGCAAGCCGGTGATCGCGTCCGCTGCGGGCGGCAATCCTGAGCTCGTCACCGACGGAGTGGACGGCCTGCTCGTCCCACCACTCGATCCGGCGGCCTGGGCCGCCGCCCTGGAGCGTGTGCTGGGAGACGCGGCGCTCGCCACCAGACTGGGCGAGGCTGCCCGCCACACCGCCCGCGAGCGGTTCTCCCTCGAGCGGACCGTGGCACGCACCCTCGAGCTCTACCGGTCGTTGGTGCCGTCCGCGGTGCTTGCTCCGGGCGCGCCCCAAGGGTGAGATTCTCACCCGCCGGCGACACCAGAAGGAGCCCGTGGTCAGGATCTCAGGATTCACCATCGTCAGGAACGCCATCAAGCTGGACTTCCCGGTGGAAGCCAGCATCCGGTCCATCCTGCCGGTGTGCGACGAACTGGTCGTGAACGTCGGGGGCAGCGAGGACGAGACGCTCGACCTGGTCCGCTCCATCGCCGATCCGAAGATCAAGATCCTCGAGACCGAGTGGGACATGAGCCGGCGCAACACGGTCCTTGGCGCCGAGACGCTCAGGGCCATGCGCGCCTGCACCCATCCTTGGGGCATCTACATCCAGGCCGATGAGGTACTGCACGAGGACGGCGCCGCGGAGCTGGCGGCGGCGGTGCGGGAGAACGACGCGGATCCACGGGTGGAAGGACTGCTGGTCCGCTACCTTCACTTCTACGGCGGCTTCCAGACCATCGCGACCCATCGGCGTTGGTACCGGCGCGAGGTTCGCGCGGTGCGACTCGACCCCGCGCTCGACATTCGCCCTTACCAGGGTGCCCAGGGCTTCCGGGTCGGCCCCGAGCACCGGCGCATCCGGGCCCGCCTGACCGGCGCCCAGATGTTCCACTACGGCTGGGCGCGACCGGCGCAAGCGCTGCGCGAGAAGCGGGAGCTGGGGAAGACGATGTATCCCTGGCGTAATGCCGACGAGCGGCTACCACTGCTGGCCTGGATTCCCGGGATCAAGCCGTTCCGGGAGAACCACCCCGCGGTCGCGCGCGAGTGGATCGAGCGCCGCCTGGAGGACCCCGAGCGGGTGATTGCCCCCCGCCGGTTCCAGTGGCACCACATCCGTTACTACGTGTCGGGCTGGATCGAGCGGCTCACCGGCGTGCGGGTCTTCGAGTTCCGCAACTACACCATCGTGTGACCACGTCCCTCGAGCAGCAGCTGGAGCCGATGCGTGTAGGTGTGACGGCGCAGGGCGTGCTCTCTCCCGGCGGCCGCGATCGCCGCCCGCTCCTCGGGCGCGGCCAGATAGCGCTCGGCGAGGGCAACGGCCTCGTCGAGATTCCGGTACCAGGCGCAGTGCTCTCCGTCGCGCGCGAACTCATCGCTTCCCGGCTGCCACGCGCCGAGGTAGAAGCCGCCGCACCCGAGAACCTTCCAGATCCGGTTCGAGTCGCAGGCAGTCTGCCGTTCCTGGTCGGCCACGGCATGCGCCCCGACGGAGATCGCCGCACCCGCGACGACTCGCGCGAACTCGGCGCCCCAGACCGGACCCCCGGCAACGGGCAGATCGCTCCCTCCCTCCCAGCCCGGGCCACGGATCTGCAACTGGCCCACCCGTGCCAGACGGCGGAGCAGCTCGTGCCGGTGGGGGTACTGTCCGGAGCCGACGAAGGAGAGATCGCATCGAAACCGAGGGGGGACGCGCCTCGCGGGGCGGTCGTAGGCCGGGTCAAGCGCCTGGGGCAGAAACAGCACGTCGGGCACCCCGGCCGCGCGGTAGGCGTCCACCTGGGAGCGGCAGGTGACGAAGAGCCGTCCAGCCGCGCGCGCGAGGGCCAGCAGCTCGGGAGCGGGCGACGGCGCGTAGTCGAAGTACCAGACACCGCCCACCCGTCCGGCGCTCAGCTCCGTCACACGCTCGGGCTCCAGTGCCTGAGCTTGGCGAGTGAAGATGACGGCGTCGGGCCGGAAGCTCTGGGCCAGTCGCACTACGAGTGCGTCGGCGAGGCCGCGGAGCCGCCGGTGCCACCCCGCGACGTCCACCAGGCGGCATGGGTGTCCCAGCATCCGGGCGGCGCGCACGATCGCCATTTCCGTCCGGCGCGCGCCCGCCGCGCCAAGGACCACGACTCGCATGGGATTATTATAGCCCGACGATGCGCATCGCCCTGCTGACCTCGGCCAACGGCTGGCGCGGCTCCGGGTCGAGCTACGCCAAGATCGCGCGCGGACTCGGCGAGCGGGGGCACACCGCGCATCTGGTGACCGCCTCCGCGCGGCTCACGCCCAGGCTGCAGGCGATGGGCCTCTCGGTGACCGAGCTGCCCAGCCGCAACACCGGCCCTCGCGAGGTGTGGGGACTGGTCCGCGTCCTGCGCGCCATCCGCGCCGACGCGGTGGTGGTGGACACCCCGCGCGACGTCAGGCTCGCGGCGTGGGCCACGCTCGTACGCCAGGCCAGCATCATCTATCGCTACAATCTCAACTACCGTCCGCCCCGCAACGACCTGATGGACCGGGCCTATCTGCGCCGGGTCTCGGCTTGCATTTACCAATCGCGCTGGATCCGGGACGACGCGGCTCGTGCGCCGTGGCTCCGGCGAATCCCCCACTTCCTCATCCCCAACGGCTACGATCTCGATCGCTACGCGCCCAGGCCGGAGGAAGGACGCGCCTTCCGCGAGCGGTACGGCATCGCGTCCGACGTCCGCGTGGTGCTGACCTCGGCCAAACTCACGCGGAACAAGGGGCACGAGATCGCGATCGCGGCCTTGGGCCGTCTCCACGCCGCGGGAGTGCCGCTGATATATCTCATCTGCGGTGACGGCGGACGCGAGGCCGAGCTCCATACGCTGGCGCGCTCGGCCCGGCTGCCCACGGTGTTCACCGGCCTGCTGGAGCCCGACGAGCTGGTCGCGGCGCTGGCGGCCGCAGACGTGGTCGTGCACCCCTCACTCAACGAGATCTTCCCCAACGCCGTCGGCGAGGCGATGGCCTGCGGCCGCCCCGTCATCGCGGCGGATGCGGGCGGGACCGCGGAGCTGGTGGGGAGCAACGGGGCAGGGGTGCTGGTGCCGCCCGGGGATCCCGACACGCTCGCGGCCGTCGTACGCGAGCTGCTGGACGACCCGGAGCGGCGCCGGCGCCTCGGCGACGCCGCCCGACGGAGGATCGAGAGCGAGTTTCCGCTGGCCCGCATGATCGACCGCTACGAGGCCGCGCTCACCGCGGTCATCGAGTAGATTAGCCTGATGGCCGTCGCTCCCCAGCTTCTCCTCACCTACGATTTCCCGCCCATCGGCGGCGGAATCGCCCGGTGGATGGCGGAGCTGGCCAAGCGCTACCCGCCCGGCTCGCTCGTGGTCTCCACCGGCCAGCATCCCGACTCGCCCGACGTCGACTCCACCTTCCCCAACCGGGTGGACCGGCTGCCGCTGGCGGCGCGCAAGCTCCGCACCCTGCGCGGCCTCCTCTTCTGGTCCCGCCGTGCCGCCGTGCTCACCCGCGAATGCGGCGCGGAGTTCATCTGGTGCGGCAACATGAAGCCGGCCGCCTATCCGGCGAAGTGGACCATGGAGCGACTCGGCACGCCCTTCGGGGTTCTGCTCCACGGCGGCGATCTCCTCATTCTCCAGCACCAGGTGCACCAGTCCCTGCTCAAGCGCAGGACGGCGCGAGCGCTCATCTCCTCCGCCGCGGTGTTGGTAGCCAACAGCAGCTGGACCCGCGAGCGCTGCCTCACCTTGCTGAGCGAGCTGGAGCTCGAGGCCGGCGACGACCTGGTGCAGGTCGTGCCGCTGGGGGCCGACCACGTCTTCTTCCGGCCGGGCGTGGACACCACCGGCGTGCGGGAGCGGTATGGCCTCGGTGAGGGGCGCTGGCTGCTCTCGGTCGCGCGACTGTCTCGCCACAAGGGCGTGGACACCGCGCTCAAGGCGCTCGCGAGCCTGGCCGACCGCTATCCCGATCTCCGCTACGCGGTCGTGGGCTCGGGCGAGGAGCTGGACGCGCTGGAGGAAGAGGCGCGCCACCTCGGCGTAGGGGACCGGGTGCGGTTCCTGACGGAGGTGCCCGACCGCGATCTGCCCGCGCTCTACAATGTCGCCGACGTCTATCTCGGCGTGTCGCGGCTGATGGAGCAGCGGGTGGAGGGGTTCGGCATCTCGATCGCGGAGGCGTCCGCCTGCGGCATCCCGGTGGTCGCGGGCCGGAGCGGCGGCATCCCCGAAGCCGTGCGCGACGGCGAGACCGGGTTCCTGGTGGACGCCGAGAGCTCCGACGCCGTCGCCGAGGCGGTGGGCCGTCTGCTCGACGATCGGGAGCTTCGGTCCCGGCTCGGCACTGCCGGGCGGCGGGCCGTGGAGACGTACTACAACTGGGACCGCGTGGCCCGAGACCTGGCGCGGATCGGCCGCGAGTTCGCCCGGCGGGCTCTGCCCCAGGCGGTCTCGTGATGGAGGACACACTGGCGCCGTCGCCCGCCTCGGACGAGTACGACCAGCACTACCGCACCTGGGTGGAACAGCACGGGCCCCGCGCCCAGGACCTCGACTGGCGTCTCACCCACCTCGAGTGGCGGCAGCGGGTCCTGGTCCGCCGCTATCCGCCCGAAGGCAAGCGGGTCCTGGACTTCGGCTGTATGGACGGAGTTTTCACCATCCGGCTCCAGCAGCTGGGCGCCCAGGCGGTGGGTTACGACATCTCTCCGGCCGCGATCGGCCAGGCGAAGGCGTTCCGGGGGACCGCCGCGCGGCCGGTCTTCACGACCGTTCCTCCCGGCCCGGGGCAGTTCGACCTGATCTATTGCAGTGAGGCGCTGGAGAACGTCGCGGCCGACACGGCCCTGGTCGGCGAGCTGGTGGGATATCTCGCCCGAGGTGGATCGGTGGTCGGCACCACGCCCTTCGGCGACGAGGGAAAGGATCCGGCGAAGCCCGGTATCTACGACCCGGCCCAGCTCAAGCGCGCGCTGTCACCCTACGGTCGGGTGCACGTCTTCCACTACGCACGCCGTCCGGTGCGCGACCGCCTGCCATTCCGAAAGACCACGGGCGGGCGAATCTTCCTCTTCCAGGTCACGCCGCCGAATCCTCCGCCTCCGGCCGAACGCTGATCGCGTAGGTCGGGCAGTTGAGCACGTAGGCGCCGTCGATGGGCGACCACGTCTGGATCGGCGTGTGCACCTCCGCCTTCCCCCGGGCGTCCAGCCGGAACACCTTGGGCGCCTGCACCACGCAGGCGCCGCAGCCCACGCAGCGCGAATCGTCCACCAGCACTCGCAGCCTGCGCGTCGGGTGCATCCCGCTGGGCACGGTGTTGAGCTTTCCGCCGAGGCTCGCCAGCGTCTGGGAGGCCGCTCGGTAGCCCGCCTCCAGCAGCTCCTCGTTGCGGTCGAAGGCGAACATCGAGATGTGCTCGACCCGCGGCTGCACCAGGATGAGGGGCGGGCCCTCCCAACCGCGCAGCTGCCCCTCGATCTGGGTCTGCATCGCGATCTCGAGCCCGCGGGTGTAGGTCGCGGCGAAGCCCACCGTCTCGTCGGACGACCGGACCACGCTGGTGGCCGCGACGTTGACGGCGAGGATGGGCCCGCTGCCCAGCGAGGCCGCGAGCCGGACCGGAAGGTTCTCCACCACGGCCCCGTCCACGTATGACCGGCCGTTGAGGACGCGAGGCGGGAAGATGCCGGGCAGAGCACAGGAGGCCACCACCGCGTCGGCGACCTGCATGTCCAGCAACCCGGGGAGGCCCCAGAGGACCTGCATCCCGGAATGGAGGTCGACCGTGTTCACCAGCAGGCGGCGGGGGAGATCGCGGAAGGTGACGTCGCCCACGAGGCTCCGGACCAGGAACTCCAGCGGCTCCCGGCGGTAGAGTGCCGGTGCCGACAGCCGCCGGAATGCCACGTCGGTGTGGGCCACCTGAAAGATGTCACGCCGGCGGACGGCCCGGGCTCGCTCTTCCATCTGCCGAAGGGGAACGCCCGACGCCCATGCCGCCCCGATCAGCGACCCGATGCTCGACCCCACGACCAGGCTCGGCACCAGGCCGCGCTCCTCGAGCGCGCGCAGCACGCCGATATGGGCGAGCCCCTTGAGGCCGCCGCCGCTGAGGACCAGGGTGAAGGGTCGTTCCGGGCTCACTCGCTTGCCCCGGCTGAGGTTGCGTGCGTAACGTACGGCCCGATCAAAGTGCAAGAATCATGCGCCGGGCGCCGTGGCGGGGCCCGGGTGCAAGCCTGTGCGCGACCACCAGGGGTCGGGGTGAGCCGGGTCACCTGTCCAACACTCGTCAAAGGTGAAACGTGAACGGTGAAGTGGGCGTGGGTGCAGGTTACGACGTGGGTGTCCTCCGCACGGCCGAGTTCCCGTGGACTTCCGACACGGTCTACCTGAACCATGCCAGCATCGGTCCCCTCCCGGAGCGGACCCGGCTGGCCCTGGAGCGCTTCAACCAGCGGCGGGCGGCGCCCCACCTGCTTCCGGACCGGGAAATGTTCGCCATGCTGGCGGACACCCGGCGGAAGATCGCTCGCTTGATCGGCGCCTCGCAGGACGAGATCGCGCTCACGCTGAATACCGGCTACGGGATCAGCATGGCCGCCCGCGCCCTGCCGCTCCAGCCCGGCGACGTGGTCCTGGTTAGCGACAAGGAGTTTCCCGCCAACGTCTACCCCTGGATGCGCCTGGGCGACCGCGGCGTCGTCATGGAGCTGGTGCCCACCACGGCGGAGGGCTGGCCCGACGAAGCCCGCCTGCTGGAGCGGCTGCGGGATCCTCGCGTGCGGGTGCTCGCGGTCTCGCTGGTGCAATTCAGCAGCGGCTACCTCGTGGACCTCGAGCGGCTCTCCGCCGCCACCCGGGAGACCGGCGCCTACCTCGTGGTGGACGCCATCCAGGGTGTGGGACAGCTGCCGGTGGATGTCTCCCGGGTCGAGGTGGACGTCCTCGCATGCGGCGCCCAGAAGTGGCTGCTCTCGCCCTGGGGCTCCGGGTTCGTCTATGTCCGGCGCGAGCTGATCGGACGTCTCGATCCCGTGATCACCGGCTGGCTGGCCTTCGAAGGCACCGACGACCTGAGCCGGCTCACCAGCTACGACGACACGCTTCGGGCCGATGCCCGGCGCTTCGAGCTGATGACGCTCCCTTATCAGGACTTCGCCGGACTCAGCTCCTCGCTCGATCTGATCCTCGAGCTGGGCGTGGAGCGGATTCGTGATCACATCCGGAGCCTGCACCAGCCGGTGCTGGCGTGGGCCGAACGGAGCGGCGCACGGGTGAGCTCGCCGCGAGGGCCGAACGGCTCCGGTATACTCTGCGTGTCACCCGAGGCGGTGAAGGAGGTCCATCGCCGCCTCAAGGCGTCGCGGATCGTCTGCAGTCTCCGCGAGGGAGCGATCCGCTTGAGCCCCCACTGCTACAACACCGTGGAAGAGATGGAGCGGGTGGCGCACGTGCTCGCCGGAGACTGATCGGTGCGGGTGGCCTGGCTCACGGCCCTCTTTCCGGTGCTCTCGGAGATCCCCTTTCTCAACCAGATCGTCGGTCTCATCGAGCGTGGCCACGAGGTGGACATCTACGCCGACGGCCCCCAGCCCGGCGGTCCGTTTCATCCCGACATCGAGCGGCTCGCCCTGGAATCCCGCACCCGCTATCCGATCCGCTGGCCGGCCGGGCGGGGGGAGCGCTGGCGCGCCGCGGCTCGGCTCATCGCGGCCCATCGCGGGAACGAGCGCCGACTGCTCCTGCGGACGCTCGATCCATCCCGCTTCTGGCACCGGGCCTGGACCCTCGACCAGCTGCGCCGCACCGCGCGGTTCCTGCCGGTCCGGCCCTACGATGTGTGCTACTGCGCCTTCGGGATGGATGCGCCGCACGCACTCCGCCTCCGGCGGCTGGGCGCCCTGGGCGGGGAGCTGGTCGTGGCCTTCCGCGGTGCCGACACGACGAAGTACGTTGCCCGGCGTGGGCCGCGGGTCTACGCACGCACCTTTCGCGAGGCCCGTTTGCTGCTCCCGGTCTGCGAGTTCCTCGGCCGCCGTCTCGTGCAGCTGGGCGCACCGGCCGACCGGGTGGTTGTGCACCGGACGGGCATAGACCTCCGCCGCTGGCCGTACCGCGAGCGACATCCCGCGGCGCCGGGCAGCCTTCGGCTGGTGAGCGTCGGGCGCCTGGTCGAGAAGAAAGGCATCGCGCACGTCCTCGGCGCGCTTCGGCTGCTGGTGGACCGAGGCGTCGGGGCGGAGTACCGCGTATTCGGCGACGGCCCGCTGCGTGAGCGCCTCGCCGCGCTGGCCGTCGAGCTGGGAATCGCCGACCGGGTGGTGTTCGAGGGTCGCCAGGGGCAGGGGGCGGTGCGGGATGGGCTGGCCGCTTTCGCGGAGATCGGGCTCACCGGCCGTCTCCGTCCGGCGACGCAGGGAGATCGCCGGCTGGACGAGTGCGCGAAGCTCGGTCTGCAGGAGGTCGTCGTCGCGGCCGGTTCGAGCGTTCGTGGCAAACTTGGCAA
>JBKPGZ010000297.1:0-5265 GCA_046729675.1 Gemmatimonadota bacterium | reverse complement strand
TCGCGCCGGACCAGGGCCAGGATCGCCTCCGGTTCGGGGCAGGGCGAGGTCCGGCTCCGTTGGCGCGACGTCATGACGTCGCCGTAGATCGCCCGCAGCTGTTGGTCGCTCACGTAGTCTCTCCCGCCGTGTCCCATCCGATGCCTTCCGCGGTCAGTCGCTCCCTGAGGTCGGCCAGCCCGCGATAGAGAAGATTGCGGGTCTTTGCGTCGGTCCATCCCATCAGCTTCGCGATCTCCTCGCGCGGGTAGCCCGCCAGGTGCATTCGCACGGCCGGCCGCCTGGAGGCGGGAATCTCGTCGATCGCACGGGCCACCCGGTGGGCGAGCTCGGAGCCCTCGAGCGCGGAATGAGGGTCGGGGTTCGGGGCGGTCAGCGTGGCCACGGCGTCATCTTCGTCGATGCTGTCGTGGCGCTCCGCCTGGCGCGCCCGCCGGCGCCGGAGGATATCGAGGGCAGCCGACGAGGCGGTGCGATATACGTAAGACGTGTTGGTCTCGCCGACCTGCTCACTGGTCCCCCGGGCCCGCCAGAGCCGGATCCGGACCTCCTGCATCACCTCGTCCAGCCCGCTCTCATCCAGCCGGTACCGCCGCCCGATCTGCCGGACCATGTTCCCGAACCGCGCGACGGCCGCTTCGAGGGCAAGTGAAAGGTGCTGCTCGGCTTCCGGCATCGTCATGCCGACGAATGTATCCTGGGCGTGGGAAGTCTGCTCCGTGCTGCGTGCTGGCCAGACGGTGAGGGGAAGAACCGGAGCGTCCGTAGCGGCCCGAGCCGCCCTCGCCATCTCCACTGGCCTGAGCACGATACCCCGAGCTAACGCATCGCGTCCTGAGCACGCTCCGCCGCGAGGAGCAGCGCCTCGATTGAGCCGTAGCCCATGGGGCCCGGCAACTCGATGTGAGGCCAGTCCCAGGACTTCTCGGGCAGCCCGATGAGGCCAAAGCGCCCGCCGTTGTATTCGCTCACCCAGCGACGGAAAGCGATCCACCGGGCGCGAGTGCGGCGGTGCTTCAGGTTCCCGTCGCCCACGATCACGTCCACTGCACGGCCGGAGCTGTGCTTGGAGGTGGCGGTGAAGGTGAGGCCGCCGCCGGAGACCAGGAGATAGGCCTGGCGCTCGGCCGAGCGGTGCGTCTCCACCACCTTCACCCGGTGACCCTCTCGGCGCGCGGCGGACAGCATGCGCTCGAACTCGAGGCGCGCCTCCGGATCCAGCGAACCGAGCGCGGTGTCGGCCACGCTCGCCGACTTCGGGAAATCGGTGGGACTCAGGGTCGCGAGGCGGCGCTCCAGCTGCTCCCAGGTCTCGCCGGGAAGCCGAACGGACGGCGCGCCCACGCGGTAGGAGCGCACCAGCCGCCCGGCCGGGGTCGCGCTCCGTGTCGTAATTGAGGTAGGCTCCGGCCGTGGTATCGGACAGGTAGAGGCGGCCGGGCTCCTCGATCCCGAAATGCTCCCGCAGTAGCTGCCGCTCCTCATCGGAGAAGGGCCGCTGGATGTAACGGGGAATGCCCTCCTCGTCGCGGCCGGCGTACAGCGCGACCGGGTAGACCCGTGTGGTGACGGCCCGGACCGCGGCTTCGGTGGCCAGCGCGAACGCCGTGGTGAACCCGCCCGTGGCCTGGGCCGCGCCGGATGCCGGGCAGACTCCGAGGAGCAGCACCAGTCGGAGAGAGACTCCCAGCGCGCGGAGCGGGAACGGCTTCGGGCCCATCGGATCCTCGTCGTCGGTGAAGGTTCACGCGTACGACGCGGCCGCGAGCCGTCCGTTCTCACACGTTCACGGCGGGTTTCAGCGGACCGGCAAATTTTTTCGGGTTGACAGTCCGCGTACAAGACGATAGAGATGTGATGCACGCCTGATGGAAGGAGGGTCAGCGGCGTCCGCCCAGGCCAGGGTACCCCCGAAGCGAACGCCGACGTATGGACCGACATCCCCCGAGAACCGACACAGGATGAGAGGTTGATCCACACTGGAAGTAGCCCCTAGGGGCCGCTCCGACGCATGAGCGATTCCGCGAGCGCTTCCGGTAGAACAAGCGGCACGACCGCCGCGAGCCATTCAGGCGCCGGGGACCACGAGAGCACGTGAGGTCCCCGGTTTCGTTTGTGCCCGTTTCGCGCTGGACTTCGCTCCCCTGTCCTACCCTTCTAAAACGCATGGAGTCTACGTGATGTCGAGTCTCAGCAGGCGGGTGTGTACCCACACCCTGGCGGTGATGGCCCTGTCCCTTCCGGCCGCAGCCGAGGCGCAGCAGTCGGACGCGGACCTCAAGGCCGTGTCCGCAACCACGCTCACGATGCCGAAGTACACGCAGTACCTCGATGCCACGGTGAACCTGACCAACGTCGCGGCCAAGAACCCCGGCCTCGCCGAGGGGATGAAGGACAACGGGGAGAAGTCCATCGCTGATCAGGTCAAGGCGCTGGAAAGCAATCCGCAGGTAAAGGCCGCCGTCACCTCGACCGGCCTCAGCACCAGGGACTACGTCCTGACCCAGTGGGCGTTGCTCCAGACCGGCATGGCGTACGCCATGACCAAGCAATCCGGCGCATCCCAGGACGACATGATCAAGAAGGCCGGCGTGAGCAAGGCCAACATGGATTTCTACGCGAAGAACGAAGCGGAGATCAACAAGCTCGCGGAGGAGGCGAAGGCTCGGACGCCGGGCGTGCCCGATGACGAGGACTCGGGCGACGATACCGGCGAGTAGCTTCTCCTCGTCCCCCCGGCTCCCCCGATTGACCACAGAGCCACGAGGCCACGGAGGGACACGGAGCCCCGCACGGCCACCCAACAACAAAAAATGGTTAAGGGCTCCGATGCGTCAGCATGCATCGGAGCCCTCTGTGTTCTCTGTACCTCTGTGGTGAAGGGGCGGAGCGGGGGTGCGGCCGCGCGCCTAGAAGGCCGCGACCTCCTCGATCGCCTGCCGGAGATCGGCCACCTGGGGCAGGATCACGTCCTCCAGCTCGGGCGCGTAGGCAACGAAGGTATCAGTGGAGGCGACCCGCTTCACCGGCGCGTCCAGCCAGGCGAAGTGGTCCTGCGCGATCCGGGCCGCGATCTCGGAGCCGTAGCCCCACGACAGCGAGTCTTCATACGCCACGATCACGCGACTCGTCTTCCGCACCGACTCGCCGATCGCCTCCCAGTCCACCGGCGAGAGCGACCGCAGGTCGATCACCTCGGCGCTGATGCCGAGCTTCTCCTCCGCCTCCTTCGCGGCCCAGAGAGCGCGCTGGACCAGGGCGCCGTAGGTCACGATCGTGAGGTCGGCGCCGGGACGGACGAGCTTTGCCTTCCCGAACGGGATCATGAAATTCGGGCCCGGGTTCGGCGCCTTGTTGTAGGTCTGGCGGTAGAGGTGCTTGTGTTCGAGGAACATCACCGGGTCGTCGCAGCGGATCGCGGTGCGAAGGAGACCGTTCGCGTCCAGCGCGGTGGCCGGGCAGACGACCCGGAGACCGGGAACACCGGTGAAGACCGCGGCGCCCGTCTGGCTGTGGTAGACCGACCCGCCCTTGAGATACCCGCCGTAGGTCACCCGCACCACGACCGGTGAGGCCCACGCGTTGTTGGAGCGCCAGCGCATCAGCGCCAGCTCGTTCCGGAGCTGCATGTAGGCCGGCCAGATGTAGTCGAAGAACTGGATCTCGACCACCGGCTTGAGCCCGCGGGTCGCGAGGCCGATGGCGCGGCCGATGATATTGGCCTCCGCGAGCGGCGAGTTGTAGACCCGGTCGCTCCCGAACGCGCGCTGGAGGCCCCAAGTCACCTTGAACACACCGCCCTTCCCCTTCACCTCGCCCAGCGCTTCTTCGCGACTGCAGTCGGCCACATCCTCGCCGAAGACCACGATCCGCGGATCGCGCGCCATCTCGTCGCGGAGGCAGACGTTGAGCAGGTCCACCATCGTCTTGGGATCGCCGGTGAAGCGGGGATCGTCCTCGGTGTCGAACTGCTCCGAGGTGGGGTCCACATCGGGCGAGTAGACGTACTGGTACACCGAGCTCGCCGGCGGCTGCGGCGACGCGAGCGCGACCTCGGCCGCGACCTGCACCTCCTCCTCCACCTGCCGCACGATCAGGTCGAGCTCCGCCTGGGTGGCGATCCCCTGCTCCAGGAGGTGCTTGGGGAACCGCACCAGCGGGTCGCGCTCCGCGTCGGCCTGGCGCTCGGCCGGAGTGCGGTACTGCACCTCGTCGTCCGAGAGCGAGTGGCTGTAGGGCCGGATGACCTGGGCGTGCACCAGCGCGGGGCCCTTGCGCGCGCGGGCGTAGTCGACCGCCTTCACCATCGTGTCGAAGGAGGCGAGCACGTCGCAGCCGTCCACTTCCTGGATGAATAGGCCGGGAAACCCGGTCAGCAGCTTGGAGACCGAGCCGCCCGCGGTGTTGACCTCCACCGGGACGGAGATGGCGTAGCCGTTGTCCTCTACCAGGAAGACGACGGGCAGCTTGAGATTGCAGGCGGTGTTGAGCGCCTCCCAGAATTCGCCCTCACTGGTGGTGCCCTCGCCGGTGGTGCAGAGGACGACCTCGTCGCCCTTCATGACCTCGTCACGGCCCTCGATGCCCTCGATCTCCATGTACCGCAGCCAGGCCTCCGCCGCGCCCACGGCCTGGAGGAACTGGGTGCCGGTGGGGCTCGAGGCACTCACGATGTTGAGGTCCTTGTGGCCCCAGTGGGACGGCATCTGTCGGCCGCCGGAGTTGGGGTCGTCGCCGGCGCCTACGGCCGAGAGGAGCTGCTCGGTCGCGGTCATGCCGAGTCCCAGGCACAGGGCGCGGTCCCGGTAGTAGAGATAGAACCAGTCGTAGGCCGGGCGGAGGACCTTGGAGGCGGCGGCGAGCACCCCCTCATGGCCGGCGCCGGAGATCTGGAAAAAGATGCGGTTCTGGCGCTTGAGCTGGATCTCCTTGTCGTCGATCCGGCGGGCCAGCAGCATCGTCCTGTAAATGTCGAGGAGGTCGGCCTTTTCGAGCTTGGTGGAGGCTCGGGCGCGGCTGGTTCTCGTGGCCATGTCGGTCCGGGTTCGGGGCTGCGCTTGGTCGATTGTTGTGGGGTAAGATAGCGCACTGGGCGGGGGTTGGTGCACGGCCAGTGGGGACGACTTTCCTCGAAGACAGGCACTACGCTATTTCACTTCGACCCGTCGGCTCCCTTCATCCGGGTGTCAGTCGCGATCCAGTTGAGCTCCCACGACTTGCCATCGTCGGCAGAAAAAGCCTGCTCGAAGCGACACGAGTCTGCCG
>JBKPGZ010000296.1:0-6698 GCA_046729675.1 Gemmatimonadota bacterium | reverse complement strand
GCGCAGGTCAGGGATTGCTGCCCGTCGCCTCCAACGACCTGTTCGGCGGCGCGGGCTTCCTCTCCCACGACGTGGGAGCCAGCATGCGCCTCGAGCACAAGCTCGACGACGTCCGGCTGATCACGGTGAAGGTGGGCGGCTACAACGGGCAGGGCGAGAGCCTGAACGACGTCAACAACAAGAAGAGCTTCGGCGCGCGGGCCACCGCCGCCGTGACCCAGAAGATCGACGTGGGCGCCTCATGGTTCACCCACGATGCGATCGTGACCACGGACGACGTGCCCGACTCCAGCTTCACCAACAGCGCCTGGGACATCGACGCTCAGTACGGCAAGACCGGAGACGAAGGACTGTACGCGCTGGTGGAGTATCTCCAGGGCGAGGGCGCCTCGGTGGCCACACCCACGATGCGGGGCATCCAGGCCGTTGCCGCCTACAACCTGCGTATGAACAGTCCTACCGCCTGGCTCTACGCGGTCGAGCCCTTCGCCCGGGTGGACCTGGCCGACCCGGATACCGATACCGATGACGACGGCGCCACCGTCTTCACCGCTGGGATCGGGCTCTACATGTCCAGCAAGGCGTGGTTCCGGTTGGCTTACGAGCGGCAGGACTTCCAGCTTACCGACGCGCCGAGTATCAGCGGGGTGCGGAGTATGCTGGCGGTGAGCTTCTAGTCGGCCCCGGCCGCGGACATCAACCTGAGGACATCAGCATCATGCGGACATTCCGACTCGCGATCGCCGGCGCGCTGACGCTCACGGCGCCCCTCGGCGCGCAGACCCTCACGGGAGCGGGAGCCACGTTCCCCAATCCCATCTACACCAAGTGGTTCGATGCCTACAGCAAGCAGACGGGCGTGCGCATCAACTACCAGTCCATCGGCTCGGGCGGCGGCATCCGCCAGTTCACCGAGGGCACCGTAGACTTCGGCGCCACCGACGGGCCGATGACGGACGCACAGATCCAGGCCGTGAACGGCAACGTGCTCCATGTGCCGACGGTGCTCGGCGCGGTGGTGGTGACCTACAACCTGCCGGCCCTCGGTGGCACCAAGCTCAAGTTCGACGGCGACCTCCTGGTGGACATCTTCATGGGCCGGATCACCAAGTGGAACGACAAGAAGATCGCGGCGCTGAATCCGGGCGTGCAGCTGCCCGATCTCGACGTCATCGTGGTGCACCGGTCCGACGGCTCCGGCACGACCTACGTCTTCACCGACTTCCTCAACAAGTTCTCCCGCGAGTGGCGCGACAAGGTCGGCTACGCGACGGCGGTGAGCTGGCCGGTGGGGCTCGGCGGCAAAGGCAACGAGGGCGTCACCCAGCAGGTGAAGCAGGTCGAGGGAGCCATCGGCTACGTCGAGCTGATCTACGCGCTCTCCAACAATCTGCCCTTCGCCGACATCAAGAACTCGAGCGGAGCCTTCGTGACCCCGTCGCTGGAGAGCGTGACCGCCGCGGCGACCGGGACGAAGTTGAAGGCGGACACCGATTTCCGGGTCTCGATCACCAACGCCGCCGGCGCCGGCGCGTATCCCATCGCATCGTTCACCTGGCTGCTGGTGCACAAGGACGGCAAGGACCTGGCGAAGGCCAAGCAGATCAAGGATTTTCTGTCCTGGATGATCGCCCCGGAGGCCCAGGCCATGGCCTCGGAGCTGCACTACGCCCCGCTGCCGAAGGATGTGGTTGCCCTGGTGGAGGCCCGCCTCCCCACCCTGAAGGCCGGCGGCAAGGCCATCGCCTCCAACTGAGGAGCTCTGTCGTGTCCACTCGACTGCTCGCGTGCATTGCCTTGGGTCTGGCCGCCTCCGGCTGCGGAGGAGGCGACCGGCCATCAGGCGGTGCCGATACCTCCGCCACAGCCGGCGCCTCGGCCGGCGGTAGCGCCGCCTTGACCGGTGCCGGCGCCACCTTCCCCAATCCGATCTACACCAAGTGGTTCGACGCCTACGCCAAGCAGACCGGCGTGCGCATCAACTACCAGTCCATCGGCTCGGGGGGCGGCATCCGCCAGTTCACCGAGGGCACCGTGGACTTCGGCGCCACCGACGGGCCGATGAATGACGACCAGATCAAGGCGGTGAACGGCAACGTGCTCCACGTCCCGACGGTACTCGGGGCGGTCGTCGTCACCTACAACCTTCCGGAGGTCGCCGGCACGCCGCTCCGTTTCGACGGCGCCACCCTGGCGGACGTGTTCCTCGGACGGATCACCAAGTGGAACGACAGCCGGCTGGCGGCGCTGAATCCGGGCGCCAAGCTCCCGGACAAGGACATCATCGTGGTCCACCGCTCCGACGGGTCCGGAACCTCGTTCATCTTCACCGACTTCCTGGCCAAGGTCTCGCCCACCTGGAAAGAGAAGGTGGGCAGCGCGACCTCGGTCGAGTGGCCCATCGGGCTCGGCGGGAAGGGCAACGAGGGCGTCACCCAGCAGGTGAAGCAGTCGGACGGCGCGATCGGCTACGTCGAGCTGATCTACGCGATCTCCAACGATCTGCCGTACGGTGACGTGAAGAACGCGGCCGGCGAGTTCGTCCGCCCCTCGCTCAAGAGCGTGAGCGCCGCCGCCGCCGAGAAGCTGCCGGAGGACACCGACTTCCGGGTGTCGATCACCAATCCGAAGCCGGCGGACGCCTATCCGATCTCCTCGTTCACCTGGCTCCTGATCCAGCCCCAGCCGCGCGATCCCGCGAAGGGGGAGCAGCTGAAGAAGTTCATCGACTGGATGCTGCAGCCCGAGGCCCAGCGCATGGCGGCGGACCTGCACTACGCGCCGCTCCCGGTTCCGGTGATCGAGCTGGTCCAGCAACGGCTCGCCGCCAAGTAGCCGAATTCCTGTCATCCCGAGCGAAGCGAGGGATGACAGACGCTTCGCTTGGGAGGACAGAGCCGATCGTCGTGACGCGTCCGTTACAATCCCGTGACGATGCCCGCGACTGCCCTGGGTAACATCACCCCATGACGACCACCGTCGCTCGGGAGCCCGTCGCGACCGCGCCGGAGCAGGGGCGCCACGAGCCTCCGCCGCTGGAGCTGACGAGCTACGAGGATCTGCTCTTCCGCTGGCTCCTCACGCTCGCCGCCGCCGCCATCCCCATCCTGCTCGGCTTCCTGGTGTTCGAGCTCTGGATGGGCTCGCGCCTGGCGATCGGGCGGTTCGGTCTCGACTTCGTGACCACCAGCAGGTGGGATCCGGTCGCCGACGAGTTCGGGGCCTTCCCGCTGATCTTCGGGACCCTGGCCTCCTCGCTGCTCGCGCTCCTGATCGCGGTGCCGCTCTCGCTGGGCGTGGCCATCTACCTGACCGAGTTCGCGCCGAAGGCGATCCGCCAGCCGGTTGCCTTCCTGATCGGGCTGCTGGCCGCCATCCCCAGCGTGGTCTACGGGCTCTGGGGCATCTTCGTCCTGATCCCCGTCCTCCGGACCAGCGTCTTCCCCTTCCTCCGTGATACGCTCGGCTTTCTCCCGTTCTTCCAGGGCGCGATCTACGGGCCCTCGATGCTCTCGGCCGGGATCATCCTCGCCATCATGGTAATGCCGTACATCATGTCCGTCTCCCGCGAGGTTCTGCTCGCGGTCCCGGATACCCAGCGCGAGGCGGCCCTCGGCCTCGGCGCGACGCGATGGGAGGCCGTGATCACGGCCGTCGTGCCGTACGCGCGGTCGGGCATCATCGGGGCCATCATCCTCGGCCTCGGCAGGGCGCTGGGCGAGACCATGGCGGTCACCATGCTGATCGGGAACCGCCACGAGATCGCGGCCTCGCTCTTCGCACCCAGCTATACCATGGCCGCCGCCATCGCGAACGAGTTCTCCGAGGCCGTGGGCGACATGCACCTCTCGGCCCTGGCCTACGTGGCCTTCCTCCTGTTCATCGTCACCGTGCTGGTGAATGCCGGCGCGCGCCTGCTCATCTGGCGGGTGGCTCGCGGGTCGGGCGCGGGGAGCAAGGCGCTGTGAACCGCAGGACGCTGCGCCGCGTGGTGAGCAACGCGATGGTCGGGCTGATGATCCTCGCCGTCGTGGTGGCGCTGCTGCCGCTCTTCTTCATCCGGTTCGACCTGGTCGTCCAGGGGGCGGGCAGCCTCTCGGTGGCGTTCTTCACCCGCACGCCCGCGCCGGCGGGCGAGATGGGCGGCGGGGTGGCCCACGCGATCGTCGGTACGCTCCTCATCGTCGGCGCCGCGGGCCTGATCGGGCTTCCGCTCGGCATCGCCGCGGGCATCTACTGCGCCGAGTACCCGGGCAGTCGCCTCACCTGGATCACCCGCTTCGTGGCCGACGTGCTGAACGGGACGCCCTCCATCGTGGTCGGCGTCTTCGCCTGGGCCTGGATCGTGGCGACGCAGAAGCACTTCTCCGCCCTCGCCGGCAGCGCCGCCCTCGCCATGCTCATGATCCCGATGGTGCTCCGCACCACCGAAGAGATGATCAAGCTGGTGCCCAACTCGCTGCGCGAGGCGGCCCTGGCGCTGGGATACCCGCGCTGGCGGACCAGCCTCGCGATCGTGGTGCGAACCACGATGCCGGGCATTGTGACCGGCAGCCTGCTGGCGGTTGCCCGCATTGCCGGGGAGACGGCGCCTCTCCTCTTCACCGCGCTCGGCAGTCAGTACATGAGCCTGGACCTCAACCAGCCCATGGCGGCGCTGCCGCTCACGGTGTTCACCTACGCGACCGGGCCATACGAAGAGTGGCATCGCTATGCCTGGGCCGCGGCCCTGGTGCTCATCCTCGTGGTCTTCGTGCTGAGCGTCGGCGCCCGGCTCGCCATCCGCCGGAGGTTCTCGCTCAATGGCTGACGCCACGCTGCGGGTCGCGCCCCCCAGGGCGGCTGCCTCCTCGCCCGAGACCGCGGTTCGGATCGAGACCGACAAGCTCACCGCGATGTACGGCAAGTTCACGGCGGTGAAGAGTGTATCGCTGTCCTTCCAGTCGAACCGGGTCCATGCGCTGATCGGCCCGTCGGGCTGTGGCAAGTCCACCTTCCTGCGGACGCTCAACCGGATGCACGAGCTGGTGGAGGGAGGCTGGATCACGGGTCGGGTGCTGCTCGATGGCGACGACATCTACGCGCCGAAGGTCAACGCAATGCAGCTCCGCCGTCGGATCGGGATGGTGTTTCAGCGGCCCACCCCGTTTCCCACCATGTCCATCTACGACAATGTGGCCGCCGGGCTTCGAGTCCAGCGACCGCTGCCGAAGCTGGAGATGGATGCCGTCGTCGAGCGCTCGCTGCGCCAGGCGGCGCTCTGGGAGGAGGTGAAGGACCGGCTGCGCGCGAGCGCGATGGCCCTCTCGGGCGGCCAGCAGCAGCGGCTCTGCATCGCCCGCACCGTCGCTCCTTCACCCGACGTCGTCCTGCTCGACGAGCCGACCGCCTCATTGGACCCCCAGGGCACCCAGCGGATCGAGGAGCTGCTCTTCGAGCTCAAGAAGGCGTTCACCATCGTCATCGTCACCCACAACATGCAGCAGGCGGCTCGGGTGTCCGACACGACCACGTTCTTCTATCTGGGCACCATGGTGGAGTCCGGCCCCACCCGGCAGATCTTCACCGCACCGCGGAACGAGCAGACCGAGGCCTACATTACGGGAAGGTTCGGATGAGCGCGATCGTCAAGCCGAGGACCTCCTACGTGACTACGCCCAGAGCGACGCTGGCCCCACGGCAGCCGCCGACGCCCGATGCGGAGCGCGGCGCGCCCGCGGTAGACGTGCGCGGCTTCTCCTTCTGGTACGGCGAGCGCCAGGTCCTTCGGGATCTCGAGTTCACGATCGACCGCAAGGCGGTCACGGCCATCATCGGGCCGTCCGGCTGCGGGAAGTCCACCTTTCTCCGCTCCATCAACCGCCTCAACGACCTGATCACCGGGGTCCACCACCGGGGCGATCTGCTGGTGGAGGGGCGCTCGGTCTACTCGCCCGGCACCGACCTGGTCGCGCTCCGGCAGCGGGTCGGCATGGTATTCCAGCGCCCCAATCCGTTCCCCAAGTCGGTGTTCGACAACGTCGCCTACGGCCCGGTGCTCAATCGGCTGGTGCCCCGGCGCGACGTCCCCGACCTGGTGGAGGGGTGTCTGCGGCAGGCGGCCCTCTGGGACGAGGTGAAGGACCGTCTGGACGAGCCCGCGACCGGGCTCTCCGGCGGGCAGCAACAGCGCCTCTGCATCGCGCGGGCGCTGGGCAACCAGCCCGAGCTGCTCCTCATGGACGAGCCTTGCTCCGCCCTGGACCCCATTGCCACCCAACGGGTCGAAGAGCTGATCTTCGAGCTCAAGCGGGACTACACCATCGTGATCGTCACCCACAATATGCAGCAGGCCGCTCGGGTGTCGGACTACACCGGGTTCTTCGACCGCGGCCAGTTGATCGAGTTCGACGAGACCGAGCGGATCTTCACCAGCCCGGCCCACGAGCGGACCGAAGCCTACATCACCGGGAGGTTCGGATGAGCCTCGACGCCCACCGGCATTTCCACGACGAGCTCAGCCACGTCAAGGTCCGCCTCCTCACCATGTCCGGCGAGGCGGAAGCGGCGCTGAGTCTGGCGGTGGAGGCCCTGCTGGAGCGCGACGTCGAGAAAGCCCAGCGGGTCATCAAGGGCGACCGCGTCATCGACAGCATGGAGGTGGAGATCGAGGAACAGTGCATCAACCTCCTCGCCCTCCAGCAGCCGATGGCGCGCGA
>JBKPGZ010000295.1:0-9492 GCA_046729675.1 Gemmatimonadota bacterium | reverse complement strand
GGCCCTCCCTTTTCACCTTTTACCCTTCACTTTTTACGCTGTTCTCACTTGTGCCTATAGATGACCCGCCCGCGGGTGAGATCGTAGGGCGAGAGCACGACGCTCACGCGGTCGCCTTCCAGCACCCGGATCTTGAACTTGCTCATCTTCCCGGCGGCATACGCCAGGATCTCATGGCCGTTCTCCAGCATGACCCGGTAGTTGCGGTCGGGCAGGACCTCGGTCACGACGCCCTCCATCTCGATCCCTTCTTCTTTTGCCATCCACTCTCTCCGCTGCGGGAACCATCTCACACGGCACCGGGACCCCGGGCCGGCCGGGACGGAATCTTGCGCCAGCAGGCGCAGGAAGCAACATCCTCGCTGGAGTGCGCTAAGGCCACCCCGCTGCCGCCCCGTTCACCACAGAGTCACGGAGGCCACAGAGACCCACGGAGCCGCCCCTTCCGCACCCCAGAGATTCACCACGAAGGCACGAAGGACACGAAGAAAACAACAAAAGAAAAAAATGTTGTGGACTCCGATGCATTAACTGTCACCGGCGTCCTTCGTGTCCTTCGTGCCTTCGTGGTGAATCTTTCGGGGGTGGTGTGGTGCGGCTATGTGGTGCTGTGGGGTCGCTCCCCGGCTCCCTCTGTGCCTCCGTGTCTCTGTGGTGAGGGGGCTGCGGAAGGGCCGACCCGAATCAAGCGGCCGGCAGCTCAGCCCGCACCCGCTCGATCTCCGCCTCGACCAGCTGCACCAGCTCGCCGAGCTTCTTCGCGTCGAAGGTGAGCTCCGCGCCGGCCGCGCGGTAGATGTCCGGGAGGCCGCGCACGGCGCCGAGCGCGAGGGCGCCGCGGTACTGGGCCACCGCCCGGGCGTGATCGCGACGGCTGTTGCGCCAGACCTGGAGCGCTCCGATCTGGGCGATGCCGTACTCGATGTAGTAGAAGGGATACTGGAAGATGTGGAGCTGACGGTACCACCGGGCCACCCGCTGCTGCTGGAGGCCGCTCCAGTCCACGCCCCGCTCGAACCGCTCACGGATGCGAAGCCAGGCGGCGTCCCGCGCCGCCGTATCGCCGCCTTCGCCGCTGGTGTAGATCCAGTCCTGGAACGCGTCCACCGACGCGATGTGCGCGAGGCTGAGCAGGATGTCCTCCAGGTGCTCGAGCCAGGCGCTGCGGTGATCTTCCGGGGTGAAGTAGCCGACCGGCTGGGCGAGCTGCGGCCCCGCCAGCAGCTCCATGGACATGGAGGCCAGCTCGGCCGCCTCTGAGCCCGGGTGCCGCTGCCAGATGAGCGGTTGCTCGTGGGCGGCAAAGGCGTGAAACGCGTGCCCCGCCTCGTGCAGCAGGGTCATGACGTCGTCCACCAGACCCACCGCGTTCATGAAGATGAAGGGGCGCCCCCGGTAATGGAGCGTCTCGCAGTAGCCGCCCGGCGCCTTGCCCTTCCGGCTGTCGAGGTCCAGCAGTCCCTCGTCGATCATCATCTGGAACTCGGCGCCGAGCGAGGGATCCACCCGGTCGAAGACCGTGCGCGCCTTGTCGACGAACTCGTCGGTCGTGGCGAAGGGCCGAAGCGGCGACTTGCGGTACGGGTCTACCGCGAGGTCCCAGGGCCGGAGCACGTCCAGCGAGAGCCGCCGCCGCCGAACCGCGAGCATCCGCTCCACCGCCGGCGCCACCGTGGCCTCCACGGCCTCGTGGAAGCGCACGCAGTCCGCCGGGGTGTAGTCGAACCGGAACTTGGCGGGGAAGATGTAGTCCCTGAAGTTGGCGAAGCCGGCATTCCGCGCCGCGCGCTGGCGCAGCTCGTACATCCGGTCGAACAGCGAGGCCAGGTTCGCGCGCTGCTCGATGTAGGGCCCCGCGGCGGTGCGGAACGCCCGCTCCCGCACGCCGCGGTCCGGGCTCTTGAGGAAGGGCTGCAGCTGCGGCAGCGGACGCTCCTGGCCCTCCCACTCCACCGTCATCGACCCGGTGATCCGCTGGTACCGCGCGCTCAGCTCCTCCAGCTCCGAGAAGATGGGAACGTTGGCCTCGCGGAAGATCTCGATCGAGGTCCGGAACCGGGCGAGGGTGGTCTCCAGCGTGGGCGTGCGATAGCCCGACTCCACCAGCCGCCGGGCCAGCTCCACGCTGCGCTCCTCCATCCTGGGGAGCACCTCGGTGGAGAACCGGAGATGGTCCGCCTCCTTCTCCGGGTCCGAGGTGTCGATGGTGTAGGCGATCATGGCCACCGCCGCCGCTTCGGTGACCAGCTCCTCCAGCGTGGACCACGTCTGCAGCCAGCCTTCGATCGTGCTCTCGTCCAGCGGGCGCTCGGCGAGATCGTCGAAGTACGGCACGAGGTCCTCCCAGCGCGCCTTGGCGAGCGCGGCGGGAGATGATGGGAGGGCCAGCACGGGCACGACGCGCTCCTGAGACGAGGGGTTTGGCCGGTCAGGAGATATAGGCGAAGACGGCGCGGGTCACAATCCCGGTGGAACCAGCCGGTGAAAATTCGTGCGCTGCTGGTACCGACGGCCGATCGCGAGCAGCACACCCTCACCGAGGCCCCGCCCGGTGAGCTGAAGACTGGTGGGGAGGCCACCCTCGCCGGTGCCGTTCATGAGGAAGAGTCCCGGCACGCCGCAGAGATTCGCCGCTCCGCCGATGCTGGTCCCGCCCGGGTAGTCGGGGTACACCTTGTCGAACGCGGCGTCGATCGGCCACGCCACCGTCGGCAGGGTCGGCGCGAGGATGGCATCCACCTGCGCCAGCACGGCGTCCAGCGCAGCCGCCGCCGGCCGGCGCACGCGAAGGGCGCGAATGTAATCCTTGGCCAGCACCACCTGTCCAGCGTAACCGCCGATGCGATCCTCCGGGGCGGTGAGCCCGGTGATCCTCCCGCTCTCGAACAACGGCTCGAACGCGCTCGCGGCCTCGGCGTCGATCACGATCGAGGCCATCTCGTCGTAGGGGTAGCCGGGCAGCTCCAGCGACTCCTCGACCTCGGCGAAATCGCGCAGCACCCGCAGGGACTCCTCGAAGTTGCGGCGGACCTCGGGCTGGGTCTTTTCCAGAGTGCCCTTCAGGATGCCGAGCCGATAGTGCTTCCGCTCGGTGGATCGATCCGGAAACGCGAACGGCCGGTCCAGCGCGGAGGGGTCGGCTGGATCCGCACCGGCGATGGCCGAGAGGACGAGGCCGCAGTCCTCCGCGGTGCGCGCGAGCGGACCCAGCTTGTCCATCGTCCAGCTGAGGGCCATGGCGCCGTGCCGACTCACCCGACCATAGGTGGGGCGCAGCCCGGTGACGCCACAGAACGCCGCCGGAAACTGGATCGAGCCCCATGTCTCGGAGCCGATGGCGAACGGCACCAGCCCGGCGCCGACGGCGGAGCCCGAGCCACTGGAACTGCCACCCGACCAGCGGGCTCGGTCCCAGGGCGAGCGACCCGGCCCGGTGAAGCTCGCAAAGGCCTGGTTGTAGCCCATCCCTCCGGCCAGCTCGACCATGGCGAGCTTGGCGCAGAGCACCGCGCCCGCCTCGCGCAGCTTCCTCACGACCGTGGCGTCGCTGTGGAGCAGCTGCCCTCGGTACGGCTGCGCTCCCCAGGTGGTCGGTGCGCCTTCGGCGGCGAGGAGGTCCTTGGCACCGTAGGGAATGCCGTGCAGCGGCCCGCGGTCCTTCCCCTTCGCGAGCTCGGTGTCCCGCTGCTTCGCTTCGGCCAGCGCCTGCGTGCGGAGCACGGTGACGACCGCATTGTAGGCCGGCCCCAGTCGCTCGAGCCGGGCGAGAAAGTGCTCCGCCAGCTCCACCGCGGACACTTCGCGGCCGCGGAGCTTGCGGCCGAGCTCCGGGAGGGTGAGCCAGGTGAGATCGCTCACCCGACACCCGGTACGCGAATCGGTGAGAACAGGAAGTCGGGCTCGTCGCCGTTGGTGAGGGGCACCTTGCGCACCTTCGCCGCGCGCTCGAGGGAGAATTGGATCTGGCGGGTGATCACACCGAAGTCGGCCTCGCTCAGCCGAGCGCCGTACTGGGCCCGGATCGCGCCGGCCAGGGCCTTCGCCAGCGAGGCGGGATCCTCGGGGGCGGCACCCTCGAGCGCCACAAGGCTCGACAACCCCGCCCGCTCACCCAGGAGCGGGGCGAGGCCGACGAGGGCGATCGCCTCGGCGAACTCGCGTCGGTTCATGTCGGACATGTGACCTCCAGCCGAGTGTCATCCCGAGCGAGGCGGCGGTTCTTGCCCGGGCGCGCAAGATCCCTCGCCTCGCTCGGGATGACAGGAGTGGCTACGGCGTTCCTTCCGACCGATCGTTCCGGTAGTACAGATACGCCAGCGACAGCATGACCAGCCCGAGCAGGAAGACCGATCCCACCCGGTACAGTGCGTCCAGCGAGGAGAGGTCGTAGATCACCACCTTCGCCACCGCGAGCCCCGCGACCGCAAGCCCTGCGAGCCGGAGCTGCTTGAGCGACCGCCGGAACCCGACCAGCACCAGCGCCGCAGCGAAGATCAGCCACCAGGCGCTCACCGCCAATCCAGAGGCCAGCTCCGCCCTGACGCGGGAGATGCTCTCCAGATCGAAGTAGCGATGGATCTCGGCGGTGACGCCGAAGAGCATCAGCAGGCCGGCCATGATCCACAGCCCGGTGCGCGCGAGTCGCGCTTCGCCCTCGTCCGGTCGAGCCCGGAGGAGACCGGCGGCCAGTAGGACCGCAGCTCCAGTTGCGCCCCAGAGCGCGACAGCCCAGGCCCCGGTGAACGCCGAGTCCGCCGCGGTGCGCGCCTGCAGCGCATCGCCCATGAGCTGGTTCAGCGCCGCGGCCCAGGTGAGGCACGCATACCAGCGGCCGTCGGCCCGACCGAGTGCATGATCCAGCACGGCCCAGAGCAGTGCGAGCCCCAGCAGGGCCCACGTCTCCGCCGTGCCGCTCCACTGCGCCTGTGCGGCGACCGCCGCCGCTGCGACTCCGACCAGGGCGAAGGGCGGGCGTGGCCGCAGGTAGCCCGAGAGGAGGTACGGAACGGCGACGAGCGAAGCCAGGAGGCCGGGCACGCGGTCGAACCCGTCCGGCGCGAGGCCGTAGGCCGCCCAACCGAGGAGGATCGGTGTGGTGAAGAAGTAGAGCGCCTCGCCCAGGGACCAGCCCCCGGCCGAGCCGGCGCCGGACCGGAGCGGCAGCACCTTCGGGTTCCGGAGCGCGTGCCACCAGACCGGCGCCGACAGCCCCAGGCCGGCGGCGAACACCGGCCAGTGGGTCCCCATCCGCTCGCTCGCCGCTGCGAGCAGGGCCCAGCCGCCCGTGAAGGCAAGGAATCGGGTCTCACCCCAGCGCTCGCTCAGCCCGACGTAGAGTCCCGCCGCACCGCCCAGCACGCCGTAGACCAGCAACCCCCAGGGCTCAGCCGTCTCCCGCGCCCCTGCCACCGCCACACCGAAGTAGCTCGCCGCCACGACCAGCATGGCGAGGCGCCAGCGCCGCCGTGCCGCGACGAGCCCGAGACCCGCGGCCATGCAGGCGAGATAGAGCAGCAGCAGGTTGGCGTTCGCGTCGTCCTGCCCCAGCAACACCGGGGCCATGAAGGCGCCCAGGGCAGCGGTGATGCCGAGCGCCTCGACGTCGATCGCGTAGGCGATGACCGCGAGCGCGACCGATACCAGAGCCAGCCCCACGATACCGGTGGTGGGAGGAATCACCTCGTACAGCCGGCAGGCGGCCCAGACGCTCAGGTAGATGATGCCCGCTCCGCATCCCACCAGCGCGGCGCCGTAGGTGCGATAGCGCTCGTGCAGCCGCCATCCGATGGCGCCCACGACACCGCCCAGGAGCGCACCGCCGATGCAGCGCATGACGGGCGGGATCCAGCCGCGCTCGAAACTGAGCTTGAGGAGGTAGCCGGTGGCCATCAGGAGTGCGACGACGCCGACGGCGAGAAGGCCGCGCTGGCCGATCCACCGTTCGTCGATGCTGACCCCGCTCGGAGGAGCGACGCGTCGCGGCGCGGGAGCGGGGCGGGCCGGCTCGAGCGGCGGAGGCGGAGGCGACGGCGGCGGCTCCGGCTCCGCGGCCTCAGCCTGGCGTGAGCCTCGCACCAGCGCCTCCAGCACCGCCACCCGGCGCTCCAGTCGTTCCAGCCGCTCGTCCGTGCTCATGAGATGCTCGCCTTCTCCTCGGTGGGACGGTGGGAGACGCCGGGATCGACCTGCATCTGAAAGGCCAGCAGCCCGACCAAGGCGACGCAGGCGCCCGCCAGGTAGAACGGCGCGCCGTGGCCGAGGCGCTGGAAGGCCGCCGTCGCGAGGAGTGGGGCCACCACGCGCGCTACGCCGGCGAAGGTCTGGGCCACTCCCATGGTGGTGCCCAGCTCGCGCGGGTCGGACTGGCGGGACATGAGTGAGGTAGTGGATGGAAACAGTAACGCGGTACCGATCGGCACAAGGGGGATCACCAACACGAACGTCCACAGCGACTCCGGGGCCGGATACAGCCACAACCCGAGCGTCAGTGCCAGGGTGCCGAGACGCATGGTCCACAGCTCGCCGAGGCGATGGACCACCGGACCCAGCAGCACGCTCCGCATCACGAAGGACAGGGCGCCGATGTAGGTGAAGATCGGCCCGATGGTGCGGGCGTCGAGCCCGAACTCCGCGCCGAGATAGAGGGCGAGCACCGAGGTCTGCGCGGAGAAGGCCACCATGCCAATGCCGTAGATCCAGAGGAGACGGGCGAGCGGCGCCCCCGGGTGGCGGATGGCCGTCCACGCCGGGTGCCACACCGGCCGTCGCGGCCGCGGCGGCCCGTCGTCCTTCGGCCTCGACTCGGGGAGCAGCCGCCAGGCGAACATCACGTTCGTCAGGCACAGCGCCGCCGCTGCCAGCCCCGGTGCCTCACGTCCGAAGTGCGCGGCGAAGGAGCCGATCGCCGGACCGAAGGCGACGCCTGCGGACGTCGCGGCCGAGAGCCAGCCGAGCGCCTTGGCGCGCTCCCCGGGGGCCGTGGTGTCGGCCACGTAGGCCTGGGCCACGCCGGTCGTGCCGCCGCCAGCGCCCTGCACCAGCCGCATCAGGAAGAGCAGCCACAGCGTCTCGGCGAAGGCGAATACACCGTAGGCGATGGCGGAGGCGGTGAGCCCGATCAGCAGGGCCGGCCGGCGGCCATAGCGGTCGGAGACCCGCCCCCAGAGGGGCGCCGCGACCAGCTGGGCGATGGAAAAGGAGGCGATCAGGAGGCCGACGAGCTCGGGTGATGCCTTCAGCTCGAGGGCGTAGAAGGGCAACAGCGGGAGCACAATCATGAAGCCGACCATGTCCACGAAGTTGACCGCGATCAGTACCGCGAGGCGGCGGAAGCCCCCTGGCGTGGGGGCCGTCACCCGGGGCTGCCTCCCCGCCCCTGTCCACCCGAGCCCAGCGCGAACACCGCGGCGCTCACTAGCATCAGCACCACGCCGTAGGCCGCGGCGACGCCCACGTCGGCCTGGCGCAGGCTGGAGAGGATCTCCAGCGAGATCGGCCGGGTGTCGTAGGTGTAGAGCATGATCGAGGTCACGAAGTCTCCGAACGCGGTCACGAACGCCAGACTCGCGCCGGCCAGGAGCGCCGGACGCAGGAGCGGCAGCGTCACCCTCAGCAGAGTCCGGCGACGCCCAGCACCGAGGGTCGCCGCGGCCTCGTCCAGCGACGGGTCCAGCGCGCGCACGCCGGCCGAGATGGCCCGGCTGGTGATCGGCAGATTCCTGACGAGGTAGGCGAGCGGCAGGATCCAGAGGGTACCCACCAGCACGAAGCGACCGGCCAGCGGCTCGTTCACGCTGAAGGCCGTCGCCAGCGCAATGGCGAAGACCGTCCCGGGCACGGCCCATGGCAGAGCGAGCAGGCCCTGGATGGCGCGACGGGGACCGGTGGTCCGCCGCGCGCCCACCAGTGTCCCCGCCAGCGCGATGACCACCGCGGCGACGGTCGCGACCGTCGCGAGCCAGATGCTGTTCAACAGGGGCCGCAGCCGCACCGGGTCCAGCACCAGGGTCGCGTAGTTGTTCAGCGTGTAGACCGGCGGCAGCGGCTCGGTGGTCCAGGTGCCGACCGGGACGAAGGAGACCAGCACCAAGGTGAGGTGCGGCAGCAGCAGCAAGGTGGCCAGCCCCCATCCCGCCGCTCCCGCGAGCAGTCGCGCGAGCGGTCGCCGGATCGCGATCCGCGAAGGCCCCGCGCCCTTCCTCCCGCCGCCTCCGACCTGCTCTCGAGGGTCGCTGCGGAAGAGGAGCAGGGCCAGCAGCGCCACCGCCATGAGCGAGGCGGTCTGCACCATCGCGAGCTGGTCCTCGCCGTTGAGTCTGGTGGTCACGATCTGCGTCGGCATGACGCGGAAGCCGCCGCCGAACACGTAAGGCGCGCTGAAGGAGCCAAGCGCAGTCATGAAGGTGAGCAGCGAGGCGCCGGCCAGGGCGGGCCGGAGGTGAGGGACCACGACCTGGCGGAAAGTGCGCCAGCGTCCGGCACCCAGGCTCGCCGCCGCCTCCAGCTGCGAGGCGTCGAGCGACACCAGCGCCGCGCGCACCAGGAGATAGAAGTAGACGTACATCGAGTAGGCGTGGACCAGCAGGATGGCGCCGGGCCCCTGCAGCCGCCACGGGGGCTCCTCCAGCCCGAAGAGCCACATGAGGAGCAACGGAATGAAACCGGTCTCGCCGTACAGGAAGAGGAAGGCGACCACGCCCACCAGCGGCGGAAGCACCGCCGGCAGCGCCACCAGCCCACCGAGCACGCGGCGGCCCGGGAGATCGTAGCGCCCCAGGAGCAGCGCGAGGGGAATGCCGATCAGCGCCGCCAGCGCCACGCTCGCCAGCGAGATCCAGAGGCTGGCCCAGAGCGCGCGCATCTCGGTGGGCCGGCTCACGAACTCGCGCGCATGGGCGAGGGTCCAACCCTCGGGGCCGCGAAGGCCCTCCACCAGCACCAGCCCCAGGGGATAGAGCACCAGCCAGAGGAGCAACGCGAGCAGCAGCGCCGCACCGACCGAACCACGGCGGGCGCGGGTCACGCGCCGTCCGGCGGGAAGAGGTGCAGCCCTCCGGCCGCCCGGCGGCTGGGGAGGATGCCCACCCGCTCCCCGGGCTGGACCGCCGCGGGCGGCGCGACCACCTCGATCGTGGCGCCGCCCGCCGTCAGGATCGTGAAGTAGGAGGATGGGCCGGTGAATCGCCGCGAGGTGACCCTGCCGGCGATCGCCTGCGGATCATCGCCCAGCCGAAGCGCCTCGGGGCGCACCAGCAGCAGGGCGGGCCCGGGGAGTACCACCGGGTGGCCCGCCGGGCGCTCGATCTCCCACTCGACGCCTTCCACCTCGATCCGCGTCCCCCACGCCGTCGGCCCGAGCACGGTGACCGGCAGGACGCTCGACCGGCCCACGAAGCTGCCGACGAACCGGTTGGCGGGCGCGGCGTAGAGCTCGTCCGGCGTCCCCACCTGCTCCAGCCTTCCACTCCTGAGCACCGCGACCCGGTCGCCGAG
>JBKPGZ010000294.1:0-4484 GCA_046729675.1 Gemmatimonadota bacterium | reverse complement strand
GCATCTCTCCGCCTCCAGCCACAGGTGCTGCGCCGCGTAGGCCCGCCAGGGCCGCCAGCGCTCCGCAAGCTCGCGTAGCTCCCGCCGGCCGGACACGCCCGCGGCACGCTGGAGCGCCGCGTCCGCGGTGGGGAAGGCATCGGGCCAGTAGAGCGCCCGCATGACGATGATGGTTGCGAGCCGCTCGCCTACGCCGTTCATCTCCAGCAGGGCGCGGTGGGTAGCCACCACGTCGCTGCCGGGCTGGAGCCGAAGTCCGCCTTCGACCATCGCCCGCGCGACCGCGGCCACCGCCTCCGCACGCGGGCGTGAGACGCCGAGCCGCCCCAAGGCCAAGGAGCCGGCTTCCGCGATCCGCTCCGCCGTCGGACCGAGCCGGAACACCTGCGGCAGACCGGTCTCCACCCCTTCGCCGAGTCCTTCCACTACCCGCTCGAGCAGGCCCTCGTCCTCCTCGTCCAGCAGCGACCTGAGCGCCACATCGAAGCCGTCCATTGCTCCCGGAATCCGGATCCCGGGGTGACGCCGCACCGACTGCTCCAGGCCGTGCTGGGCCAGATGGGCGTCCACCATCGCGGGTTCGGCGTCGAGGTCGAACAGCTGCCTGAGCCGCGCCAGAAGCGGCATGAGCGCGGGAAGGAGGGACAGCGAGACCGCCACCTCCAGGTGCGACCTCGCCTCCACGTTGCTCGCCGCGATGGCTCCCGTGCGGCCTTCCAGTCGGACTGCGCGGGCGTACCGGCCACCGTCCACCGAGATCACCCCGGGCACGGCCTCGCGGGCCAGCTGCCTGAGGAGGAGCGGCCAGTCGAGCGGCGGTCGGTAGGCGAGGGTGAGGGTGACGAAATCGCCGGCCGGCGTGGCGGAGCCGGCGGACCTGGACGGTGCCGAGCGGCGGAGTGCGGTCGGACTCAGCCGGTAGCGCTCGCGGAAGACGGCGTTGAACCGGCGCAGGCTCTGAAATCCGCTGGCGAAGGCGACCCGGGTGACCGGAAGCGAGGTCTCCGCCAGGAGTCGTTTGGCGAGGAGCAGCCGGTGGGTCTGCGCCAGCTCGCCGGGCGCGACACCCAGCTCGCGCTCCAGCGCGCGGCGGAGATGGCGCTCGCTCACGCCGAGGTCGCCCGCGAGGTCTGCTACGCTTTGGCCGTTCAGCGCGCCGGCCGCAATCCGCTGCGCCGCGAGGCGCGCCAGCCGCGGGACCGCGTCCATCAGGGCGCGCCCCGGGGCGAGCTCGGGCCGACAACGGAGGCAGGGCCGATAGCCCGCCCGCTCGGCCGAGGCGGCGGAGTCGAAAAAGCGCCGCCGCTCGGGGTAGGAGACCCGGGCGGGACAGACCGGGCGACAGTAAACCCGGGTCGTGGTGATGCCGACGAAGAAGATGCCGTCGAAGCGCACGTCCCGCGCACGCACCGCGCGCTGGCAGATGTCCGGCTGGAGCATGATCGCAATCTAGACGCGGGGTGCGGGAGGTCTGGCCGGATTCGGACGTGGAAACGGAGATACGGCTCGCGCTTTTCCGGCGCTTCCCAACGCCGTCCTGCCCCTTACCATCGGCCCATGTCGCCCACCGAACGTCGCGCCCTGCTCCTCCTGCTCGCGCTGGGTCTGGCGGGTCAGGGCGTGCGCTGGTGGGTCGGGCGCCCCGGCGAGCCCCCGGGCCAGGTGGAGCTGCTGGCCGCGATGCCGCCGAAATCGCCTTTGGCGCACCGGGACAGCATCCTCGCGCTAGCCCGCCCCCTGGAGCCGGGCGAGCGCATCGATGCCGATCGGGCCACGGCCGCGGAGCTGGCCCGCCTGCCCAAGGTGGGGCTCGCTCTGGCCAAGACCATCGTCGCGGAGCGGGAGGCCAAGGGTCCGTTCGGGTCGCTCGAGGGGCTCGACCGGGTGCCCGGAATCGGCCCCGGACTGCTGGCGGCCATCGGTCCCCACGTCACGTTCTCAGGTCCGGCAGCCCACTCCTTCGCGCCAGCATCCGGGCAGTTCGCACGACTGCTACCCCCTCCCCGGGGGGGCTCGGCAGAGTCCCGGGCCGGGGGGCTCGCCCCACAGGTAAACGTCAACACCGCTACGCCTTCCGAGCTCGACGCTCTGCCTGGCATCGGGCCTGCTCGCGCGGCGGCGATCTTGCAGGAACGCGAGGCACGCGGACCGTTCGCGTCGGTGGAGGAGCTCTCGCGAGTGCCGGGCCTGGGCCCCGCGGCCATTGCCCGGCTGCGCGACCATGTGGCGGTCCGGTGACCTGCGCTTCCGCCCAACCGACCAGATCCGGCTTCCGATACCGCCCAGATAACCCGGCTTGCGTCCTCGAACCGCGAGACCATGGCGACCGTAGCTGCCGGCAGCAACCACGGTGATCGGCTCAGCGAGGTGCTGCTGCGTGAGGGTCTCCTCACGCGGGAGCAGCTCGCTTCGGCCATGGCCGAGATGAAGGCGAGCAAGCACCGGCTGGGGTATGTCCTGGTCAAGCTCGGCGTCGTGCCCGAGCTGGAGATCACCAAGGTCCTGGCGCGGCAGTACCGGATGCCCGCCGTGGATCTGTCGCGCTTCGAGGTCGATCCCCGGATCCTGAAGCTGATTCCCTCCGACATGGCGACGAAGGGCGTGGTCCTCCCGCTCAAGCGCGAGGGGCGCACCCTCACCGTGGCGATGGCCGATCCCACCGACCTCGGCCTGCTGGAAGACCTCAAGTTCATCACCCGGTTCGATCTGTTCCCGGTCCTGGCCGGCGAGTTCACGCTTCGCACCCTCATCGAGAAGCACTACGCCAACGACCAGCAGGAGCTCCAGAGCCTCCTCAAGGACATGGAGGCCAGCGGAGAAGACGTCGAGGTCGTCGAGGAGCAGGAAGAAGAGGCGGTCACCCAGGCGCAGATCGAGGACGCGCCGGTCGTCAAGCTGATCAACGGTCTGCTCATCGACGCGGTGAAGCGGGGCGCGAGCGACATCCACATCGAGCCATTCGAGCACGAGATCCGGGTGCGCTACCGCATCGACGGCGCACTGCTCGAGATCATGCGTCCGCCGCTCAAGATGAAGGCGGCCCTGACCTCGCGGGTGAAGATCCTCTCCCAGCTCAACATCGCCGAGCGCCGGGTCCCCCAGGACGGCCGGCTCAAGCTGAAGCTGGGCAACCGGGTCATCGACTTCCGCGTCTCCACGCTGCCGGTGCTGTTCGGCGAGAAGATCGTGCTCCGAATCCTCGACAAGGGGAACCTGACGCTGGACCTGACGAAGTTCGGGTTCGAGCCGAAGGCGGAGAAGGATCTCATGCGCGCGATCCTGAACCCGTACGGCATGGTGCTGGTCACCGGCCCCACCGGCTCGGGCAAGACGACGACGCTGTACTCGGCGCTGTCCCGGATCAATACGCCGGAAGTGAACATCATGACGGCGGAGGATCCGGTCGAATACAACCTGATGGGCATCAACCAGGTGCTGGTGCGGAACGAGATCGGGCTCACCTTCGCCGCGGCGCTGAAGGCGTTCCTGCGGCAGGACCCGAACATCATCATGATCGGTGAGATCCGCGACCTGGAGACCGGCGGCATCGCCATCAAGGCGGCACTCACCGGCCACCTGGTGCTCTCCACGCTGCACACCAACGATGCACCCAGCACCATCACCCGTATGATCGACATGGGCATCGAGGCGTTCAACGTGGCGAGCGCGGTGAACCTGGTCGTCGCCCAGCGGCTGGTGCGGCGTGTCTGCAAGGACTGCAAGACTTCGCACAAGTACACCGACGAGGAATTGCACTCCCTGGGCACAGAAATTGACGGTCTGCGCGGCATACCGTTCATGAAGGGCACGGGCTGCGACACCTGTAACGGCACGGGGTACAAGGGTCGGGCGGGCCTCTACGAGGTCATGTCCCTGAGCCCGGAGCTCCGCCGGATGATCCTTCGGGGAGCCTCGGTCGCGGAGCTGCGCGATCAGGCGGTCGCCGAAGGTATGCTCACGCTGCGCATGGACGGCATGAAGAAGATCGAGCGCGGTGTCACCACCCTCGAAGAAGTCGTCAAGGAGACCGCCGGATGAGCTTCAATCTGCGTGCGCTGCTCGAGGAGATGATCCAGAAGGAGGCGTCGGACCTCCACATCACCACCGGCGAGCGGCCCAAACTGCGCGTCGACGGCGACATCGTGGACAGCTCGGTCACCGAGGTCATGACGCCGAAGGACACCCTGCACCTGGCCTACTCGGTCCTCACCGAGAACCAGAAGAAGCGGTTCGAGACCGAGGACGAGCTCGACTTCTCCTTCGGCATCCAGAACCTGGCCCGGTTCCGCGGCAACGTGTTCAAGCAGCGCGGCTGTGTCTCAATGGCAATCCGCATGATTCCCTTCAATGTGCGGACGTTCCAGGAGCTTGGGCTGCCGCCGATCCTTGCCAAGCTGGCCGAGCGGCCGCGGGGGCTGATCCTGGTGACCGGGCCGACGGGCTCGGGCAAGAGCACCACGCTCGCCGCGATCATCGACAAGATC
>JBKPGZ010000293.1:0-10263 GCA_046729675.1 Gemmatimonadota bacterium | reverse complement strand
AGAAGCTGCAGGGGCTGGCGTTCGGGGGCGGGCTGATGTACGGGACCGGCAACGGCGGCTTCGCCCTGGGGCTGGACTACGCCTACAAGTACCTGGGCGTCCTCGGCGCGACCAACTTCTTCAGCTTCACGCTGGGATGGTGATTTCGTCGCCGAACGGTGCAACGAAGCCGGGGAACCGTTCGTAAAGTAGGTCGAGCGCGAGAGCTGGCAGTCATCAGTTGACGACTATTGGACTCCGACCGATAGCGCACACCGACTGGTGGCTGTCAGCCCTCCCGCCCCGCCCCGCCCAATGCGTGAAACGTGAAAAGTAAAAAGTGAAAAGGGTGCCTCTTGAGGCCCTTTTCACTCTTTACGTTTCACTTTTCCCGGTTTTCTACAGGACCAGGTTCCGCAGCGCCTGGGCCCGGCTCCGGCTCACGCTCAGCCGCGTCCCGCTGCGGAGCTCCACTTCGAGCGCGCCCTTCGAGTCGGTGTTGAAGGCGACGACATAATCCAGATTGACGATGTGGGAGCGGTGCACCCGGACGAATCGGCCGGGATCGAGCATCCGCTCCATATCCGCGATCGTGACCTGCACCAGGTGCCGCTTGGCCCCGACGTGGAGCGCCACGTAGTCCCCGCGGGCCTCCAGCCGCTCGATGTCGCCGGTGGGCACCACCAGGATGCGGTTGCGCTCGCGGACGAACACCCTGGTCAGGTGGCCGCTCTCGTAGAGCGCCTGCCGCAGGCGCTCGCCGTCGGCGTTGTCCGGCGCCGCCTGGACCCGCTCCCGGGCGCGTTCGATCGCGGCCTTGAACCGGCTGTCGTCGTAGGGCTTGAGCAAGTAGTCCACGGCTTGAAGCTCGAACGCCGCGACGGCGTTCCGGTCGAAAGGGGTAGTGAAGACCACCGCGGGCCGATGCCGCATCCGCCTGGCGACCTCGAGGCCGCCGAGGCCGGGCATCGCCAGGCTCAGCAGCGCAACGTCGGGGCGCAGCTCCTCGATCAGCCGAAGAGCCGCGTGACCGTCACCGGCCTCGCCTACGACGTTCAGGTCGGGGAGCGCCGCCGCGAGCTCCCGGAGCTGCTCCCGTGACGGCTCCTCGTCCTCGGCGATAACCACCGTGAGGGTCATGGCCGGGTGGACGCCGGATGTCCGGCTGATTGCACAGCGCCACCTCGAAGCGGCGAATACTCCTAGTCTGACGGATTCAACGGCCGGAAGGTTGCGGCGGGGCGACCGGCATCTCGCCGGTGATGTCGGCGGAGGCGATCTGGAGGGCGTCGGGTGCCACGGCGGGCCCGGGCTCGGGGTGGCGACCGATCGCGCGGGAGAGGGGCAGCGTGGCCAGTACCAGCAGGCCCGCGAGCCAGAACGGAACACCGGCCCCGTACCGGTCGATCAGCAGGCCGGCGGCGATGGGGAAGGCGACGCGGGACACCCCGCCGAAGGTGTGTTGGACCCCCATGTAGAGTCCCCGCTCCCTCGAGGGGACCTCCTGGGAGAGGAGGCCGGTCACACAGGGGAAGAGAAACGCCGTTCCAAGCGGCATCAGGGTGAACCCCGCGGCGAGCGCCCAGCTCGAGTGGCCCAGTCCCGTGGCGGCCAGGCCGGCCGCCAGCACCACGATCCCGAGCCGCGCGAGACGGGCCTCCCCTAGGAGGTCCACCGCCCGCCCCAGAATCAGGGTCCGTACCACCACGCCCATCCCGCCCATATACATCACGAAATACCCGACAGTCTGCGCGGTGACTCCGAGCCGGTCCGACAGCAGTAGCGGCACGATCTGAATCGTGCCATAGAAGGCGCCGATCCCGACGGCATAGATCCAGATCAGGCGCGGCGCGGGATCGTGCCAGCGGGAAAGGACGTGGGCAATGGCGGCGCGACCCGTGGTCGGCATCCCTGAGGGGCCAGGGGACGTCGGGAGCCGGCGCGACTCGGTCAGGTAGGCCCGGGCGAAGATCGCCACCAGGAGCGCCATCCCCGCCGCGCCCAGGCCCACGAACTCAAGGCCGCCGAGCGAGACCAGCAGCGAGCCCACCGCCGGACCGGCCACCGCGCCCAGACTGGTGATCGCGCTGAGCCAGCCGAGGCTCTTGGTGCGCTGGTCCGAAGCGGAGACGTCGGCGACGTAGGCCTGAACTACCCCGATGGTGCCGCCGCCCACGCCTTGCACCAGTCGCGCGGCCAGCAGCGCTGGCACCGAGCCGGCGAAGCCGAAGAACACGTAGGCAACCGCGGTGATGAGGAGCCCGGCGAGGATGGCGGGCCGCCGACCGTAGCGGTCGGAGACGCGGCCCCAGATCGGCGCCACGGCCAGCTGGGCGACCGAGAAGGCCGAGATCAGCACGCCGATGGTCGCCGCCCCGGCTCCGAAGTCGGTGGCGTAGTAGGGCAGGATGGGCACGATCATCGTGAGCCCAACCATGTCCACGAAAGCGACAACGAACAGGATGATGAGCTTGTTCACCGCGCCATCTCTGCCTCCAGCTCGGCGATCTCCCGCGGGGCCCGGGAGAGCCACTCGGCGCCGCGGTCGGTGACGAGATAGTCGTCCTCGATCCGGATGCCGGTATCGTGATACCGCTCCACCGCGGGCCGGACCTTCGCGATCATGGCCCGGTTCCGGGGCGTGTCAGGGAGGATCTCCAGCAGCTTCCGGCTGACATAGATGCCTGGCTCGATGGTGAACACGTCGCCGGGCTGGAACGTCCCCGTCCCATACCAGGGATGCGGACGATCGTGCACTTCGAGGCCAATGCCGTGGCCCAGCCCGTGGGCCATGTACAGGAAGGCCTGGGTGCAGGCAACCGGGTTGGTCGTGCACTGGTCGGCCCAGGGGGGGTCGAAGGCGGCATCCACCCCCTCGGTGAGGCCCAGGCGGGCGACGCCGGCCGCGATCACCGCCCGGGCCGCGTCGCGCCAGGCCTCGAAGGCGCTCCCGGGCTTCACGGTCTTCGCGGCGGCCTCCTGGGCGTCACGGACGATCTGGTACAGTGCCCGCTGCTCCGGGGTGAAGCGACCGTCCGCCGGCAGGGTGCGGGTGACGTCGGCGGTATAGCCGCCGACGGCGGCCCCCACGTCCATCACCACCACCTCACCGCTGCCGATCCGCCGGTCGTTGGCATTGTAGTGGTACTGGGGGGAGGTGGGTCCCGAGCCGATGATCGAGACGAAGGCAGTGCCGTCGCCGCCGGCGCGACGGAAGGCGGACTCGAACATCGCCTCCGCCTGGTACTCGTACATACCCGGCTTCAGGGCGCGCATGACCTCGCGGAGCGCCCCGCCGGTGATGTCGATCGCACGCCGGAGCAAGGCCATCTCCGCGGGGCTCTTCCGGCTGCGGAGGCTGTCGAGCACAAGGTGCGCGTCCCGGACGACGAGCCCTGGGTGTCCATCCGCGAACTGGCGCATGAAATGGGTGCCGCGGGTGAGGCTATCGGCCGTGGACGCGTCCGCCGTGGCGAAGTCGGCGAGGGAGTAGAAGGGGAGCCGCGTCGCCGCGAGCGAGTCGAGCTGTGCCGCCAGCGCACCGATGGACCGCGCCGGGATCCCGGTGCGGCGCGCTACCTCGGTGGAGTCGGGCGGAAAACCGTCGTAGAGCGCGCGGCGCGGATCCCTGGCCGAGGTGTAGAGGGTGGCGCTCGGCTTCCCGCCGCGGACCACCATCACCAGCGCCGCGTCGGGCTCCGGGAACCCGGTGAGGTAGCGGAACGCGGGGAGCTGCGCGAAGCGCTCGGGTGTCACCGGCGAGCGCCCGCCGAAGGCGACGACCACGCCGCTGTCGAGCCGCGCCGCCAGCGAATCGCGGCGAGCGGCGTACTCGGAGGTCGGGATGGACTGTGCGGCGAGGGCTGCTTGGATGCCGAGGGTGATGAGAAGCATGGGGGTCCGCGTTATTGATGAACGAGTGTCATCCCGAGCGCCGCGAGGGATCTTGCCGGCCTGCTCTGAGCACACCGAGCAAGATCCCTCGCTGCGTTCGGGATGACAGAACGGTAACCCTACGGGCCCGGCTCAGTACGGTGTCACTTCACCGCCGCTTCGATCGGGATCCTGCTGGCGTTTTTCGCCAGCCACTGGTCGAACGTCTGCAGCTCCGGGTTGAGCGACCGGGTGAACTCCACGCTCCGGGCGCCCCGGTAAGCGTCGTTGAAGTCGCGCTTGAACTGGAACATGTTGCCCATGTCGTCCGCGCCGGGGAAGCCGAAGGCGCGATACACTTCGGGCGGCACGTCCTGGTAGGTCACGGATTCTCCCAGCGCGCGTGTCATCGCAGCCGCCATTTCGGCGCCGCTCAAATGCTCGCCGGCGATGCCCACTGTCTTCCCGATGAACTCGGGGCCGCGCTTGAGGAGACCCACTACGCTCTTGCCGATGTCCTCGGAAGCGATGCCCGGCAGCTTCTTGTCGCCCATGGGCATCACCAGCATCAGCTTGCCGTCCGGGCCACGTTTCGGCCCGGCACCGACGTAGATGAAGTTCTCCCAGTAGAAGGAGGTGAGGAGGAAGGTGGTCGGTACGCCGGCCTTTTTGAACAGCGCGTCCGCCTCACCCTTCCCGTCGAAGTGGGGCACCTTGTACTTCCCCTGGAGTGTGGGCATCCGGTCGTCGTGGAGCGGAACGAAGCGGCGGGTGTCGTCCAGCGTGGACCAGATCACGTGCTGCACGCCGGCCTGCTTCGCGGCCTCCGCCATGTACCCGGCCTCGGTGACTTCCCTCTCGGCCGAGAAGTGATCCCAGAAAAACGTTACACAGAAGGCGCCATACGCGCCTTCGAACGCCCGCTGAAGGGAGGCGGGATCGTCCACGTTCGCGGCCACCACCTCAGCGCCCGCATCCGCCAGCCCCTTCGCCTTCTCCGACTTGGGGTTCCGGGTGATGGCGCGGGGTTTGAACTGCCCGCTCCGGTCCGCCAGGATCGCCCTAACCAGCCCGCCGCCCTGTGCGCCGGTCGCGCCTACGACGGCGATGATCTTCTGCTCGCTCACGGCACGCCTCCTCTGGATTCACGATTTCCAATACTAGTTACCTGCCAGCGGTTCAGAGGCCTCCCAGTCGCCTTTCACCACAGAGCCACGGAGGCCACATAGGACACTTAACCACGCCGGCCCGCCCCACAAACAACATGAAAGCAACAACAAACGAGAACAGGGAATGTTCTTTTGTGGATGGGGAAGCGGCTCAGCGCTTCTCCGCGGCCTCCCGTGGCTCTGTGGTGAAAGGGGCGGGTGCGTCGGAAATAGTTGACAAAAGCAAGTAATTGCTACATGGTGGGAAATCACAAGCCGAAGAGCCGCCCCATGGTCACCACCGCCGATCCCGTCGCCGCCGTCCGTCACTTCAATCGCTTCTACACCCGCCAGATCGGGCTCCTCGACGAGGGCCTGCACCACAGTCCCTTCTCCCTCACCGAGGTCCGGGTCATGTACGAGATCTTCCACCGCCCGGGGATCACGGCGACCGGGGTCCGGGAGGCGCTGGCGCTCGACGCCGGATACCTGAGCCGTATACTGAGGGGGTTGCGGCGGCAGGGCCTGGTCTCGGCGCGGGCGCCGGAGGCCGACCGGCGCCGGCGGTCGCTCACCCTCACCGACCGCGGGCTGCGGACTTTCGAAGGGCTCAACGCCCGCTCGAGCGAGGAGGTCGGGGCCATGCTGGCACGCCTGAGCCGGCCCCAGCGTAGGGATCTGGTCCGGGCGATGCGCGGTATCGAGGGAATGCTGGGCAAACCGGTCGCGGGCTCGGACGAGGTGGTGCTCCGGGATCCGCTCCCCGGCGAGCTGGGCTGGGTGGTGAAGCGGCACGGTGAGATCTACACCGCCGAGTACGGCTGGACCGCCGAGTTCGAAGGACTGGTCGCCGGGATCGTCGGTCAGTTCGTGACCGACTTGGATCCCCGGGTGGAGCGCTGCTGGATCGCCGAGCTGAGGGGCGAGCCGGCGGGCTCCGTCTTCCTGGTGAAGGACACGGCGAAGGTAGCCAAGCTCCGGCTGCTCCTGGTGGAGCCCTGGGCCCGGGGCCATGGTGTCGGCACCCGCCTGGTGGAGGCCTGTCTCGCCTTCGCGCGCGAGGTCGGATACGCGAAAGTCCGCCTGTGGACCAACGCCGAGCTGCACGCCGCCCGTCGCCTCTACGAGCGGGCCGGCTTCCGGATGGTGGAGGAGAGCCGGGCCCACCGCTTCGGGCAGGACCAGGTGTTCCAGACCTGGGAGCTGGACCTGATCTGACCGCCGAGCACGGCGGGATGTGCGCCGCATTACAGCCGGACCGCCACGCTGATGGCTCTATTCCCTGCCCGCCATAGACGCGAGCCCACAGGAGCCACAGGAGCCCACATGGCAGACCAGGAAGTGCGCGCCGACCGACGATCCGCGCCGAGGACCGTGCTGCGCACCCGGGACGGGGTCGTGCTCGTGGTGGGGCTGGTGCTCGGCGCGGGCATCTTCCGCGCCCCGCAACTGGTGGCGGGCGGCAGCTCCTCGGGGGCGATGTTCCTCGCGCTCTGGGTCGTCGGCGGGGTGGTCTCCCTGCTCGGCGCGCTTTGCTACGCCGAGCTGGCGGCGGCCTATCCCAACGCCGGGGGGGAGTACCATTTCCTGAGCCGTGCTTTCGGCCGGCGCGCCGGCTTCCTCTGCGCCTGGTCGCGGATGACGGTGATCCAGACCGGCTCGATCGCGCTGCTGTCGTTTCTGGTGGGCGATTACGTCGCGACCCTGCTGGGCGACGGTGAGCCGAGCGCGCACATCTCGGCCGTCGTCGCCGCCGGTGTGGTCGTCGGTCTCACACTGATCAACGTGGCCGGTCTGCGGCAGAGCGGCGGGCTGCAGTACGCGCTCACCGCGCTCGAGGTCGGCGGCCTGGTGGCGGTCATCGTCGCCGGTCTCGTCCTCGCCTCCCCCGCGCCGAGCGTGGCGCCGCCGGCTGCCGGTGGCGGGATTGCCCTGGCGATGGTCTTCGTCCTCCTGACCTTCGGCGGCTGGAGCGAGGCCGCCTATATCTCTGCCGAGCTGCGCGACCGCCGGCGGGGCGCGGTGCACACGTTCGCCTGGGGACTGGGCATCATCACCGTGCTCTACCTCCTCGCCAACGCCGCCTACCTCAGGGGTCTCGGCCTGGCCGGGGTGACCGACTCGTCCGCGGTCGCGGCGGATCTCATGCAGCGGACCGTGGGCACGTGGGGCGCGGCGGCGGTGAGCTTCGCGGTGATGGTCGCGGCGCTGTCGTCGGCCAACGCCACCATGATCACGGGCGCGAGGAGCAACTACGCGCTCGGCCGGGACGTCCCGCGCTTCGCCTTCCTGGGCGACTGGAACCAGGGGCATCACACGCCTCGCGCCGCCTTCCTGCTGCAGGGCTTCATCGCGCTCCTGCTGGTCGGCTTCGGGGCGCTGGCGCGGAGCGGGTTCGAGGCCATGGTGGCGTACACCGCGCCGGTGTTCTGGCTGATCCTGTTCGGCACCGGGGCCGCGGTAATGGTGCTCCGCCGCCGGGATCCGGGAACCGAGCGGCCGTTCCGGTTGCCCCTGTATCCGGTCGTCCCCCTGCTGTTCTGCGGCGTGGCCGCCTACATGCTCTATTCCAGTGTCGCTTATGCGGGTCGCGGCGCGCTGCTCGGCGTAGCCGTGATGCTCGCGGGCATTCCCGTTTTGGCCTTTGCCGGCCGCCGAACCGAGGCGGCTCTCAACCCCCCTGTCGCACGAGGAACCACATGGGCACCCTAGCCCGCTTCCCATACCGCAGCGCGCTGCCCGCCCTGGCGGCAACGGTGGCGCTCGCCTTCCCCGCCGGGCTCGCGGGCCAGGAGAAGTCGGCCGCCGCGCGAACCCCCGACGTCCACTTCGTCCCCACCGACACCACCAAGGTGCGCGAGATGCTGTCGGCCGCCAACGTGACCGCCAGCGACACGGTCTACGACCTCGGCTGTGGCGACGGCCGGTTCGTCATCGCCGCAGTCAAGAAGTACAAGGCCGAGCGCGGGGTTTGCGTGGACATCGACCCGGTCCGGATCAAGGAGAGCAAGAGCAACGCCGACACCGCCGGCGTGACGAAGAAGATCGAGTTCGTCGAGGGCGACCTCTTCGAGCAGGATCTCTCCCCGGCCACCGTGATCACCCTCTACCTGCTGCCGTCGCTGAACGAGCGGCTCCGCCCCAAGCTGTTCCGGGAAGTGCGTCCCGGTGCGCGCATCGTCTCCAACGCCTTCGACATGGGCGACTGGAAGGCGGACCGGACAATGACCATCAAGACCAACTCCGGGATGCAGAGCTACGCCTACCTCTGGGTCATCCCGGCCGACGTCTCCGGCCAGTGGCGGCTCACGACCGACGGCGGGAGTGCCAGGGAATACACCCTGGACGTCAAGCAGAAGTACCAGGAGGTCTCGGGCACCGCGACCTCCGGTGGAAAGGCGGCACCGCTCACCAACTTCAGCGTGAAGGGCGACCGGGTCTCCTTCGTGGTCGGTGACGGAGCGGACCGAACCGAGTTCACCGGAAAGGTGTCCGACGACAAGGCGAGCGGAACGGCGAAAGGGAAGGGTGGGAGTCCCTCCTGGACCGCGGTGCGGACCAAGCCGGGAGAGCGGCCCGACACCCTGAACGCAGGAACCTGAGCCCGAGGATGTGAAGCGATGATGGCGAAGCTCGTCGCCGGGGCCGTCCCGGCGTTGCTGATGGCCGCGGCGGCCGCGCCGCTCGCGGTGCAGGAGTGGACCGTGCCGTGGGAAGGCACCCGGCCGCGCGATCCGTACGTGGCGCCCAGTGGGCTGGTGTGGTTCGTGGGACAGGAGGGGAACTACATCGCGAACCTCGATCCGAAGACCGGCAAGTTCGACCGGTATGAGATCGACCCGGGCACCCATCCGCACAATCTCGTGGTGGCGCCCGATGGCATGGTGTGGTACACCGGCAACCGCAACGGTCGGCTGGTGAAGCTGGATCCGAAGACCCGGAAGCTCACCAACTACATGATGCCGGATCCCGACAAGGTGAGCGACCCCCACACGATGGTGCTGGACCAGGCGGGCAACGCCTGGTTCACGGCGCAGGGCGCGGCGGTGGTCGGTCGGCGGGACGCGAAGACCGGTGAGATCCGCCTCTGGGAGACGGGCAGCGGCACCAGGCCATACGGGATCGGGCTGGACGAGCAGCAGCGGCCCTGGTACGTGCTGTTCGGCACCAACGCGATCGGGACCATCGACCCGGCGACCATGAAGGAGCGGCGCTACGAGCTGCCCGAGGGCGCGCGGCCGCGGCGGATCGCGGTGATGAAGGACGGGATCTGGTACGGGGACTACGCGCGCGGCTACCTCGGCAAGCTCGACCCGTCCACGGGAAAGGTGACCGAGTTCAAGCTCCCCGCCGGCGAGAGCTCGCTGCCGTACGCGATGGCGGGAGACGACAAGGGCAGGATCTGGCTGGCCGAGACCGGTGTCCGACCCAATCGGCTGGTGGCCTTCGACCCCGCCGCCGGCAAGTTCACGGAGACGGTGGACACCGAGGGCGGAGACCAGCCGAACACGATCCGGCACATGGTGTTCTCCCAGCCGACCCGGGAGATCTGGTACGGCACCGACCGGAACACCATCGGGCGGCTCAAGGTGCCCTGAGGAGGCTGGAACCGGGGGCACGCACCGTACAGATTGCGGGTGCAGCCCCAACCGGGAGACGACATGGCGGCACGGAAGAAGAGCACTTCGCGCAAGTCGAGCAAGCGTCGGTACGGCAAGGGAGCCAGCAAGAGCGTCGAGAGCGCGATGCGCCGACGCAAGAGCGGCACCCTGCGGCGGGGAAAGAGCGGTCGCGGCGGCAAGGTGAAGAGCCGCAAGCAGGCGATCGCGATCGGACTCTCGGAGGCGAGGAAGAAGGGGGCGAAGGTTCCGCGCAAGAAGAGCTCGCGGAGGAAGCGGTCGAGCTGAATGCCCCGATCACACGGAACACTATTCCTGTCACCCTGAACGAAGTGAAGGGGGCCATGCTCGATATGGCCCCCTTCGCTACGCTCAGGGTGACACGAATGGGAGTGTCAGGGTGACAGGAGCGGGAATATCACGAGGGCAGGAGCGGGAATATCACGGTGACAGGAGGGTGAAGAGGCGCTCCTGGTAGCGACTCTTCCAGCGCCCGTCACTCCGGTCCAGCAACGCCGCGACCCCGGCACCGATCGAGTAGAACGCCACTCGCCTCTCCTCTCCGAGGTTCAACCCCGTCAACTCCGCCTCCAGCCGGCGACGCAGCCGCTTCGCCAGGTCCGCATACCTCTCGTAGTCCGGCA
>JBKPGZ010000292.1:0-6026 GCA_046729675.1 Gemmatimonadota bacterium | reverse complement strand
TCCGAACAGCGGCTCTACTAGCGCTGCAGGCCCGGACAGCAGCTCTGCGTGGAGATCCGGGGACACCGACGCGAGCAGCGGCTCGAACAGCTGCCGGACGATCCCGTACGCGAACTCGCCCTCAAGCTCGCCACCGCGCGCCGCCAGCACCCGCATCCCCGCCGAGCGGGCAATCAGGCGCGCCTCGCCGAGCAGGCGGGTCTTGCCGATACCGGCAGTTCCCTCGATCACGACGAGCCGCCCGCCGCCGCCTCGGGCCCCCTCGGCCGCCGCCTGCAACGCCGCGACCTGGACCTCGCGCTCCAGCAGCAAGCCGGTGGTTCCGCCCAAAGGAACGCCACTCGCCGTCGCCGTCACGACCAATCCGCAGAACCGTCAAAATCAACAGTTTAGGGGCCCGCCTGGGGCGCCCCGACGCGAGGCGCGCCCGTTCGGTCGCTACGGGAGGCGAAGTCGGCGGGCGCAGTCGACGCCCGATCGGTGAATCCGCAACTCGTGGGCGTGGGAAGCCGGCACGACTACGCCTGTTCATCGATGCGCCTATGCGGCTCGACCCTTCATGAACAACACGTTGTGCCGGCGAGGGCAGGCCAGTCTTAAGAGGGACCACTCCGGGCCAGGTTCTGGGTCGTGGAGACGAGCCATGGGGATGAAGACGGAGCTGCACCCGGGCGCCCAGGTTCGGTGACGCCAGTGGTGATGCCAACACCAGCCCGGCAGCGGCACCGCATGGTCGCGCGGCCGGGTTCAGCCCTCCCGCAGGCCGGCACGCTCCTGCCGCTGCCGGCGTGTTCCGCGTCGGACAGATGCGCGCATGGTCACGCTGCGCCGGCAGCCCGCCTCTGGCGGATGCGCTCCATGCGTCCGGTACTCGTCGACGCTCACACCGAGGATGGCGGCCTTGGTTTCGTCGTCGGCCTCGTTGAGGGCCTGGACGAGCGCGTTGGAGAGCGGACGCCAGACGCCGACATCGCAGAAGTGGATGGCTCGTCGCGGTGGGCGTGGATGAAGGCATGCGTCTCGGGCGATGACACCGGGGTCGGGCGGCTGTCCCAGGAGACCAGTGGTAAGCAGTAGGTCTCCGGCCTGCTTCATGGCGCACGCAGAAGCGCGGCAACTCCTGGACCGCCGAGTCAACCGCATGTGGCCGAAGCATGCCGAGGGGGCGCAAGCCCCGTCACCGTAACGGACCTCTACGGGTGGGAGATGTTGGTGTCCTCAAGCGTTTCGATCCTGGCATTTGTCGTCGAACCGGCGATGAGGGTGTCACCGTTTACCACCACGGTGCCCGTGGCAACGGCGTCCCGCTGTTGGCCGACAAAGTGGCCCGTGAAGCCGGAAGATGGTCGTGTTACTCGTGGTTTCTATCGGGCTGGTGCCCTCCCAGCTCATGTCGACGGTTACCGACCGCCCGTCGCGGGTCGTGATCGTGCCCTCGACGCTCGCGGTCTGTAGTGACGGTGGGAGGTGAAATCGGCCGCGCCGAAGCCGCGGTCGTTGATGAAGTTGCCTGCGCAGTCGAACGTTGAGGCGGTCTCGCAATGTATCGCTTACAAGGCGCGCCGATCGGTAGCCTGGTGGTCATGGAGATCGAAGGCCCCACCGAGGTCCCTACCGACGCCGCTGTGATGATCCTGAAGACGACCGACGTGGCGGCCACCATTGCCTGGTATCGCTTGGCAGGGTTCGAGTTGCGCGCGCAGGCACCTGAAGTGGGGGAGCCCACATGGTGCGAGCTGGCGCGCGACGGCCTCGTCGTACAGTTCCTCGGCGGCGACACGCCGTGGGAGGGACCGCCGGCGCTCACCGGGTCTCTGTATTTGTATCCGGTCGACGTCGATGCGGTATATGCCGACGTGAAGGACACCATCAGGCCCGAGTGGGGGATCGAGGAGCGCGACTGGGGCACACGTGAACTCGTCCTGCGCGATCCCAACGGCTACTTCGTGACCTTTTGCGAGCCCCGGTAGGCGAGCCTGTGCGGGGCTGTGCGGCTCTGGCTGGTGCAGGCACCCGATTACACGCGTGTCATTTCGATCGCCAGCGTCCGCCAAACCTCGCCACAACGCGACGGACCCCCGGACGACGGGGGACGCCGGGGGCCCGCCAGAGGCGACGCTACTCGCCCAGCGTCATCGCGATGTGACAACCGGCAACCTGCAGCCGCAACCGAAGTCGAGGTCTGGCTCGACGTGGACGGCGACCTCATCCAGCGGGTCACCGTGGTTGACAACGGCCCAGGCATGCCCGTCGAGCTCGTCGAGCGCATCCACGACTTCGACCTGCCCAGCGAGCGCGCCAGCATGGTCTCGAAGGGCGGGTCGCGGGACTGGGTGTTCTGGCAGACCGGAGCCGCGATGCTCCTGTTCCGCCTGCTCGTTGGCCGTACTGGCGGACCCGTGTCCTGTCCTCCCACACTCCGGCGCCGGACCTGGTCAACCGCAACTTCACGGCGGTGGCGCCGAACCGGCTGTGGGTCCCACCGTCAAAGGGATTCAGCGGAACGCGCCCGCATGCGCCTCGCACCACTCGGCGAACGTCCGGGCCGGCCGACCGAGCACCTCGGCGACGTCGGCATGCACCGTCGTCTCATCCACCGTGCCATCGGCGAAGAAGCTGAAGAATGCGCGGATGTACTTCTCCGGCATCCCCGAGGCGGTCATCTCGGCGCGCGCCTCGTCGTCGCTGAGTGCCCGTAGCTGGAGCTTCCGGCCGAGCATGTCGCCGAGGACCCGCAGCCGGTCCGCCGGCCGCAGTGCCTCCGGCCCGCTCAGCCGGTACGCCGTCCCGGCATGCCCGCCGGACGTCAGCGCCACCGCAGCGACGGCCGCCACGTCGTACGGATCGACTGTCGAGACCGGAACGTCGGCGAAGCGTTCCCGGACCACGTCGCCGGCGGCTAGCTGCGGCACCCACTGGAGCGTGTTGGACATGAAGCTGTTCGGGCGCAGGAAGGTCCAGGCGACGCCGGACTCGCGCACCACCCGCTCGGAGTCGAGGCTGTACTCGGCGACCGCGTTGTCCAGATCGGTGCCGGTGACCGAGCTGGACGACAGCAGTACGACGTGCTCCGCGCCGGCGGTACGGATCCGGTCGAGCAGCCCGGGCATGTCGGCGTACCCGCTGAGCAGGAACGCGCCACGAATACCGTCCAGCGCACCGGACAGGCTCTCGGGGTCGTTCAGGTCGCCGACCGCCTCCTCGACGCCGTCCGGCCAGTCCCGGCCGGCGGTCCGCGTCAGCGCCCGCACCGGCTCGGCCGCACCGGCCAGCGCCCGCACCAGCTCCGACCCGACGTTGCCGGTCGCACCCGCCACCAGATACATGTCCCGCTCCCCCTTGGCTCTTGTCCGTAGTTGGTACAGCTAGCCTTCCAGCACAGCTGGATCTTCCTGAAGATTCGTAGTCAGCAATATCTCCGCAACCCGGATCCAGAGCTCGCCATACCGCGATGGCTGAGGTCGACCTACAACGACAACGCGACCCTTCCAGCCGACGCAATCGACACGGGATTCCGGCGCAACGGCCGCGCCGTATGGCTCTCCGCAGATGAATCGAGCGCCTATGTGATCTCCGATGAGCGGATCGAGCGATGGCCCGGCGCCGCCGAACGGATCTACTGCGCTTAGCGATCGCTCACGAAGACGTCATGCCGAGGCTCTACGCGGCAGATGCCAGCGGCCACGAGCTGGACGAGCTGTAGCGTGCGGTCGACCATGCCAACCCCCTCTCAGGCGGCGTAACACAGTCGTCTCGGTTTCAGGCCTGCGTAAGCCCGGTCCAGCGGCGCGAATCACCGGGATCCGGTGACGGCTTTCACCTGCCCGATGGCAAACCTTGGTCCATCGCGCAGGCTCGTGCGGCCGCCAGGGGACGTGCCCCGAGAGGCACTCGTCCGACGGGCGATCACCCCACCGTGAAGCCGACCTGTCTCTGCTCGAGTGACGATCCTTCGACCGTCCCAGACAGGCACTTTGCGGGCAGGCCGCGAACCGCAGGAGCGGTGAGGTTCGTGCGTTCGGGTCCTGTAGCGCTGACGGCTGGGTCCCGTTGAGTTGCCTGGTGCCCCTCGCTCGTCCACCGCTGCGACCAGTGGTGACCTATGGACCGCGTACGAGTGTGACCGCCTCGCGGTGACTGAGCTCGGCACCGGCGGCGAAGGCAACCTCGTAGTCCTCGGCATCGATCTCCTGCGCGACGCGGGTGACCAGCTCGGCCTCGCCTCGCCGCGTCGACGGCCACGCCCGCAGGCCCGCTCCCTGTCGCAGCCCTTCGGCCGCACCCAGGGCGGTCGCGGCCCGCCGTGCGTCTCCTTGGGCCAGCGCGAGCTGGGCAGAGGCGACAAGTGAGAACGTCAGGGTGAGCGTGCTCACCTCGGTGAATTCGCTCGCGTCCACCGAGTCCACCAGGAGTGCGCGAGCCTCGTCTAGGCGACCGGACCTCACCGCGAGGGCGGCGAGTTGGGCCCGTGCAGTCGACTCGAGCCAGTTGTTGTCGAACTGGCCGCCGAGCTTGTTGACCTCCGTGAGGTGCGCGCGGGCGGCCTCATTTCTGCCGAGCGTCATCTCCACCATTCCGACTGTCAGAGCAGCAAATGCCATGAAGGGCTCGTTCTGGTGGCGGAAGCCATCGAGCGCCGTCGACGCCGTTTGGAGCGCGCCGTCGAAGTCGTCGACGATTGGCAGGATCCACGAGATCGCCAGCTGGGCGGCGCTCTCGAGGTACGGGTCGTCGATGCGGCCCTCAAGTCGTCGGAGTCCGTCGACGGCCGCGAGCGCGCTGTCGTCGTCACCAACCTCGACGGCGGTGACGGCCGATGTGAACAGCAACTCGGCTCGTGCCCGGTCGTTCAGTGCGTCGGCTCGGAGCTGTACCTCGTCGATCCAGGCGCGGCCCTCCGGCATGCGACCGCGCATCTGCCAGAACAACCAAAGGATGCGGAAGATGTGCGGCAGTGGCGCGATGTCGTGCGTTAGGAACCAACGGATGGCGACTCGTAGGTTCTCCTCCTCGGTTCGCAACCGATCGGCCCACTCGCGCTGACGCTGGGCGGGCCAGTCAGCGTTTTCCACGAGTGCGCCGAAGTATTCGGCGTGGCGCCGTTCGACGTCGGATAGGTCCGCACTGGCGGCGAGGCGTTCGGCGGCGAATTCCTGTACCGATGCGAGCATGCGGAACCTCGGCCCGGCGTCGATCACGTCGACGTTCACGAGGCTGTGCCCGGCGAGCACATCGAGCAGGTCGAGCGTCCGATCCTCGGTGAGATCGGAGACGTGCATGGCCGCTTCGAGGGTCCAACCCTCGACGAAGACCGACAGTGTCGCCAGCATCTGCTGCTCGGCGTCCTCGAGCAGTCCGACGCTCCACTCGACAGTCGCGCGAAGGGTGCGTTGGCGCTCGGGGAGATCGACCGGCCCGGGACCCAGGGCGTCGAGGCGACTTCCGAGCCGAGCGAGCAATGCACCTGGATCCAGCAGCCGGGTGCGGGCCGCCGCGAGCTCGATGGCGAGCGGCAGACCATCGAGGCGCCGGCAGATCTCCACGATGGCCATCGCGTTGTCCTCGGTCAGGGCGAAGTCGTAGCGGACAGCCTGGGCTCGATCGACGAACAGTCGCACGGCGGGCAGTGAGGTCAGCTGTTCCATCCCCGGTCGATGCGAGAATGCCGGCACCGTGAGCGCGCCAACCGGGTACTCCCGCTCGGCCCGGAGCCGGAGAGCGGTGCGGCTCGTTACGAGGATCGTGAGCCCGGCGCAACCCGCGAGGAGGTGGTCGAGGTCGGGTGCGACGCCGACGATCTGTTCGAGGTTGTCCAACACGAGCAACGTCGGCGCGTCCGCGAGGTGCTCGACCAAGACGTCCAGGGGCTGGCGGGTACCGTCGATGGTGGCGCCAACGGCGGCTGCGATGCGAGGCAGCACCAGCGCCGGTTCAACGATCGAAGCCAGCGGGACGAACACCGCTCCGCGCGGGTAGCGGTCGTCAAGTCGTTCCGCCACGGCGATCGCGAGCCGCGTCTTGCCGAC
>JBKPGZ010000291.1:0-10734 GCA_046729675.1 Gemmatimonadota bacterium | reverse complement strand
CCTCTCCGACCACACGCGACTGTCCATCTTGCAGCGCCTTCGGTTCGGAGAGCGGTGTGTCTGTGACCTTACCGACGCGCTCGACGCGGCCCAATCCCGCTTGTCGTTCCACCTGAAGGTGCTCAAGGACGCGGGGTTGGTGACGGACCGCCGGGAGGGTCGGTGGATGTATTACACGCTGAACACGGACGCGCTGGCTGAGGTAGCGGAGCTCGTGGAGAGCATGGCCTCCGCCCCGTCACCCGCGGAGCGGCGGAGCGGCTGCTGCTGAGCCGCCCATTTTTTGGACGAAATATCAACCATTTTTGATGAGGGCAAGATGAGCACCGAGAACCTGAAGGCCACCGTCCGGGACCGGTATGGGAAGGCCGCGCTCGAGGTGGCGACCGGAGCCATGACCAGCTGCTGCGGCGGTGAGTCGTGCGGGACCTCCAATGACGATCCCATCACCTCCAACCTCTACAGCGAGGCCGAAACGGCGACGCTACCCCCGGAGGCGGTGCTCGCGTCCCTGGGGTGCGGCAATCCCACGGCCCTGGCCGAGTTGCACGAGGGGGAGGTGGTGCTCGACCTGGGCTCGGGCGGCGGTATCGATGTGCTGCTCTCGGCCCGGCGGGTCGGCCCCACCGGAAAGGCGTACGGGCTGGACATGACTGACGAGATGCTGGCCCTCGCCCGGGAGAACCAGCGGAAGGCGGGCGTCGAGAACGTCGAGTTCCTGAAGGGCGACATCGAGTCGATCCCGCTCCCCGACGCCTCGGTGGACGTGATCATCTCCAACTGCGTCATCAACCTCTCCGGTGACAAGCGGAAGGTGATCGCCGAGGCGTTCCGCGTGCTGAAGCCTGGTGGGCGCTTTGCCGTCTCCGACGTGGTGGTCCGGGGTGCGGTTCCCTCCGACGTTCGGTCCAGCATGGAGCTGTGGGTCGGCTGCGTCGCCGGAGCACTGACGGAGCAGGCGTTCCATTCGCTCCTGTGGGAAACGGGCTTCGAGAAGATCGACATCGAGCCCACCCGGGTGTACGAGTTCGAGGATGCCAGGGCGTTCCTCACGGGGGCCGGTCTCGACACGGAGGTCCTGGCTCGCGAAGTCGGGGGTCGGGTGATGGGCGCCTTCATTCGCGCCACCAAGCCGGCAGAGGTGGCCAAGGAAGCGAACGCCGCACCGGCTGGGCTGTCGCGCGCCTGCTGCGGCCCGGAGTGCTGCGCGTAAGCTACGTCAGGAGATATCATGGGTTTGAGATCAGCCGAAAGGTTCACGACTACGGACTGCCGGTGCGTATCGCTCAGGCGAACCGTGCAGGCAGACCACGAGGCCGTGGAAGCCCTCCTCCGCGACTCGGAGCTGCCGCTCGACGGGGTTGCTGACTGGATGGATCAGTTCTGGGTCGCTGAACATCAGGGACAGGTGGTGGGCGTGGCGGGAATGGAGCGATACGGGGACAGCGGGCTCCTGCGCTCGGTCGCCGTCGCCCCGGAGTGGGGAGGCACCGGGATCGGTCGCACGCTCGTGGAGCGGGTACTCGAGGAGGGCCGGGCTGCCGGAGTGAGGGAGGTCTACCTCCTCACCACCACGGCGGAACACTACTTCCCGCGGCTCGGCTTCGCGTGCGTGGAACGGGAGACCGTGCCGGCGGCCCTGCGTGCCTCGGCGGAGTTCACCGGAGCGTGTCCTGCCTCGGCGGTGGTGATGCGCAGAGCCGCAACCAACTAGTCGCGCGAGGCTCAGGAGGTCAGCGTGCAGCCGATCCAGAACACATACCGCGTGCTGTTCCTGTGCACCGGCAACTCGGCCCGGAGCCAGATGGCCGAGGCGGTCCTGAACCAGAAGGGGCGGGGGCCGTTTCGCGCCGAGAGCGCCGGGTCCAGTCCCGCTGCCCGGGTGAATCCCTACGCCATCCAGGCACTGCGGGACAGCGGGATCAAGTGGAACGGCCACCCGCCGCGTGGCCTTACCGGTCTGGACCGGGAGCGCTGGGACTTCGTGATCACCGTCTGCGACCGCGCGAAAGAGGCGTGCCCGGTGTTCCCAGGTCAGCCGATCCTCTCGCATTGGGGGATGCCTGACCCGGCCGCCGTCGAGGGGGACGAGGCCGCCAAGCGAGCCGCCTTCGTGGATGCCCTCACGCTGATCAGCCGCCGCATCGACCTGCTGCTGGCGCTGCCGATCGAGAAGCTCGACCGGTTGATCCTGGAGGCCAAGGTCCAGGCGATCGGCGAAGTGGGACTTTCCACGTCGGCCGCCGAATCGGGGGAGAGGCCGTCATGAAGTACGCGCTGATCTCCGACATTCACGCCAACTTGCCCGCCCTCGAAGCGGTCTACGCACATATTACCGAGCGGGCGGACATCGGCGCGATCTACCATCTGGGGGATCTGGTCGGCTACGCCCCCTGGCCGAACGAGGTGGTCGCGTTCATCGCCACCCGCGGGATCGCGGGCGTGGCGGGCAACTACGACTCCACCGTCGGCACCGACTACAAGCACTGCGGTTGTCGCTATGAGGACCCACGCCAGGAGGAGCTGAGCCACCTGAGCTACGCCTGGACCCGCCAGCACGTCGGCCCCGACACCAAGTCTTTCCTCGCCGGCTTGCCGTTCAGAATCGATCTGCTGCCCAATGGCGGCCACCAGGCCGGGCCACGGGTCGTGCTGGTCCACGGCACGCCGACGCTGAACACCGTGTACTGGACCGAGGACCGTCCGGACGACTTCTGCCTGAAGATGGCCCGGCACGCCGGGATGAAGGCAGGCGACGTGATCGCGTTCGGCCACACCCACCTGCCGTGGCATCGAGAGGTGGGCGGCATCCATTTCGTGAACACCGGGAGCGTCGGCAGGCCCAAGGATGGCGACTGGCGAGCTGGATACATCGTGCTCGAGGCCGGTGAGGGCCAGGTCGGCGTCGAGTTCGTCCGCGTGGAATATGACGTGGACAAGGCCCTGCGGGCGATTCAGGCAAGCGAGCTCCCCGATGACTTCGCCGAGTACCTGCGTACGGGCGGGCAGCCGAGCCCGGCATCGTTCCCCAGGTGAGCTCCACCCCCGATCACCAATCGCTCAGGGCCCGCAGGGTCGCCGCCGAGGCGCTCGGCACGTTTTTCCTGGTCCTCATCGGGCCAGGCTCGGCGATGGTGAACGCCTATAGTGGTGGCTCGTTGGGGCAGGTTGGCATCGCCCTGGCGTTCGCGTTCGTCGTGGTGGCGATGATCTCCGCGCTGGGCCACCTCTCCGGAGCACACATCAACCCCGCGGTGACGCTCGCGTTCTGGTCCGCGCGGCGGTTCCCGACGGTCGAGGTGATTCCCTACGTGCTCGCGCAGTGCACCGGTGCGGTGGCCGCCTCGCTTGCCCTTCGAGCCGCACTGGGCCCCGTAGGCAACCTGGGAGCGACCCTGCCCACCATTCCGCTCGGAGCGGCCGCGGGTGTGGAGTGGTTGCTGTCGTTCGTCCTGATGTTCGTAATCATGGCGGTGGCCACCGATGAGCGGGTGGCCGACGGTTTCGCGGCGTTGGCCGTAGGGCTCACGGTGGGCTTCTGCGCGCTGATGGGTGGGCCGCTGACAGGTGCAAGCATGAACCCTGCGCGATCCTTCGGTCCTGCACTTGTAGGAGGCCTTTGGCAGGCGCATTGGCTCTACTGGCTCTCACCGATCACCGCCATGCTCGTGGCCGCGCGCACGTACGATCTCCTGCGCATCGCGCAACCACCTCGTCTGACATCACGGGCTGTCGGGGTCCAGGGTCCGATACCTGACCGTGCAGAATGACTAGCGATTACCTCCTACTGAAGTTTTTCCACATCCTGATTGCGATTCTTGCATTGGGAACGAGTGCAGGGCTCGGAATTGTTCTCGAGTTCTACGGAAGTCATCCTACCCACGGGCCGTTCCTCCTTCACGCCATCCGGCGATGGTCACGTTTTTCGTGCTTCCCGGATACGTGCTGATGCTTGTAACGGGCCTGTTGATGGTGAACATGGCCTGGCCGTTGACAACAAGGTGGATCCAGGAAGCCATGGCATTGTGGGCCGTCGGAGTCACCGGCCTGGTGACCTTCCTAATGGTTCTCCGTAGGCAACTGCGACTGCTTGAAGCCGAAGGACCTAGCACCGCCGGGTACCAGCGAGTTTCGCTGATTGGACGTGGCCTGGGCGCGGGGCTCGGTCTTGTCGTGATCTTCATCCTGTACCTGATGGTGTTCAAGCCCGGAGCCTGATCGGGACACTCGAGAGTGAACGTGCGTGGTGGAGTACCGAGTGGCCCAGCACCTCGAGCAACTCGGCGGATCGCCGCTAGCGACTGGGGTTATGTCTCTGGGAAGGTTCCTTGGGAGCGGGGCAGGGGCAGGAAAACGAGACTCCCGCCGGCACCGAAGTGCAAGCGGGGGATGACGTTCCGGAGTGGGCCCGGCGCGACTCGAACGCGCGACCTCTTGCTCCGGAGGCGGACGACGTCAGCTCAGGTTGGCGCAGGCCAGCGCTAGTCGGCGTCTGGGGCACGCTTGCCCCCGATCTGCACCAAGCAGAGCCGGTACTCGTCGATCGCATTGGCACTACGTCGGCACTACCCGAATGTGACCTCCCTGCGGATACGACGGGACCTGATCGTAGGTGGGCCTGGCGTCATCGTTGCGTTATCCCCCTACGGTGGGGTAGACTACAAATCCACCTCTCGTTTGCCTGCCACTCCCGGACGTCTTCCCGGGACCAAGGTTCACATGCAGTCCGCCTTAGATGGCCTCTCCAGCAGGCCACGTATCGTTATTGCGGACGAGGACCCCTCGATGGTCCAATTCGTGATCCAGACCCTTCGCAAGGACGGTAACGCTGTTTTCCATGCCTACGATGCCCTCTCTGCCGTCCAATTGGCCTTCTCGCTCGATCGTTGCGACCTCCTGATCAGTAACACGCGAGTTGAAGGCCTACCAGGTGTTGAGCTGATTCACCAACTCAGATCGCGGCTGCCCAACCTCCCAGTCCTCTACGTGGCCAACACCGGGCGTTCCACGCCGGAGTTAGAGGCTCAGTTGCCTCCTGGTGTGCCGATCCTACGCGAGCCGTTCACGGCCGAGGAACTGCGGGCGGCGGTACATCCCTTCGTGTCCGATGGACGGCACTGAGGCGGGTTTCAGTCACGCCAGTGGCTGGCCAACCGGGTGGACTGGACACGACAGCGCTTCGCAGATAGCATGTTTTTAGCTCCCCAGGCGCAATGCGCATGTGAGGAGGCTCCGCCGCCGAACTGAGCGTCACTTCTGCATTCGCCACCCCGCACATTTCGCTTGTCGTTGGCCTGTGACCCACGAGACGTCCAAACCTGAGCTTCCTCCGGTCGGCCTGCGTGCCCTGCGCTCCGGCCCCGCCCTGACCATTGCGCTGGCCCTCGTCATAGCCGCGCTGGCCTCGTCTGCTTTCGCGGTGCCCGCGCCTACCATCTTCCTGCTGATCACCGTCGTGTACGCCGCCGCCCTGGGGGGCTGGCAGGGGGGCCTGGGGAGCGCCTTGGTCGCCCTGCTGTACCTGGGGTGGCTGCTCACCGACGCGGGCCGCGCTGCCCAGTTCGAGCCGCTCAACCGGACCCTTCTGACGGTGGGAGGAGTCGCCCTGCCGCTCGCGCTGCTCGCGGGTTGGGTGCTGCACCGGATTCTTCAACGCGAGCGGGCAGTGGACTGGGACCGGGCAGCGGCGACAGCCTATCAGGCTGGCGAAGCCGAGTCCCAGGCGGAGAGCGATCGGCAGTTCCGTGTTTTGGTCGAGCAGGTGAGGGACTACGCGATCTTCATGATAGATGCAGAAGGCCGTCATACCACCTGGAACGAAGGTGTCGGGCGGCTTCTCGGGTACGACGAACGCGAGTTCTTGGGCCGGCACGGCGCGATCCTGTTCACGCCCGAAGATCGAGAGCGGGGAGAGCCCGAGCGGGAGCTGCGCACCGCCGCCCGGGAGGGTCGTGCCTCCGACGACCGCTGGCTGGTCCGCAAAGACGGCACCCGCTTCTGGGCGACGGGAATCACGGCCCGGGTCAACGACCAGGCCGGGAGACTCATCGGCTTCAGCAAGGTGTTCCGGGACTTGACCGAGGAGAAGGAGGCCCAGGACCGGCTCCGGGAAAGCGAGGAGCAGCTGCGGGTCGCCCTCCGAGCGGCCCGCATGGGCATCTGGCGCTGGCACCTGCCGAGCAACACTCAGAGCGTTGACGGGAGCATGGCGCGCCTGCTGGGTCTCGGCGACGGGGAGGTGGTCGAGAGCTACGAGCACTTCCGTGAACTCATTCACCCCGAGGATCGAGAGCGGGTCGATGCCGCCTTTCTTCAGGCCGCGCAGGACAGCGGCGACATGCACGTGGAGTTCCGGGTGGTCTGGCCGGACGGAACCCTGCGCTGGCTCTCGGATCACGGCGAGGTGGTGCGCAATGCGTCGGGGACACCGGAGTATCTCACCGGGGCCGCCGTCGATGTCACGGAGCGGAAGTTGGCGGAGGAGCGCCTGATCCAGGCCCAGCGGATGGACGCGGTTGGTCATCTCGCGGGTGGGGTCGCCCACGAAATCAACAACATGATGCAGGTCATCCTGGGGTTCAGCACCCTGTTGCTGGACACGCTGAAAGGGGATTCGCAAGCCAACGAGGTGCGCCATATTCACCGGGCGGCCAGCCGGGCGGCGACCATCACGAGCCAGCTTCTGGCCTTCAGCCGCCGTCAGCAACTCCGACCTCAGGTGCTCGACCTGAACGAGGTAATCCGGGAAACCGAGCACATGTTCCACCGCGTCCTGGGCGAGGACAAGGTTTTCGTGCTGGACTTGGGCGAGGACCTGCGCCACGTGCGGGCGGACCGGGGACAGTTGGAGCAGGCGTTACTCAACCTCACCCTCAACGCCCGCGACGCGATGCCGACCGGGGGCACCTTCACGATCAGCACCCGCAACGTTTCCTTGCCAGCCCGGAACGCCACTCTCGCATCCGAAGACGAGCTGCCCTCGGGGAACTACGTGCGGCTCAGCGTGAGCGATACCGGCCATGGGATGGACGCTGCTACGCGTGCTCGAATATTCGAGCCCTTCTTTACGACCAAGCCCGTCGGTCAGGGATCAGGGCTGGGCTTGGCCACCGTGTTCGGGATCGTTCGCCAGAGCGGGGGAACGGTGCGGTTGCGCAGCAATCCCGGAGAAGGCGCGACCTTCAGCATCTACTTGCCCCAGGTGCCAGCGGAGGAGTTGCCGGTTGCCAGTGTGCGTGAGACGTCTCGCGGCGAACGCGGCAGTGGCACGGTGCTCGTGGTTGAGGATGAGGGACAGGTGCGGGACTTCACCTGCCGGGTCCTCGCAGCTCATGGGTACCAATGCGTGCAGGCGAACAACGGAGTCGAAGCGCTCGACCTCATGCAGGAGCGCGGGGACAACATCGCGGCCGTAGTCACGGATGTGGTGATGCCCGGCCTCGGTGGGGGAGCATTGGCCAAGCGCCTAGCGGAGCTGCGGCCAGCACTGCCGGTGCTCTTTACGAGCGCGTACACCGCTGAGGACGTGGTACGTCGCGGACTGATCCCGGCCGATGCGCCTTTCCTGCAGAAGCCGTTCACTCCGGAGGCGCTGGTTGCGAAGCTGCAGGACCTCTCCGCTGGGCGGAGCGTTCGCATCACCGACCAGCCGACGAACGATGAGTGAATGGGGGCCTTCACGTGGCAACGGCAACGCCCCGCCAGTCGCTAAGTGACGGCGGGGCGCGGTGTTTGGAGCATGGGCCCGGCGCGACTCGAACGCGCGACCTCTTGCTCCGGAGGCAAGCGCTCTATCCAGCTGAGCTACGGACCCAAACTATTTAATGACAACTACTTGCATGGCTTGACTGCGAACCCGAAGCGAGCATTGTGCTAAGATCTGTGCAAAGACAACCGCTTTACGCCTTCAACTCCCGGAGCTCGTCTCTCCTTAGAACGACGTGCAATATACTGGCGGCATCTGCCTGCTGGTAGTAATTCAGCAGCGTTTCTTTCGACTTCCAACCGCCGGCCTGCGCCACGTCAGCCAATGGCAGCCGCTTTCGCTCGGTCGCCCATTTCCTGCGATATGAATGCCAGCCTCCCCGCTGCGGCTTGGGCGAGCGTCCAGTCGAACGCCGTGATCGTGGTACGCGAGCCGTCGCTCGGCCACCAGAATGCGCGAATCTCTCGCTCCCCTTTCAGCGGAAGGCGTCCTGGTGGAAGGAGCATGGCGGCGGTGTCCAGCGTGGCCAGTACACCCGAGGTATCGTCCGCCAGTCACGCCTGCACGTACGCGGCGCGCACAGCCTCGATGTAACTCGAATCTCGAGCGGTGAGACCTTTTTCGAGGCTCGGGTCCTCGCCACAGGCGAGGACGAGCGCGAGGCTCAGGAGCAGGGTGGAAGCGGCGGGGACCGTCGAACGAGTCATGGTGATACCGCGTGGGGTGGATATTTCCTCCTACGCGCTGGCAGTGGTTGCGGTTTCCGCGTCCAGGGGTCACATATGAGCGCGCAAGACGAGCCGCCCGGGAGGGCCGTGCGCTGGGAGAGGTGCCCGCGGCGTCGTGAACGCGCTCGACTGAGAATCACCACGCGGTGACGACGTATGCCGGGATCGAAACTCGACTCGTATCAACGAGTCCTGCAGGTCATCCCTGACCTCCGGATCACATCGGTGCGCGCCGGTGAGGATGGGCTCGTCCACAATGTGCTGATCGTCAATGAAGAGCTCGTCTTCCGGTTCGCGAGGGACGAGGCAGGTCGCCGGGCTCTCGAGCGAGAGGCCCGGCTGCTTGCCTTCGTGCGGCCCCGCGTCTCTCTAAGTGTTCCGGAAGTCATTCATCAACACCTGGACTGTACCGTCTACCGGTTCATTCCCGGCGTTCCGCTGGATCGTCAACGCCTGCTGGCTCAGGACGCCTTCGGGCGAAGAGTCCTCCTGGACCAGCTGGGCACTTTTCTGAGCCAGCTGCATAGTCTGTCGGGTGAAGCCAGCGCAGCTGTCAGCGGGCCCGTTAAAGCATCATCCGGAATGAAGGAAGAGTATGAAGAGCTGTATCGGGTGATTGAGCGCGAGCTGCTGCCTTCGATGATGGTGTGGGCTCGAGAGTGGGCCCGCGAGCTCTTTCGCCCCGCGCTCGACGGGAAACTGGACCTGACCTACGCGCCGGCGGTGATCCATGGCGATCTGGCCCCCTACCACCTGTGCTTTGATCCGACCACCCGTCGATTGAGCGGCGTGATCGACTTCGGCAACGCCGGCCTGGGGGATCCCGCGCTCGACGTGGGGTCTCTCATCCTCGCCTTGGGTGAGAGCTTGCTCCGGCAGATGGAGTCCATGTATCCGGCAATGTCGGGCCTGGTCGATCGTGCGCGCTTCCACGCGGCCACGCTCGAGCTCCGCTGGGCCCTGGCGGCGGTCCGATCGCAAGACCCGGCCTGGTTCCTCTGCCACCTTGGCTACGCACGGGACGCGTGGCCGGTAGGTTGGCGCGGCGAATGGCGGGAGTAGATGATGGGTTATCGCTATTACATCTGTGACCAAGGCGCACCCCGGATCCGTCCTTACCACGTAATCCTTGAGCTGGGGCCCTTCCGCAGGTCCGAGTTTCCGATCGCGTGGTCAGGCGGAAATGCCGTCACCCTGAGTGTAGCGAAGGGCCATGCTGGATATGGTCCCCTTCAGTTCGTTCAAGGTGACGAGGGGCTGTCTGTGCTCCCACCTCCCCACGGTTGCGGCAGCGGCGCCCATCGCTCGGCCGTGATCTGCGAGCCGGTGAGCGCACCGATGCCCGCCCCTAATACCCCGAATGCAACTGCTCCGATCATCGCGGAGCCGCCGCGTCCGGGATCGGGTGCCAGGCAACCCCCGCACTCCTCGTAGGTGGCGAGGCCGAGAATGGAACCGGCAAGCGCCCCGACGGTGGCGCCGATCCAGGCCCCGCGACCCGTCTGCCGGTGTCTGCCCTTGCTCATCTCGAACCGCGCGAGGGAGGCGGTGGCGACGGCCAACGTGTCGCCCGAGTCTCCTGCGAGCAATCTCACCGAGTCGCGCGGTTGCATGAGGAGATTCCCGACGTTCCAGCGGTCCGCGCCAACCATCATGAGCCGGACTCGTGCGTCGGCTTGGAGGGCGGCCGGCTCCTGGGAGGCCAGGGGATCTGCCGCGGTGAGGACCAGCACTGCTGCGATCAGAGAAGCCGAAAGGCGCATGTGGGTCTCCGAGCAGGTGGAGTCAGTCTAGCTCTTCCCGCGAAGTCGGACGGTGGCCGTCTCGTGCATGCCCTTAACAGATTGCGTTCAGATGGTAATGGCTGGCCCCGTGCCTTAAGACATAGCACGTGCGGCCGAGGCAACCGCCATGCCATCTGTGGTGAAGGACGCCACCTCGCCTCTTAGCAGGGCGTATGCCGCGGGCCCGCCAGTTGGGGCGTGTCAGGTAGGGGTGTCAGGTAGGATGTCAGTGCCTTACGCGATGCGGGGCTGTCTCGCTGTTGGCCTTAGAAGCGACCGGAGGCGATCGGGACGAGCGTTGGAAGGCAAGGTTACTAGGGGTCTTTATGTAAGGCGACGAGTGAATCGCTCTATCCGTGCGGCATGGTGTAGACCGGCGCCTCGGAGCTAGGCCATCGGTATAGGATCATTTGCCTCGCATTTCCCCCGTTTAGCCCGATTCTCTGCCGCAGTCTGCATGGGATCCGGTTCATCTACACCGAGCCCCAAGCGGGGTCCCTTGCGACCAACGAACGGA
>JBKPGZ010000290.1:0-4941 GCA_046729675.1 Gemmatimonadota bacterium | reverse complement strand
CTCCTGTTCCACCGGCGTCGGGGGCGGGAGCCTGACGGCTCCACCGGGGTGGCGGTCCGCCACTTCCTCGAGACTCCGCGCCAGCTCCCCGAGCAGCCGCTCCAGCCGGCTTCCTTCCTGCTGAGTATGATCGTCGGGCCCCGTCGGGCGGGGCTGACGCGCGGGCCCCGGCGGGGCCGTGCGCGGGGTGGTGCGGGCTCTTCCCTTCCCCTGGCCGATCAGGTTGAACAGCAGCCAGACGATGCCGAGAACGAGAAGGCCGCCGAAGTCCACGGCTAGGACCCCACGCTCGGCACCGAGTCGCTCTGGCCGGCGATCGCCTGCCGCATGGTGGTGTCCGCCTGGAGATTGCGGTAGCGCTGGTAATCCATGACGCCCAGGTTGCCGCTCCGGAACGCCTCCGCCATCGCCAGCGGAATCTGGGCCTCCGCGGCGATCACCGCGGCCCGCTGCTTCTGCCCCTCGGCCTTGAACTCCTGCTCCAGGGCCACGGCGAGCGCCCGCCGCTCCTCCGCCTTCGCCTGCGCGATCCGCTTGTCGGCCTCGGCCTGGTCGGTCTGAAGCTCGGCCCCGATGTTCTTGCCCACGTCCACGTCGGCGATGTCGATGGAGAGGATCTCGAACGCGGTGCCCGCGTCGAGGCCCTTCGACAGCACGGTCTTGGAGATAAGATCGGGGTTCTCCAGCACCGCCTTGTGCGAGGCCGCCGAGCCGATCGTGCTCACGATGCCCTCGCCGACGCGGGCGAGGATGGTCTCCTCGCCCGCTCCGCCGACCAGCCGGTTGATGTTGGCGCGAACGGTGACCCGCGCCTGCGCCAGGAGCTGGATGCCGTCCTTGGCCATCGCGGCCACCTTGGGCGTGGTAATGACCTTGGGGTTCACGCTGACCTGCACCGCTTCGAATACGTCGCGCCCCGCGAGATCGATCGCTGTGGCCTGCTTGTAGGTGAGGGCGATCCCGGCCTTGTCGGCGGAGATCAAGGCGTTCACCACCCGGTTCACGTTGCCGCCCGCCAGGAAGTGGCCCTCCAGGTCGTTCACGTTCAGCAGAATGCCGGCCTTGTGGCCGCTGATGAGCGGGAGCACGATCGCCCGCGGGTCCACCCGGCGGAAGCGCATGCCGAAGAGGGTGAAGAACGAGATCCTGATCCCCGAGAACAGCGCCGTAAGCCAGAGCCCGAACGGAATGAACTGGAAGAAGATTACGATCGCGATGACCGCGATGAAAATCAGCGCCAGCACCATGCCCAGACTGATCATGGAATCGTCCACGGCGGCTCCTCGGGTCTGATGGAAGCGCGCGGCGTCACCCGACGACGCGCACCACGTGGCGGTACCCTTCGCTCCGGAGCACCCGCACCGGGCTGCCCTGAGCGACGAACTCTCCTTCGGTCACGACGTCCACCCGCTCGCCGGCGATCGTCGCGGCGCCCGCGGGTCTGAGGTCGGTGACCGCGACCCCCTCCTGCCCCACCAGGTCGGCCCTCGGCAGGGCCGAGATGTACCCGTCGGACTGGGCCATGCCCCCGCGCAGGAAGAGGCCGCCCCACCGGTCGCTGTTGGGGATGTGGCGCAGCCAGGCGTAGACCACCGCGACCGTGATCACCAGGCTGGCCCCCAGGATCGCCAGCGCCTGGGCCACGTCGCCGGCCGTGGGGGCCGCGCCCATCATCGCCAGCACCATCGCCGCGGCGATGGCGGCGAGGCCCAGCACCCCGGCGACGCCGAAGCCCGGCAGCACGAACGCCTCGACCGCGAGCGCCACCAGTCCGAGTCCCAGCAGGAGCACCTCTTCCCAGCCGGCGAGACCCAGGACGAAGCTGGAGCCGAAGAACAGTCCCAGTGACGCGAGGCTGATCAGCCCGCCGAGGCCGAAGGCGCCGCTCTTGATCTCGAGCACCAGTCCCAGAATGCCGAGCGAGAGGAGCAGCGGCGAGACCAGCGGGTTGGTGAGAAAGCGCACCACCTGCTCCGCCCAGTTGGGCTCGACCGAGACGACTCGGGCCCCGCTCAGCCCGACGGTGTCTAGCAGTGCGGACTCGTCGGCCACTTCCGCGCGGGCGTAGCCCACCTTGTGCGCTTCGCCGCTGGTGAGGGTGAGCAGCTGACCCTTGGCGACCACGCCGGGGATCTCGACCGCCTCGTCCACCATCGCCTCGGCGATCCGCGGATCGAGTCCCCGTTCCTCCGCGACCGCGCGGAACTCGGCGCGCATGGCCGAGACCATCTTCTCGGAGGCGCGATTGCCCTCGCCGTCCACCGGCGTGGCGGCGCCCAACACGGCGCCTGGTCGCATGTAGATCTCCTTCGCGGAGATCGCGATCAGCGCGCCGGCGCTGAAGGCGCGGGGATTGACGAAGGCGTAGACCGGGACTCGGGCCCGGCGCACGGCGTCGGAGATCCGCTCCGCGGCGTCGACCCGTCCGCCGGGCGTGTCAATGTCGAGATAGGCCGCGGCCGCCCCGGCGGCCTCGGCCTCCCGGAGGGACCGGGCGACGTACGGTGCCAGGCCGTTCTCCACGGTGCCGGTGACCGCGATGCGATAAACCACCGGCGTCTGGCCGCCGGCCGGAGCCGCGAGCGCGAGGGAGGCGAGCGTCAGGAGCAGCAGTCGGCGCAGCGCGGCGTTTCCTGTTGGGGGAGACGCCGGGAAATCTAGTCCGCGTGCCCGTGGTGGCGGTAGCCTCGATGGTCCTCCCGCATCTCGTGCACCCGATGGAGCAGGCGGTCGCGCATGGCCATCAGCTTCGCGCGCTGCACCGGCGTGAGGAACGTCAACTTGCCCATCTCGTCCCGGAGGCTTTGCGCGTACTCGACGCGAAGGTCGAGCATCTCCCTGGTCATGCGGGCGACGCTGTCCTGGTCGGCCTTCTCCCCCGCCTCCAGCTGCAGGTCGATCGCGGCGTAGAGGGCCCGCTCGCGACGCCGCAGCTCCCGTCGGCGAGAACCGTTCTGCTTCGCGACCTCCTTGAGCTTGATCGCCTGCTCGTCGGTGAGGTTCAGCTCCTCTTTGATCCGCTCGGAGAAGCGACGCTCGACGCGTTCTCGGAGCGCCGGTCCGCCGGGCTGAGTGTCGGGCTGCTGCGCGAGGACCGGCGCGGCAGCGCCCGCGAGCAGGAGGAGCGACAACAGGAGACGTGACATCAGCCCTCCCAGGTGGCGAGAAGCTGGTCAAGCTCGGCATCCGCGTCGTCCACCGACGCGGAATCGGTGGCCGATGCCCCCGCGAGGGGGCCGTCCAGCGCCTGGAGCAGCGTGTCGAGCTGGGCTGTCTCCAATCCCTCGAGCTCCGGTAGCGGGACCAGGGGGTCGGTCTCCACCGCGACGACGGGCGCCACCTCCGACCGCGGCGCAGGCCCACGGGTGACGGCGAGCGCGATCGCGCCCGCTGCGGCGGCGGCAGCTCCGCCCGCCCAGAGCCAGCGGTTCCGCCGACTCACCGTCCGGTCGGTGGCCAGGCGGCGCTGGACGGCGGCGGCGATGGCCGTCGGGTCCAGCGTCGGCCCCCTCGCCTCCAGTCGACGCGCCGCCAGCACCAGGTCCCATTCGGCGCGGCAGTCGGTGCAGCTCGCGAGATGGGCCGCTTCGTCCGCGGTCCACGCCGCCCGCTGCAGGGCGACGTCGGGCATCCGGTCGGAGAGGCGTTCGCAGTCGCTCATCGAACCAGCTCCTTGAGACGTTTGATCGCGTGATGGTAATGCACTCGCGCCGCGCCGGGCGTGGTGCCGAGCGCGGCCGCGATCTCGGTGTACCCGGATCCCTGCTGAGTGCGAAGCAGGAAGACCTCGCGTTGGAGCCGCGGCAATGCGGCGATCCCGCGGCGCAGCCCCTCTTCGGTCTCCGTGGCGGCCAGGTCGGCGTGGGGATCCGCCCGATCGGGCAGGTCCCGGTCCTCGAGCGACAGCACCTGGCGTCCCTTGCGGCGCCGAAACTCGTCCCGCAGCACATTGCCCCCGATCGCGAACAGCCAGCTGCGGAACGAGGCCTCCCCCCGCCAGCCGTCCAGTCTTCGGAACGCCCGGAAGAGTGTCTCCTGCACCAGGTCGTCGATCTCGTCGGGCGCCGCGCCGGAGCTGAACAGATACCGTCCGAGTGAGGGCGCATGCCGGCGCACCAGCTCCGCCGCAGCCCGCTCGTCGCCGGCCCGGTAGGCGGAGGCCAGCTCGTGATCGGAGGGGGTCTCCAGCACGGGGGAGGCGCTCATCCAGGGCTGTCCGACGTCACGTGTCGCCGTTTGTTAACCGCCGCTATCTTAGGCCAATGAGACGCCCACACGTCATCGCCCACCGCGGTGCTTCCGGTTACGAGTACGAAAATTCGCGCGCTGCCTTCCGGCGGGCGGTCATGCTCGACGCCGACGGTGTGGAGCTCGACGTCCACGCCACCCGCGACGGAGCCATCGTGGTCCATCACGACGCCGAGATCCCCGGCTTCGGTCCGATCCCGCTGCTGTCCCGCGAGGAGGCGCGACAGGTGCGGATCCGGAACGGGGAGACGCTGCCTCTGCTGTCGGAGGTCCTGGAGCTGGTCGGGAATCGCGAGGTCTACGTCGAGATCAAGAGCCTGTCCGAAGTCCACGACCAGGAGCTGCTCGGCGTGCTGGACCGGGGGCCGATGCCGGCGCGCTATTCGGTGCACAGCTTCGACCACCGCATCGTGCGGCGATTGGGCGACCGCCGCCCGGCACTCAGGCGCGGCATCCTCCTCTCGGCGTACCTCGCCGATCCGGTCGCCGCGATGCGCGGCGTCGGGGCGACCACGCTGTGGCAGGAGTGGCAGCAGGTGGACCAGGAGCTGGTGAACCGGGTACACGATGCCGGGTTCTCGCTGATCGCCTGGACGGTGAACGAGATCGGTGATCTGGAGCGGATGGCCCGGCTGGGCGTCGACGGTCTCTGTGGCAACTATCCCGATCGGATCCGGGTCGCGATCGCGACCC
>JBKPGZ010000289.1:0-6721 GCA_046729675.1 Gemmatimonadota bacterium | reverse complement strand
AGTCATGATATCGTCGGCGGCGCGGCGGCGGGGGACGCCGACGCGATCGAGGCGCTCCGGCGCTACGAGGATCGCCTTGCCCGCGCCCTGGCCGGCGTGATCAACATTCTCGATCCCGACGTCGTGGTGCTCGGCGGCGGGATGTCCAACCTGCCGGACCTGGCTACGTCGGTCTCCACCCTGCTGCCGCGGTACGTCTTCTCCGACACGGTTCAGACCGTGGTGACTCCGAACCTGCACGGCGACTCGAGCGGCGTGCGGGGTGCGGCCTGGTTGTGGCCTCTTTAGTCGATCGGCCGGCGCGCCGCGGGTGCCAGCGGCACCAATCGCTCGATCGCCTGGGTCAGGTCACCGACCGTGAGAGGACGACGGAGCACACTGGTCCAGCCCCCTTCGGAGACTCGCCGCGTGGCCGGCGCGAGCAGCACCAGGGCGGCGTCCGAGGCTCGGCGGAGGTGGTCGAGATCTTCCTGGGCATCCTCGGTTAGGGCGTCTTGGTCGAGCAGGATCAGGCGCATCGGCCCACGGTCCTCACCCGACGCGAGCAGCATGCGCGCCCCTCTCACGCTACGCGTGCCGATGGCATCGTAGCCGACCTCCCGGAGCGCCGCGCGCAGCAGCGCTCGCGGCCACTGGGTCGGCATGACCAGCAGGATCCGGGGTGGAGGATCGGCCCGGGCCATGAGGCAAGGTATGCACTGTCCACGTCACGGTCGGCAACCCTCGAGCGTCTCCAGAGCATGTCCAAAGCGATGCTGCTCGCGGCTACGCTCGGCCTTCTCGGCGCCTGTGGCCCGGAGGACCGCCAGGCTCCGACCACGGCCGACTTCGTGATCGAGAAGGCGCCGGAGCGGAGTGGGGACAAACAGGTGGGCGTGGCGGGACGCCCGCTGCCGGAGGATCTCCGGGCTCGCGTCACGCGGGACGGGAAGCCGGTGGAGGGTATGACGGTGTACTGGACCACCAGGCAGGGAACGATGAACCCCGCCGAGGCGGTCACCGATGCAGACGGGATCAGCGCGTCCAGGTGGACCACCCAGAACACCTACCTGGAGGAGGAGGCCTACGCGAGCCTGGATCCGGTGACGGGCCCGCGCGTTCCGGGCTCGGTCCTGCCGGGCATGATTATGTACACCGCGCTCGCGTACCCCGACCCCGAAGCACCGAACACTGTGCTGGTGTTGAACGACGACGGGGGCAACCGGTTCGCGCCCGCGAGCATCACGGTGCCGGTGGGAGGAGTCGTCAACTGGTTCTGGCCGGTCGGCAGCGAGGGTCACAACATCGTGCCGGACGACAGCAATGCGCCGGCCACCTCCGGCGCACCGGCCGACTACCCGAAGTATCTCAGCTTCACGTTCGCGAACCCGGGCGTGTACCGCTATCACTGTGCGGTGCACGGCGGGCCCGGTGGCGTCGGCATGTCGGGGTCGGTCACCGTGCTGCCGCGCACCCGGGACTGAGCTCCCTCCTTTCGCAAGTCTCTGATCCGACTCGGTTTGCCCCGGTGACTCCGGGGTGATTGGGGCGTGACCGCGAGGCCTATACTCGGCGCGGTCGAACCTGGCGCGCCACTCTCACACGCACCCATCCGCCGCCCCCGCCAGACCTCAGGAAAATCGCGGGGATCGATACTCACAGGAAGCGGACGATCCAGTCGCCCAGCGCGTAGCCCACCACTGCCACACCCAGGCCGACGAGGAACATGTCCATCCCGCTGCGAAGGACCCCGCGGCCGGTGAAGACGCTGCGCGCGGCGCCGACGGCGAAGTGCGAGAGCATCGCGATCGCGAACGAGGTCCAGATGGCCCAGGGTCGGGTGCTCACCAGCAGCGGGGCGACCGGAATCAGCGCGCCGAGCGCGGTGGCGGTGCCGGTCACCCAGGCCTCGCGCATCGGCGTGCTGCTCGCCTCGCCGATCCGGAGCTCCTCCCGAACCTTCTCGTCCAGCGCCCGCTCGGGATCGCTCATGAGCTGGGTGGCGAGCGCCTCGGCCTGCTCGGAAGGAATCCCCTTGGCCTGGTAGAGCAGGCTCAGCTCCTCCCGCTCCAGCTCGGGCATTAGCCGGATTTCCTCCCGCTCCATGGCGATCTCGTGCTCGAAGACCTCGCGCTCGCTCTTGGCGGCGAGGTAGCCCGAGGCACCCATGGAGAGCGCGTCGGCGACGGTGCCGGCGAGGCCCGCGACCACCACGGTGCTCGCGATCTCCATGCTTCCCTGGGCGCCGATCATGCCTGCCACCAGACCGAAGTTGGCGGTGAGCCCGTCGTTGAAGCCGTAGACGACGTTGCGGAGGAAGCCGCCGGCACCGGTCCGGTGCCAGGGCTCGCCCTCCTTGCCGCTGAGACGCGCCAGGGCCTGGGCGTGCTCCTTGGATTCCTGGGCCAGCCGGAGGGCGGTCGGGGCGACGGGACCGTCCGGCGTGGCGTCGTGGAGCTGGAGGTAGCCCTTCACCTCCCGGCCCTCCTCGGCGAGGAGCATCGGCAGCAGGACCGACGTCCCCACTCGCCGGGCCAGCCAGGCGCGGAACTTCGCTCCCCGGCTGGGAGGCGGCACCGGCACGTTGTGCCCCTGCCGCGCCATCAGCTCCCGCCACATGTCCACGTGGCGATCCTCGACCTCGGCGAGCCGGCGATAGAGGTCGGCCCGGAAGGCGTCGGACTCGGCTCGGGCCAGCTCCCGGTACAGGTAGGCGGCGTCGGCCTCGTCGGCGAGGTGGTGGAGCCAGTCGGAGGGAGGGGCGGTCATTTGACAGAAGGTAGTCGGACCCCGACCCATCCCGGCACCGCCCCGGCGGTCCCCCGCCCGTCCCGTCCCCGCCCCGGCGGTCCGCCTCACCTCTCTACCCCTCCCAGTCGGACGGGCGGAAGGTACTTCCGTCCGTCTGTCCGCCGGGGTGTGCGGTGTGGAGGTGGGGTCCGACTGTCCGCCGGCGGGGTTGGGGGTAGGGCGGGGGACCGCCGGGGGCGGGCGCGGAGCGGCGGGGCCGCTGCAACCATCTCCCACACCCACGCATCTTTAGGCAACCATGTCCCGGACCATCGCTATGGATTCCTATCTCCTTGCCGACGCTGACTCCGTAGTCGCCCGAGCTCGGCAGGGAGACGAAACCGCCCTCGAGGCGCTCTATCGGGCATTCGAGGTCCCCGTCTATAACCTCGCCCGCCGGATCTGCCGAACCACCGAAGACGCCGAGGACGTGCTCCAGGAGACCTTCTTCGAGGTCTGCCGGAGCATCCGCGGCTACCGGGAGGAGGGGAGCCTGTGGGGATGGATCCGGACTATCGCCGCGAGCAAGGCGCTCATGCGGCTCCGCCGGAACAAGTACCGCGAGACTGACGAGCTGCACGAGGAGGTGGTCGGCCGGAGGAAGGACGACACCCACCTCCGGATGGACCTCGAGGCAGCGCTGGAGCGCCTGCCCGAGGTCTCCCGCGCCGTGGTGTGGCTGCACGATGTTGAGGGCTACACCCACGACGAGATCGCGGGCATGATGGGCAGGACGCCGAGCTTCTCCAAGTCGCAACTGGCCCGGGCGCACGCGCGACTCCGGCGGTGGCTCGGCGAGGAGGCGATCGTATGAGTCACCTGTCGATTGAGACCCTGGTCGCGCTGAGGGACCCCGGAACCGAACCGGGCGAGGCCGCCGCGCGGGAGCACCTGGAAGTATGCCCGCTCTGCCGGGCCGAGTTCGAGCGGCTGCACCAGCGGGTGGCCAGGCTCAAAGCGCTGCCTGCCCTGCGGCCCTCACGGGAGCGCTGGCCGTCGGTGCGGAATCAGCTTCGCGCCGAGCGCCGGTGGAGGCGATTTCGGACCGGCGGACTGGCGGGGCTCGCGGCTGCCGCCTCGGTGGCGCTGGCCGTGGGGGTGAACAGCCTCCGGCCCAACGAGACGGGTCTGGATCCGGCCGAGATCCAGCAGGCCATGGCGCGGTCCCAGGTGTTGGAGTCGGCCCTAGACCGCATCGATCCCGAGAGCCGGGTGATGGACGGCCAGACCGCCGGGATCGCGCAGGAGCTGGAGGACCGGATCGCCCGGGTGGATCGCGAGCTGGAGATGGCCGAGATGATGGGGCAGCAGGCGCGGGATGCCGAGCTCCTCCGGCTGTGGCGCGAGCGGGTGGGATTGCTCGATGCCCTGGTAGATGTGCACGTGACTCGTGCCAGCAACGTGGGGCTCTAGCCCCGGAGGTGGTCCCCATGCGACAGCAAGCGATCCTCGGTGCCGCGCTCGCCTTCGGCGGCCTGGCCGCCCCGGTCCCCGTCATCACCGCCCAGGAGCCGGAGGTGGTCCATTTCGAGCGCGCCCCCGACCGGCTGATCCGTATCATGATGGACCGGCGGGCCCGGCTCGGGATCAAGGTGAACCTCCGCCCCCGGGAGACCGACTCCATCGGCGCCTACGTGGATGCCGTGACCCCGGGTGGCCCGGCCGACGAGGCCGGCATTCGATCGGGTGACATCATCACCCGCCTAGATGGGAAGTCGGTGCTCGCGGGCGGCGCTGCCGAGGGCGGGGACCGGGACCGGCAGTCGCTTCCCGGGCTCCGGCTGATCGAGCTGGCCGCCCGGCTGGAACCCGGCGACACGGTGCCGGTCGAGTACCGTCGAGGCAAGGAGCGGCGCACCGCGTCGGTGGTGACGGCGGACGAGCCCGACCTGGTCACCCGGGACGGCGATCGCTTCACCTTCGCCTACCGCGGCCCCGAGGTGGTCGGGGGCGCTCGGGTCGTTCCCTCCCCGGACCTGATGGACCGGCTCGAGATGGCGGGGCCACACTGGCAGTTCTTCAGCGGCTCCCCCCTGGGCCGGCTGGAGCTGGCCCCGCTCAACGCCGATCTGGGCCGCTACTTCGGCACCGAGGAAGGGGTGCTGGTAATCAGTGCTCCCAAGGACTCGGCGCTGGGCCTGCGGGGTGGGGACGTCGTCCTCCAAGTCGACGGCCGGGAGCCCTCCGGCCCCTCGCACCTCCTCCGGATCTTGCGCAGCTACGAAGCGGGCGAAAGCTTCAAGCTGGACATCATGCGGGACCGGAAGAGGCAGACCGTGACGGCCCGGATCGGCGACCGCGAATCCTGACCCCCACTTTCCGTCCTGTGCGCCTGCTCACAGATGTCCGCGACGGACCTCTGGTATATGTTCGGCCCACCTTGGAGGGATTATGGGCATCCTGTGGACCTTGATCATCGGGTTGGTCGTCGGGGCGATCGCCAAGCTGTTGATGCCCGGCAAGGACCCCGGCGGGTTCTTCGTTACCATGCTGCTCGGTGTGGCGGGCGCGCTGCTGGCCGGATTCATCGGCCGGGCCCTTGGCTGGTATGCCAATCCCGGCGAGGGTCCCGGGATCATCGCCTCGATCATCGGCGCGATGCTCCTGCTGTTGATCTATCGGGTGTTCGTGGGGCGCAGGCGGCCGACGGTGCCGTGACAGCGGTGAAACGCCAAAGGTGAAAAGTGAAAGGGGGCCATCGGCGGGCCCCCTTTTCACTTTTGACCTTTTACCGTTCACGCTGTCAGGAACCGACGGCCAGTCTCGCCCTCGTGTCTCGTCCCGGATGGACGCGGGCGGCCAGGTCCGCAAACATAGGGAGGTCCAGGCTCTGCGCCCCGTCGCTCATCGCGCTCGCGGGGTCGGGATGGACCTCCACGATCAGGCCCGATGCGCCAGCCGCCAGCGAGCCGAGGCTGAGCGGCACCACCAACGAGCGGAGCCCGGCGGCGTGGCTGGGGTCCACGATCACCGGCAGGTGGGTCCGCTCCCGCACCATCACCACCGCGTTGAGGTCCAGCGTGTGCCGCGTAGCACGCTCGAAGGTGCGGATCCCGCGCTCGCAGAGCACCACGTTGGGGTTCCCCTCGGCGAGGATGTATTCGGCGGCCATCAGCCACTCCTCGATCGTGGCGCCCGCCCCGCGCTTCAGCAGAACCGGCTTGCCGCTCCGGCTCGCCGCGCGGAGGAGACTGAAGTTCTGCATGTTGCGCGCGCCGATCTGGAGCATGTCGGCGAAGTGGGCCACGACCGCGACCTCCTCCCAGCTCAGCACCTCGGTGACGACGGGCAACCCCGTGCGCTCGCGCGCGTCTGCGAGGTAACGCAGCCCCTTCACGCCGAGACCCTGGAAGTCGTAGGGCGAGGTGCGCGGCTTGTACGCGCCGCCGCGGAGCATGTCGCCGCCCAGCTTCGCCACCGCGTCCGCCGTCTCCAGGATCATCGCCTCGCTCTCCACCGAGCAGGGCCCCGCGATCAGCAACGGCGACTCGCCCCCGAACACGAGGTGACGCACCTGGACCCGGCTCCCGTCCGGGGCGCGCCGGCGATCCACCAGTGGGATCTCCGGCTTCCGCGTGTGATGGGCGGGGGTCGGCGGCGGCGCGGAGAGCCGTGAGCCCTCGACCCAGGCCTCGTAGGTCCCCAGCACCACGACCCGCACCGCCAACGCCTCGACCTCCTCCAGAGCCTCCGCCACCCGCGGATCGGTGGCCGCGCCGTCCACGTCCACGTAGAACCGGTAGGTCCACGGAGCGGAGCGCTCGGGCCGGGACTGGAGGGCCATCAGGTTCACGCCCCCGACGCCGAACGCCTGAAGCGTCAGCGCCAGCATGCCGGGCTTGTGATCGATGAGAACGATGATGGAGGTCTTGTAGCGGGAGACTCCGCCGCTCGCCGACGGCAGCTCCACGCCGGCGCGGGTGAAGGTGAGGAAGCGGGTCTGGTTGGTGGG
>JBKPGZ010000288.1:0-1549 GCA_046729675.1 Gemmatimonadota bacterium | reverse complement strand
GAGGATGCCGAGCAGCAGCGCGGCACCGGCCACGATCGCGAACGGGCCGTGGACGAGTTGGGTGAGGCTGTGACGGTCGAGGGGCGGGTTGCCGGCGTGTCCGGCGGTGGTGATGATGGCGATGGCGGTCAGCGCGCCGGCCATGGCGGCGGCTACGGCGGCGATCAGCGGAAGGCGGACGGTGCGCTGCTTGAGTAGCTCGGATCGGATGAGGTTGTTCATCGGGGGGCTCCTGTCGTCGTGGTGGTGGTGAGGTCGAGAAAGGCCTGTTCCAGGTCGCTGTGTTGCTGGGAGATCTCGTAGGCGACGAGGCCGGTGGCGGCGATGGCCCGCCCGACGGCCTCGCTGGTGGCGCCGTGGGCGAGCACGAGGTCGGCGGTCGACAGCTCGGCGTGAATGCCGCGAGCGTCAAGTGCGGCCCGCAGCGCGGCGGCATCCGGGGTGCGGACGCGCACGACCGTGCGACCTCGCAGCAGCTCCGCCAGCGGGGTGTGGGCGACGAGTCGGCCGCCGGTCAGGACCACGACCTCGTCAACGGTCTGGGCTACCTCGGCCAGCAGATGGCTCGAGACGAGCACGGTGCGTCCCGACGCGGCGTAGGCGCGCAGGAAATCGCGCAGCCAGCGGATGCCTTCGGGGTCGAGGCCGTTGGTGGGCTCGTCCAAGACGAGGACGTCGGGATCGCCGAGGAGCGCGGCGGCGAGCCCGAGCCGCTGACGCATCCCGAGCGAGAAGCCGCCGACCCGTCGGGGGGCGGCGCGATCCAAGCCGACCCCGGCCAGCACCTCGTCGACGCGGTGCTCCGCGATCCCGGCGGTGGTGGCGAGGACGCGCAGGTGGTCGCGGGCCCGGCGACCGGGGTGGAAACTCGTCGCCTCGAGCACGGCGCCGACGTGACGGATCGGTTCATCGAGGGCTCGATAGGGCCGATCGTCGATGGTGGCCGAGCCGGAGGTCGGGGCGACGAGTCCGAGCAGCAGCCGCAGGGTCGTCGTCTTGCCGGCGCCGTTGGGCCCGAGGAGCCCGATGACCCGGCCGCGCCCGAGCTGCACGGTGAGGCCGTCGACGGCCACGATGTCGCCGAAGCGCTTGGTGAGACCGTCGAGTGCGATGACTGACATGGATGATGTCCTCTCCTTGGGCAGCACCGGGGTCCGATGCCGACTAGCTGCCGACGGTACGGACGCGGCGTGGAGGAGTCGTCGAGCGGGCGCGTGGTTGTCCGTCATCCTCGGGCGCTGGCCGCGAGTACTGCTCGAGAGTGACGACCAACGGACGGGGCTTCGGTACCGTCGCAGGAGTGACGAGCCGTCCTCGGCTGCGAGCCCGGACCGGGACCCTGATGGCCATCGACGCGGTTGTTGCCGTCGTCGCCATCGCCGTGAGCTGCGTCATCCTCTCAGGCGACGGCGCCAACTGGCCTGCCGGTAGCCGCGACCCCGACGGGTTCGCCTATGCGCTCGTCGTGATCGTCAACGCGCCGCTCGCGTTCCGCCGCCGGGCCTGGGCCGCCGCGTTGGCGATCGCGCTCGCCGCCGGCACCGTGTAC
>JBKPGZ010000287.1:0-6310 GCA_046729675.1 Gemmatimonadota bacterium | reverse complement strand
AGAGCGTGCGAGCGAAGACCCATTGCAGCAGCACCGCGCCCGCGAGCGCCAGCAGACGCCCCGCGTGGAGACGGGTGCCCGGCAGGAGCGGCAGCCGCGCCGACGCGGCGATGGGATCGCTCTGGGGATAGATGCGCTGGCTCTCCTGGAGCGGTCCTTGAACCAGCAGGCTGGTCACCGCTTCGGCCACGAAGTTCAGCAGCAGGGTGCTGATCACCTCCAGCACGCCGAAGCGCACGCGGAGCAGCACCGGAATCGCCACCCAGGCCGCGCCCGCGAGCACCGCGCCCGCTAATACCGCGGCGACCGCGAGTGCCGAGGAGAGCCCTCCGACGCTCAGCCCGATCCAGGTCGCGGCGATCGCGCCGGCGTAGAACTGGCCCTCGCCGCCGATGTTGAAGGCGCCGCCGCGGAAGGCGAGCGCGAGCCCGAGCCCGATGAGGATGAGCGGCACCGCGCGCACCAGCGTCGCGGAGGTGAGCGCATACCAGGAGCCGAAGGCGCCGGACCAGAGCGCGCCCAGGGCCGCGCCCGAGTCGTACCCCGCGAGCTCCAGTCCGGCGGCCAGGACGATCAGCCCCGCCAGGAGCGCCGCCGCACCCACCACCCACCCCGAAGCGCGCACCCGGGCCTCAGGCGCTCGCCAGCATGAGCGCGCCCAGCTCGTCCCGGGTCGCCCCGGGCGCCGCTTCGACCAAGGTGCCTCTCCTCGCAACGACGATGCGGCTGGCGAGAGCGAGCACCTCGTCGAGATCGCTGGAGTAGAACACGACGGCAGCGCCGTCCGAGGCGGCCCGGCGAAGCCAGGCGTGGATGGTGGCCTCGGCCCGGATGTCGAGCCCTCGAGTCGGATTCTCCGCGACCACGACGGACGGCCGCCTGGAGAGCTCCCGGCCCACCACCACCCGCTGCTGGTTGCCGCCGCTCAACGACGAGGCCGGCACCCAGGGCCCCGGCGCCGATATCGCCAGCTCCTCCAGCAGGGCCGCCGTCCTCCCCTCGGCGGCGCGCCAGTCCACCGTCCGCCCGCGGATCCAGGGCTCGGAGGGCGAAGATCCGAGGACGACGTTCTCGGTGAGCGTCATCTCCGGGATCAATCCCTCGATGGTGCGGTCCTCGGGTACGAAGGCGATCGGCTCGGTGACCCGCCGGAGGCCCCGGAGCGGATGGATCCGGCCGGCGATCGCGCGCAGCAGCTCGCGCTGCCCGTTCCCCTCCACCGCCGCGATGCCGACGATCTCGCCCCCGGCGACCGTGAGCGAGGCGGCCCGCAAGGCGATGCCGAGCCCACCTTCCCGCGCCACGTCCATGCCCTCGAGTCGCACCAGCGACCCGCTGTCCCTCCCGGGGCTCGGGGCCGGCGTCTCTGTCCTCTCGTCGCCGGCTCCCTCACCGATCATCGCCACGGCAAGCTCGGCCGCCGTGGTGCCGGCGACGGGACCGGTGAGCACGACCTGCCCCCGCCGCAGCACGGTCACCCGGTCCGCCGCTGCGAGCGCCTCGTCCAGCTTGTGGGTGATGAGCACGGCCGAGCCGCCCTGAGCGGTGAAACGGCGGATCATGCGGAGGAGATCGCCGACCTCCGCCGGTGCCAGGACAGCAGTCGGCTCGTCCAGCAGGAGGATCCGCGCCTCCGCGGCGAGCGCCTTCACGATCTCGAGTCTTTGCCTCAAGGCCACGCTCAGCTGCTCGGCCCGGGCATCGGGGTCGAGCGGGAGACCGGCCCGCTCGCTGGTCTCCCTGACCCGGCGGCGGAGCGGGTCGGGGGCGACGGGCCACCCCGCCGTCAGCGCCACGTTCTCCGCGACCGTGAAGGCCGACACCGACGTGAAGTGCTGGTGGACCATCCCGATGCCCAGCCGGCGGGCCGCGCGGGGCGAAAACCCCGGCCGGGCCACTCCCCCGACGAGCAGGACGCCCTCGTCCGGCTGGAGGAGGCCCGCCGCGATGTGCATGAGGGTCGTCTTGCCCGCGCCGTTCTCGCCGAGAAGCGCGTGCACCTCGCCCGGCAGCAATGTGAAATCGGCCCCGCGCAATGCGTGCACGGAGCCGAACCTTCGATGGATGGCCCGCAGCTCCAGGGCCGGCATCAGAGGCCGGTCGGATGGTCGTGGAATTCCCACTCCAGGTCGAAGCGGTCTCCGAGATGAGAGGCGAGCGCCTGGACACCCAGGGTCTCGGTGGCGTAGTGGCCGGCGTAGATCACGTTGAGACCCCACTCGACCGCGTCGAAGTACGTGTGGTGCGGTCCTTCCCCCGTGATGTAAGTGTCGAGGCCGGCGTTGCGCGCTTCGCCGATCATGCTGCCCGCGCCCCCGGTGATGATGCCCACCCGAGAGACCCGGTCGGGGCCACCGGGAATCAATCGTGCGCCCGGTGCAAAGGTCCCGAGTGCATGGTTCACCTCGCTGACGAAGGTGTCCCGGGCGCTGAGGCGGGCCGGGGCGAAGCCCCAGACCCCGATCGGGCTGCCCTTGTAGTCCCCGAACCACCCTTCCACCTCGATCCCCAGGCGATCGGCGAGGACCACGTTGTTTCCCACTTCGGGGTGAAGGTCGAGCGGAATGTGAGCGGAGTAGACGGCGACGTCGTTTTCCAGCAGGGTCGAGAGCCGGCGGTACCGGCGACCGGTGACTGGGACATTTCCGTCCCAGAACAAGCCATGGTGCACGATCAATAGCGATGCCGGCGGCACGTCCGCGATGGTCCCCTGGGAGGCGTCGACGGCTGCCACGATGCTGCTGACCGTGCCGCTGTTCTCCACCTGGAGCCCGTTGACCGCATTGCGCTCGTCGGCGACCTCGCGGATCCGGAGGAACTCGTCGGCGTAGGCGACGATGTCGGCCAGTGGGGCGCCGCTCACCGGGCCATGGCCTGCATCGAAGCGGGTCTGGGCGCCGCCAGCAGGGTCCCGGCCGCGATCGAATCGGCCGCGGCCTGGAGCCGCGAGCGCAGGGTCTGGTCCACCATGAACTCGAGCGCGGGGTTGGGGACGTACCGGACCACCCCGCTCGCCAGACCGAAGGCCTCCACCTTCGGCTGGAAGGTCCCTTCCTTTACTTCCCGCGCGACGGCTAGGAAGGCGCGGGGCAGGTCGATGACCGCGCTGCCCACCACCCGGTCTGGAGCCAGGTGGGTCTGGTCGTCGTTGGAACCGAACACGAAGACCCCCCGGCTTTCCTTGGCGGCCTGGAAAACCCCGAGGGCCGCCGCGTCGGCGTTGTGGTGGAACATGTCCGCACCGACCCGGATCAGGGCCAGGGCCGCCTCCCGGCCCGCCGCGGCGTCATCGAAGCTGTTGAGATAGATCTTCCGGGTCCGGACGTCGGGGTCCACGGCGCGGGCGCCGTTCACCCAGCCCTGGTAGGCGGCCTCGATCGGCGGGAGCTCGATGCCGCCCACGAACCCGAGGACGTGGCTCTTGCTGAGTCCTCCCGCCACCATCCCGGCCAGGTAGCTCGCCTCCTCCAGCCGAAAGATCAGGGGCGCCACATTGCCCACGGCGCGTCGCCCCGACGTGATGATGAAGATCGTCCGGGGGTACTCGGCGGAGACCCGCTCGGCGGGCTCCTGGAACTCGAACCCGTGGGCGAAGACCAGATCGTAGCCCTGAGCCGCGTAGGTCCGCAGGGCCTCGGCTTGGTCCGATGGGGTCCGCGCCTCCACGTGGCTGATGGCGAGGCCGAGCGAGTCCCGGATCATCTGGAGGCCTTCCCAGGCGCCGGAGTTCCACGCGGCATCGGCCACGGAGCCGGGCGTGATGAGACCGACTCGGGGGCCTGAGGCGGCCTCGGTCTTCTGGCAGGATGCAACCGACACCATGCCGACAGCATAGAGGCATGCCGCTGTCAGCGCACGAAATCGGCGTCTTTCGGGAGGCGAAGGAGCCTGCGGCATCATTCGAGTTCCGACATCAAGCCGCCATCATTTCGTCAGCAGACTTGCACTTGGCGCCTTTGGGACGTCCATCTTGACCTCGCCCGCGACCTTGGCACCCTCGACGATGGCGATTCGGGCGGTGTGAATGTCGCCCGCGACGACGGCCGTGGCCTGCAGCTCTACCCGGTCGGTAGCGTGGATCGCACCGGTCACCGTTCCGGCGATGACCGCCTCCTGGGTGTGCAGGTCTCCCTCGATGGTGGCGCCCTGGGCCACCAGGATCTGGGAGCCGACCTTTACGTCGCCCTTCACCCGCCCCTCGATCCGCACGACGCCCTCGGTCTCCAGATCTCCGATCACCGCCATGTCGCTGGCGATGATGGAGAACGGTATCTGATCGGTTCGCCGCCGCTTGAGCTCATTGCCCTGCTCGTCCCGCGCCGGATTGGAGAAAATCCCCATCAACCCCCCTGTTTGACCATGGTCCTGGGATCCAGTGATGTGCCGCCCTGCCGAATCTCGAAGTGGAGGTGCGGCGCCGTGGACCTTCCGCTGTTCCCGCTTAGGCCGATGACCTCGCCGGCCTCGACGTTTTGGCCGTCTGTCACGATGATGCGCGAAAGGTGTCCGTACATGGTCTGGTATCCCTCCGGATGATCGAGGAGGACGTACAGACCGTACTCGGGGTCGTCGCCGATCTGGTTTACGGTGGCGCCCCCCGAGGCCCTGACCTGGGTGCCGACAGGCACCGCGATGTCGAGCCCTGGGTGGGGCTCGTCCTTGTCGGCCGCGCCAAGCAGGACTTGCCCCCGGGTCACGTACCCCGGCTCGAAGAGTGGCCATTCCCGGGGGACGGGGGGGCCTGGCCCCGGCGGCCTGACCTCGTCGCCCACCCTGGCACGCAGCGCGGGCGCACGCGGCAGGTTCGAGGTGGTGGCGAGGGGGTCGCGAACGATGTCCGCCCCGATCATGCCCCGCAGCTGCTCGTACCGCATCTCGGCACTGTCGAGCGCCAGCGAGAGCTGCCGCACCATCGCGTTCTCCGCCTCCAGCCGGGCGACCTTGTGCTCCAGCCCGGGAACCCGGGCGGCAGCGCGCACGACCGGAAAGTAGAGCACGGCCATGAGGGCGAGGGCCGCCAGCAGGGCGGCGCCGACGAGCGCGCCCAGCCGCAGCGCCCAGAGGGGGAAGCGCAACGTCCGGGACCGCGTCGCCCCGTCCCGCTGGACGACGAGGGTCACCCCCCGGGCCCTGCTCCTCATCCTTCGAACGGTCCGCCGAGTATCAGCTCCAGCAGGCGGGAGAGATCATCGTTGGAGTAGTAGCTGATAGAGACGAGTCCGCGGCCCCGACGCCGAGCGGTGACCCGGACGTCGGTGCCCAGCCGCTTGCGGAGCGCGTCCTCCACCCGCTTCACGTCGGCGGCGGCGTTTCGGACCACCGGTTGTGCGGTGAGACGCCGCCCGGGGCGCTGAAGGGTTCGCTTCCCGGCGACGGCGGCCTCGACTTCGCGCACGGACCACCCCTGTTCCACCGCCTCCGCGGCCAGGGCCGACTGGCGGCCGGCATCGGACAGACCCAGGAGAGCCCGGGCATGTCCCGCGGAAAGCCGCTTTTCGTGCACCAGCGTCTGGACGTCGGGCGGCAGCTGAAGAAGGCGCAGCAGATTGGCGATGGTGGAGCGGTCGCGGCCGACGGCCTTGGCGATCTCCGAGTGACCCAGCTGGAACTCCTCGCCGAGCCGGCGGTAGCCGGCGGCCTCGTCGATAGGCGACAGGTCGTCGCGCTGGAGATTCTCGATCAGGGCGAGGGTGAGCAGCGTACGGTCGTCCACGTCCTTTACGACAGCGGGGATCCTGGCCCAGCCGAGTTGCTGGGCTGCCCGCAACCGCCGCTCGCCGGCGATGAGCTCGAAGCCGCTGTCGCGCGGACGAACGACGACCGGCTGCAGCAGGCCGGACGCCTCCATCGAGTTCGCCAGGTCGGTCAGCTCCGTCTGGTCTATGCGGGTGCGGGGCTGGTACGGATTGGGCTTGACGCTCGAGAGCGGCAGCTCACGCAGCGAGCCGGAGGCCTCCGCTTGTTCGCGCGAGACCGGGCCGAGCAGCGCCTCGAGTCCCCGCCCCAAACGCTTGGTCTCGGTCATGTGGTCACCTCGGGCTTCGACTCGGACTGGTGGGATAGCCTCGTTGCCTCGTCTTCCACGGACTCGGTCGGCGCCGCATCGGTGCCGTTCGGAGCAGCGGTGACGATGACCGGCTCAGCATGATCCGTTGCTGCCTGGTGTGACTGGTGGCCATCCAGGCGCTCGAGCTCGGCTTCTGGAGACGGCAGAGCCTTCTCAGACAGCGATGCGCCGGCGTCGGGCGCCGGAGCGGCTTGGTCGGTCTCGACCGCTACGATGGTCTCCGGTGGCGCTTCCATCGTGGGG
>JBKPGZ010000286.1:0-8727 GCA_046729675.1 Gemmatimonadota bacterium | reverse complement strand
GGCGCTCGACGGCCTGCTGCTGGCGCCGGTGCCGCGGGGCGCGGTCTTCCTGGGAAAGCTGGTCGCCAACCTCGCATTCGTCGGCACGGTCGAGGCAATCGCGCTCCCGCTGTTCGTGCTCTTCTTCAACGTGGACCTGGGGCACGCCCTGCCCGGCCTGCTGGGCGTCACGGTGCTGGCGACGATCGGGTTCGTGGCGGTGGGCACGCTGTTCAGTGCGATGGCGGTGCGGACCCGCTTCGCCGAGCTGATGCTGCCGGTGCTCCTGCTGCCGTTCATGGTGCCGCCGCTCATCGGCGCCGTGCAGGTGACGGCCCGGCTGCTGGCCGACCGTCCGTTGAGTGAGATGATGGGATGGCTTAGGTTACTCGCCCTCTACGACGTGGTGTTCGTGACCCTCTGTACCATGGCCTTCGCCTCGGTGGTGGACGAATGAGCGCAACGGCCGCGCGCGCCTACGTGCGCGCGGGGACCGCGATCACGCTGCTCGCCCTGCTGGCGCTCGCCGGCGTGTACGTGCTCGCGCTGGAGTTCACTCCCACCGAATTGCGCCAGGGGCTGGCGCAGAAGATCTTCTATCTCCACGTGCCCGCCGCCTGGAACGCGCTGCTGGCGTTCTCGGTAGTGGGGATCTGCGGCGGGCTCTACCTCTGGCTCAACGACCGCCGGCTCGACCGGCTGGCCGAGTCGTCCGCGGAGGTGGGGGTCGCGCTCGGGGTGGTGATGCTGACCACCGGGCCCATCTGGGCCAAGCCCATCTGGGGCACCTGGTGGACCTGGGACGCGCGGCTCACCCTGACGCTCTTCCTTTTCTTCCTCTTCGTCGGCTACCTGGCGCTCCGCGCCGCCCTGCACGACCCGGGGGAGCGCGCCCGCTTCAGCGCGGTGGTGGGCGTGCTGGGCCTGCTGCTGGTGCCCTTCATTCACCTGAGTGTCTATCTCTTCCGGACGCTGCACCCGCAGCCCATCGTGCTCAAGCCGAGCGCGCCGTCGCTGCCGCCGGAGATGCTGCGGACCCTGCTGGTCTCCGCCCTGGTGTTCCTGGTGCTCTATATCGGGTTGGTCACGATCCGCTACGGGCTGGCGCTGGCGGAGGAGGAGAACGAGGGCAGGCTCGATGCCGCCTGAGAACGGAGGCTACATGGTGGTGGCGTACGTCGTCACCGCGGTCATCCTGGTCGGGTACGCGGTCATGCTGGTGCGGCGGGCCAGGAAGGCGGTGGAGAAGGTGTCACGACCGAAAAGATGACGGAGATGTCACCCTGAACGAAGTGAAGGGGACCATATCGAGTATGGCCCCTTCGCTGCGCTCAGGGTGACAGCTTTTCCCTGCCGGATTACCCCTTCCCATTGGCGCTACGCCTCCCGCTTGACATCCTTCAACAGCACATACTCCCACAGCAGCGCCGCGAGCACCCCACCCACAATCGGTCCGATCCAGTAGACCAGATGTCCCACCCACTGCCCCGAGACCAGCGCCGGACCGAAGGCGCGCGCGGGGTTCACCGCCGCGCCGGTGAGCGGCCCGCCTACCAGCATATCGAACATCAGGGTGAGCCCGATGCCGAGGCCGCCGAGCCGGGGCGCGCTGGGGTTGACGCAGGTGCCGAATACGGCGGAGACGAGGAAGAAGGCCATCACGCCTTCCATGATCACGGCCTGCTGGAACTGGATCGTGTTGGCGATGGTCGGGGTGCCCAGGGAGATGGGGCGCACCACGCCAAGCGGGTAGACCACCTTGATCAGCAGGGCCGCCAGGACGGCGCCCAGCAGTTGGGCCACGATGTATGCCAGCCCGGTCCTGAAGTCGGTCCGTCGGACCGCTACCAGGCCCAGCGTGACCGCGGGATTCAGGTGCCCCCCCGAGATGCCCATAAGCGCGGTGACCATGACAGCCAGCACCAGGCCGTGGGCCACGGCCACGCCGAAGATGCCGTACGTGGCCTCGGGGAAGTACTTGCTGGCCACCGCGCCGGCGCCGAAGAAGACCAGCGCGAAGGTGCCCAGCAGCTCGGCGAGCGAGCGGCGAAACAGGGAAGGCATTCCGTTGCTCCGTAGTAGGGTCGCGAATCGGCGGCGAATCTAGACGTCCGCCTTGCGAAACACCAGCGCCGCGTTGATCCCGCCGAAGCCGAAGGAATTGCTCAGCACGTACTCCGGATCGAGCCGGCGGCCCTCGCCGGTGACGTGGTCCAGATCGCAGGCGGGATCGGGCCGCTCGAGGTTCACGGTGGGCGGGAACCACCGGCGCTGGCTGGCCAGGGAGCAGATCGCGGCCTCGAATGCGCCGCTCGCCCCCAGCGCGTGGCCGTAGTAGCCCTTGGTGCCGCTCATGGCGAGTCGGTAGGCGTGCTCCCCGAACACCTGCTTGATGGAAGAGACCTCCGTGGGATCGTTGAGCGGGGTCGAGGAGCCGTGGGCATTGATGTAGCCCACTTCCGCCGGGGCGACCCCCGCCTCCGCCAGCGCGTTACGCATGCAGCGCGCGGCCTGACTGCCGTCGGGGCGGGGCGCGGTCATGTGGTACGCGTCGTTGGTGAGGCCGTAGCCGCAGATCTCGATGTACACGGGCGCTCCGCGGGCGAGCGCGCGCTCCCGCTCCTCCAGAACCAGCACGGCGGAGCCCTCCGCCATGACGAACCCGTCGCGGTCCGCGTCGAACGGGCGGCTCGCGTGCGCCGGGTCGTCGTTCCTGGTGGACATCGCGCGGATGATGGAGAAGGCGCCGAAGCAGAGCGGCGCGAGCGGCGCCTCCGACCCCCCGGCGATCATCACATCCGCCTCGCCCCGGGCGATGGCGCGGAATCCTTCTCCGATCGCGATGGCGCCCGACGCGCAGCTCATGCCGTTGGTGGCATTGGGTCCGGTGCAGCCGAACTCGATGGCGATGTTGCAGCTCGCGGCGCCGGCGAAGACCGTGAGCGCGAGCGCGGGATCCACCGCGCGCGGCCCTTCGGTCAGGAAGGCGCGGTACTGCGTCTCGCCGTAGGCGACCCCGCCGAGCGCGGTGCCCATCATCGCGCCGACCCGGTCGCGGTCCTCGCCCCGGAGGTCCAGTTGCGCGTCCGCAAGGGCCATCCTGGTCGCCGCGATGGCGAACTGCGAGTAGCGGTCGAGCCGGCGAGCGCGGCGCTCCTCGATGTGGTCGGTGGGATGGAACCCGTCCACCTCGCCGGCGATCCGGGACTTGAACACGCTGGGGTCGAACCGGGTGATGGCGCGGATGGCGGAGCGGCGGCCCTGCAGGCCCTCCCACAGGCCGTCGACGCCCAGTCCGATAGGGGTGACCGCTCCGATTCCGGTCACCACGACGCGACGAAGGAGGGTGCGTGCGCTCACCGGCGCTCCGCCGCTTCGACGTGTCGCTTGATCCCCGAGAGCGTGCGCGTGGCGATGCCGTGAATGAACACGGGTCCGATCACCAGGTCGGCGGCGGGCCTCGAGATCAGGGGCCAGGCAGGCCCGCGCCATTCGTGCACGATGCTCACGTCGATGCCGCCGTCGGTGGGGACGAACTGCCAAACGACGTCCATTCCCGTCGTGACGCCGCGGACGTGGCGGTAGTGTACCGCCGGCGCCGCGCGATCCACCCGCATCTCCGACACCCACCAGGTGGGATACCCGACCGGGCCGAAGGGACGCCATGCGGCCATCTCGACCAGCCCCCCCTCGGGACGGCGCTCGAGCATCCGGACCCAGCGATAGTGCGGCAGCAGCTCGGGCCAGCGCTCCACGTCGGCGGCCGCCTGGAATACGCGCTCCAGCGGCGCGCGGATGCGGGTGCGATCCACGGTTCTCATGCGATTATCACCGTCGTCTGTCATCCCGAGCGCACCGAGGGATCTTGCCGGGGCGGGCAAGATCCCTCGCTGCGCTCGGGATGACACCTGTCCGTTCGCCACGTCGCCACCAGCCGATAGCCCGGTCGCCTCGCCACCCGTGCCCGCACGCCGGCCGCGAGGAGCAGCTCGCGCAGCTCCGCGGCCGTGTAGCCTCGCCGGATCGAGGTGAGTCCGTCCGCCTTGGTCACCGGATCGAAGCCGAGCGCCGTCGCGCCCACCCGAAACGCGAGCGGCGCCAGCCGGCCCCGGCGCAGGTCGGCGATCACGACCCCCACCCGCGCCAGCGCGTCGCAGGTACGGAACAGGCGCATGGCCGACTCGCTGTTGAAGTGGTGGGCGACCTGGCTCACCAGGATAATGTCCACCGACCGCTCCCGGAGCGGTGGCGCGCCGGCGCAGGCCACGGCGCAGGGCACGCCGGCGCGCACGGCCAGCACGGCCGCCGGACGGCTCAGCTCCAGGCCGAGAGGGCACAGCAGGTGGCCGCGTCGCCGGGCCCAGCCGACGGCGCGCCGCGGGAGATCTCCCGCGCCCGTGCCGAGGTCGAGGAGGGTGAGCGGTCGACCCGGGTTGAGGCCACGCAGCAGCAACCCCAGTCCGTACCGCGCGGCGGCGGCGCCCCCGAACCAGCGGTTGGCGCGGGCCACGTTGCGGAGCGAGCGCGTGACCGTCGCGGGATCGGAGCCGGGATCGTCGAGCAGCTCGGTGCCGAGCGAGGAGACGCGGAGCGGTCCCGTCGTCATCCGAGCGCTCCGTACCCGCCGCGGTAGTACAGCAGCGGCCGGCCCTCCCCGGTGGAGCCGCCGATCACGCGGCCGATGATGATCGTGTGGTCGCCGCCGGGATAGCTGGCGAAGCGGTCGCACTCGATGTGAGCGAGAGCTCCGTCCAGCAGCACCAGGCCATCGGGGCTCCGATGGTAGCCCACGCCGTCGAAGCGGTCCTCGTGGCGGTCGGCGAACCGGCGAGAGAGCGACTCCTGGTGGCTCTCGAGAATGTTCACCACGAACACCGGCGACGCCAGAATCGTGTCGTGCAGCTCGGCCTGGTGGTCGACGCAGACGGAAACCAGGGGCGGGGACAGCGACACCGACGCCAGGCTGCTCGCGGTCATCCCCACCGGACGGTCGCCCGGGCCGTTCACCGTGAGCACGGTGACCCCGGTGGCGAATCGTCCCATGAGCTCTCGGAACTGGGCCGGATCGACGTCGATGGCGTTCAGAGGAGCATCCTGGCGAGAAAAACCGGGTTGAGCACCGCCCGCGCCGGGACGAAGTCGCCCGTCACTCCGACCAGGGTGTGCGCGAGACCGCGGCGCGCTAGGCGATCCACGGCGCGGTCGAACAGGTCGGGGAAGAGCATGCCGTAGGCGATGAGCCGCTCGACGGCCCACTTGCCGAGGAACGCGCGAAGACGGGATCGACGATACGGGGCCAGGGCATCGGCCGTGACTCGCCCCGGACGCGCCAGCGCCGCGTCCGCCGTCTCAGCCAGCAGCTCCGCCCCTCGGAGTACGCTGTAGATCCCTTCGCCGGTGAAGGGATCGAAGAAGTCGGCGGCGTCGCCGACGAGCGCGGCGCCGTGGGTGAGAACCCGCCCGGACCGAGCGGCGAATGGTCCGGTGGCGAGCACGCGACGCACCAGGCGGCCCCCGCGGACCCGGCGACTGACGCCGGGGAAGTCGGCCAGTGCCTCGAGGAAGAACTCCTCCGTCCGGCCGCGGGCGGCGCCGGCCCGGCGGAGCGGAACCACGAGCGCGACGTTGGTCCGACCGCCGCCGATGGGATTCAGTCCGAGGTACCCTCGCCGCCCCACGAACATCTCGGCGGAGTCGCCCATTCCGTCCACGCCTTCCACGTGCGCGACGAACGCCACCCGGCGGAGGCCACCCTGGCTCCACCCGCCGAGCCGGCGGCCGACCACCGAGCGGAGGCCGTCCGCGCCCACCGTGAGCCGCGCGGTGATCGTCCGGCGGCGCCCGTCGTCGTCGCGGACCATCGCACCAGCCACGCCGGCGGCATCGTACACCAGCGACTCCACCGCGGTCCGCTCCAGCACGGTCGCCCCGGCCCGACGCGCCGAGACGACGAGATGCTGATCCAGGATTCGGCGCGACACCGACAGGCCGGTCGGCCGGAACGGCCGGCGACCCGCGAGCGCGAAACGGCCGTGGAGCCGCGCGCCCCGGGCCGCCGTGACCGCGGTGCCGGCGAGCGGCACGGCGCCGGCCGCTTCCAGGGCGCCGACCACCCCGAGGCGATCGAGGATGCGCACCGCCTCGGGGCTCATGTACTCGGAGCAGGGCTTGTCGCGAGGGAACTCGGCCCGGTCCACCGCGAGCACCGAACGACCGGCGTCCGCCAGCAGGCGCGCGGTCGCGCTGCCCGCCGGCCCGGTCCCGACGACGAGGACGTCGACGCGGTCGAGCTCAGCTGCCGCGGTCATGGCTCAGACGCAGGGGCAGAGCCAGCGCCAGGCAGCGCCGGCGGCGAGCGCCGCGGCCGCGGAGCAGGCCAGGTTCACCCCGTCGTTGTCCAGCCATGGGAGACCTCCCTCGTGGATCGTCACAGCTCCGCAGCGGTGCCGCGGCCATTCGCTGGACTCGGCGCACCGGGGACAGCGAAACCGGCCCTGGGCCCCCGCGCCGAGCGCGGAGTCGAGGACCATCCCCCCGAAACCTACCAGCGCTCCGACCGGAAGCAGGCCGGGGGTTCCCGCCGCGAGCGCGCCGACCGTGGCGACGCCGAGCGCGCCGGCCGCTCCACCCACGGTGCCGAGCGGGGTGATGCCGCCGCTGGTACCCGGCGCCACCAGCCGGCCGTCGAGAATCAGACGCGGCAGCGCCGTGCTCCGCGCGCCGAGGGCGGTGGCCCAGGTATCGGCCGCGGCCGCGGCGAGGGAGCCGGTGACGAGCCACAGCCCAAGCGCCTCGTAGTGAAGGCCGAGGAGGGCCGCGGCGGCGGCAACGCCTCCGTTGGCGAGTACCTGCCGGTGATCCCGCCGCTCGCCCTTGGGGTCGAAGCCGACGGGCCGGGGCGCGCCGCGGGAGACGAGGTTGCTGGACACGAAGAAGGCGGCGAGGATTCCGCCGCCTTGCCACCCGGTGCCCACGAGCACCGCGCTTCCCACCAGCCATGCGGCCACCGTGCCGGACCGGGTGAGGGTCCCCGCGCGGTGCGCCAGCAGCGCCGCGGCGGCCGATCCGGCGAGCGCGGCGGCGAGCGCGCCGGCGCTCAGCTCCGCTCCGCCTCCGCGCGGAGCAGGGCGCAGATCCGCTCGCGCAGGGCGTCGGGACAGGTCACCCGCCGGGCGCGGGCCTCGAGAAGCTGGACCAGGGTCTCCTCGAACTTCGCCCGGCTGAAGCAGCTGCGGCAGCGGACCAGGTGCTCGTGCACCTCGACCGCGAGGTCGGGCGTCAGCTCCTGCTTCAGGTAGTCGGTGAGACGCTCCTTCGCTTCGCGGCAGTCTATCGGGTCACCCATGCGCGCCTTCCCTCGGCTTGATGTAGCCCATCTCCACCGCGTATTCGTAGAGCCGGGCCTGCAGCAACCGGCGGGCCCGGAAGAGGCGCGATTTCACCGTCCCCACCGGCACCTGCAGCGCTTCCGCGATCTCGGCGTATCGCAATCCTTCCACGTCACTCAGCACCAGCACCTCGCGAAATTCGGGCGGCAGCGCGTCCACCGCCTCGAGAACCTTCTCGTCCACCAGCTGCCCGAAGAAGCTGCCCTCCGGGTCGGCCGTCGCCACCGCGCGGTAGAGCGCGTGGGGCTCGACCGCCTCCAGGTCCATCGCCACCGGCTCCAGCTTCCGCCGCCGATAGGAGTTGATGAACGTGTTCCGGAGGATGGTGAGGAGCCAGCCCTTGGCATTGGTGCCCGGGCGGTACTGCCGCCAGGATCGGTACGCCTTGAGCATCGTGTCCTGCACCAGGTCCTCCGCCTGCGCCGGGTCGCCCGTGAGCCGAAGCGCCACCCGGTACAGCGCATCCAGGTGGGGCAGCGCCTCGTCGTCGAAGGAGCGCACTGAGGGGGCGGAAGGCTCGGCCATGCGGGAATGTCCCGGAGCCTCCATCCCGACGCAAGGGACCCCTGGTTAGCAACTGGAGCCCGCACTAAGTTCCCGCCCACCCACTGTGCCCACATCAGCGACAGTTCCGGCCCTTATTCCGCTCAGCCTGCTGGAGGCGATCCGCAACCTCGACACCCCGCTCGAGGACGGTCTCGACGAGCTGGCCGAGGAGATCGTGGTGCGCCGGCTGGGGTTGAGCCCGACGGTGGCGGCGCAGATCCAGCGGTACCGGCAGGTGGCCGAGAAGGACGGCGGGGTGGACTTCGACGAGGTGGTCTCGGTGCTGCGGCTGGTGGGGCGTCGGGCCGACGCGCCGCTGGCCTTTGCCGACGCCGGCCGGCGGGCGGCCCGGTACGCTACCAAGGTGCACGCGCGGCCGGCGTGGACCTTCTCCCGATCCGGCGCCGGCGGGCTTTCCCGGCGGATCTCCCAGCGCTCCGCCGCGCACCTCGCGCGCCGGGCGTTCGGCGGCGAGCTGGGCCCGGTGGCCGAGGGCGTCCAGGTTCGGATGGCGGAGCCGCTCTCGGTGCGGGCGTTGCCCGACGGCTCGGCGTGCGACTTCTACGGTGCGGCGTACGGCGAGCTGCTGCGGCGGGTCACCGGGTTCGAGGGTGCGATGCTCCATGATCGCTGCCGCGGCCGGGGGGACGAGGCGTGCGTGTGGCGGACGGCGGCGGCGGAGATCTACGAGTAGGGCGGTAGGGCGGTAGGGCGGTAAGGCGGTAAGGGGGGGGGGGGGGGGGTCCCCCCCCCCCCCCCACCCCCCCTACCCCCCAATAAAACCCCCCCACACCCCCCACACCAACCGCCCGGG
>JBKPGZ010000285.1:0-9354 GCA_046729675.1 Gemmatimonadota bacterium | reverse complement strand
CCCCCTCTTACACGCCCGCGGCGCCCGGCGCCGCGGTCGCCACCGGCGGCGCCTTCTTCTACGCACTGGCCATGATCTGGCTCCGCCGCATCGGTCCCGCCGAGAGCCACGAGGCGGTCGTGCTCCATTTCTCGCTCGTGGCCCTCGCCACCATGCTGCTGCTCGCGTTACCCTCGTGGACCTGGCCCGACGCGCGGAGCGGGCTGTACCTGCTCGGCGCCGGCCTGGGTGGCGGGGGCGCGCAGCTTGCCATGACCCGCGCCTACTCGCTCCACCGTGCCGCCCCGGTGACCGCGCTGAGCACCCTCGGCGTGGCGTTCACCTGGCTGCTGGCGCTGCCGCTCTTTCCGGAGCGTCCGACGGCGTGGCAGCTCGCCGGCACGCTGCTGGTCCTTGCAGCGACCGTACTCATCGGCGCGGCCACCGCACGCCCCCGTTATCTTTGAGCCATGACCGCCCGACCCGTCGTCACCTCGGGGCTGGACTACGATCCGGTCCTGGCGTGCCGGCACCTCTCGGACGCCGATCCCATGCTCGGCGCGCTCATCGAGCGCGTGGGTCCCTACCTCCTTCGCCCCCGGCGGACGCAGAGCCTGTTCGCCGCCGTGGCCCGGGCCATCGTGTACCAGCAGCTGTCGGGCAGCGCCGCCGCCACTATCCTCGGCCGGGTGCAGGCGCTCTACGCCCCGAAACGCTTCCCCACCCCACGCGATATCCTGGCCACGCCCCCGGAGCGACTCCGCGCCGCGGGACTCTCCACGGCGAAGACGGCGGCGCTCCGCGACCTCGCCGAGCGGAGCCTGGACGGGACGGTTCCGACGATGCGCAGGGTGCGGCTGATGGGCGACGAAGAGGTCATCGAGCGGCTGGTGCAGGTGCGTGGAGTAGGGCGCTGGACCGCGGAGATGCTGCTCATGTTCCGGCTTGGCCGCGGGGACGTGCTGCCGATGAGCGACCTCGGGATCCGCAAGGGTTTCGCGCTCACCTTCGGCAACCGTCGCCTGCCGGCCGCCATCACCATCGAGCGCCGCGCCGAGCGCTGGCGCCCCTACCGCTCCGTCGCGTGCTGGTACCTGTGGCGCGCGCTGGAGCAGTGACTCGGAGGGAGCGATGAGCGAGACGACCCAGCGGATCGGCGCCTACGAGCCGAGCGTCCGCACGGTGGAGATGGTCTGCGACCGCCTGGCCGAGTTGGGGCTGGCGGTGGGCGCCGACACGGCGCGGGCGCTGGTGCGCGAGGTGCTCGCGGCCGAAGGACCCCGGATCGACGCGCGGCTCCGCGAATCGATCGACACCGCGCTCCAGACGATCAAGGTCGCGGCCCAGTCGGCGATGGGTCTGCTCGCCACCAGCGGCGGGGAGGCCCGCGCCAAGGAGCCGCCGCCGGCCGCCGAGCAGCTGCACGTGTCGCGGCGGCCGCCGGCCCCTCAGGCTGCACCGCCCGCCGCGCGCAAGTCGGCGCCCCCTCCACCTCCAGCCGAGCCGAAGCATTCGGAGAAGAGGCCGTCCGGTCCCCGTCGGCCGAGAGTCGAATTCGAGGACGAGGAGCGGCGGCCCATGTTCCGGCGGCCGGGTCGCCGCTAGTGCTGCTCCACCGGATCTGGGACCCCAAGCTCGCGCAGGCGAGCTACCTCATCGGGTGTATCGAGGCGAAGGAAGCGCTCGTCATCGACCCCAACCGGGATGTCGACCAGTACCTCGCCCTCGCCGCCTCGCTCCAGCTTCGCGTCGCCCACGTCACCGAGACCCACATCCACGCCGACTTCTGCTCCGGCGCCCGCGAGCTCGCGGCACGCGCCAAGGCGAAGCTCTACCTCTCGGACGAGGGCGGCGATGGGTGGCGTTATGCCTTCGCGGCGTCTGACGGCGCGATGCTGCTTCACGATGGCGACCGCTTCGCGGTGGGCAATATCTCGATCCAAGCGCTCCACACCCCGGGCCACACGCCGGAGCACCTCACCTTCCTGGTGACCGACGGCGCCGCGGCCACCGAGCCGATCGCCGCTGTCACCGGCGACTTCGTCTTCGTGGGCGACGTTGGCCGCCCGGATCTGCTCGAGCGCGCGGCCGGCGTGGGGGGCACGATGGACGCCGCGGCGCGCACCCTGTTCCGCAGTCTCCAGCGCTTCAAGCTGCAGCCCGACTGGCTCCAGATCTGGCCGGGCCACGGCGCCGGCTCGGCGTGCGGAAAGGGACTGAGCGCGATCCCGCACAGCACGGTTGGCTACGAGCGGCGATTCAACTGGGCGTTCGGGGTGACCGACGAGGCCGAGTTCGCCCGCATGGTGCTGGCGGGGCAGCCCGAGCCGCCCAAGTACTTCGGTACCATGAAGCGCCTTAACCGCGAGGGCCCCCGCCTGCTTGGGGGACTGCCCCGGCCCGCGCCGATGGCGCCGGAGAAGATCGTCGAAGTGATGGATGCCGGCGGCCTGGTGGTCGACACCCGCACCGGGGCCGAGTACGCCAGCGGACACATCCCGGGCACGATCAATCTCCCCTTCAATAACTCCTTCACCACCTGGGCCGGCTGGGTGCTGCCCTACGACCGGGACGTCCACCTCCTCTGCGCCAAGGCCGACGGGCGCCAAGCCGAGGGCGCGCTGCGCGACCTCGCGATGATCGGGCTCGACCGGGTCGCGGGAAGCTTCGGCGCCGAAGCGCTCGGTGCGTGGACCGGTGCCGGACGCGCGCTCACCACCATCACCCGGATCACCGCGCGCGAGCTGGCGGAGCGGATGGAGAAGGGCGCCGCCGCGGTGGTGGACGTGCGGAGCCGCGCCGAATGGGACGCGGGCCACATCCCCGGTGTTCCGAATATTCCCGCGGGGGAGATCGTCGATCGCATCGGTGAGCTGCCGGAGGCGCGACCGCTGGTGGTGCACTGTCAGGGCGGCACTCGCTCGGCGATCGCGGCGAGCCTGCTGGATGCACGCGGATTGACCGATGTGCTGGAGTTGTCCGGGGGCTATGCCGAGTGGGAACGCGAGGGGCTTCCGGCCGCGCGGGGTGACGGCAACCTCGCGGATCTCGTGCTCGGACCGTCCGCCCGGGCGACCCAGCCCTCCACTTGATGAGCTTCGCGTAAGTCGGTTAACAAGGATTTGTCATCCCGAGCGACCGCGAGGGATCTTGCCCGGAATGACTCGAGCGCGGGCGGCAAGATCCTTCGGTCGCTTCGCTCCCTCAGGATGACAAACCTGTTAAGCGAATTTCGCAAAGCTCATTAGTCGCCGCTTCGTCCCAGTGCCGCTCAGGGCGTATACAGCTCGCTCGGATTGGCGATGTCGAGCTGTGGGCCGTGGGCCCCTCCTACCGCAAGCAGGTGCGCCCGTCCATCGAGTTGCACCTTGAGCAGCGCGTCGTGCGAGTACTGCGAAGGTGCGAGCGTCCGCCACCGGTTGGCCGCCGGATCGTATGCGTAGTGGCTGGTCCCGACCAGCACGTGGAATTTCCCCTGCAACACCGCCCCGATCGCGCGGCCCGCCTTGGGAACCGGGGCCAGCGTCCGCCAGGAGTTCGCCGCCGGGTCGTAGACGTCCAGCGCGCTGACCGGATCGAAGCCGTTGAACCCTGCGGCCACGTAGAACTTGCCACCGATGACGGCAGCGGCGCCTGCGCGGTGCACGTGCGGGGCCTGCCGCTTCGATACCCACATATTCGTCGCCGGATTGTAGCGGAACAGACGGCGGGTGGGCTCCTCCGCGCAGTAGCGCGGATCGGCCGGATAGAGGTTGCCGGAGCACGCACCGGGGAGCACGTACAGGTAGCCGTTGATGACACCGCTGACGCCTTCGGCGCCGAAGATCGGGAGTGGAGCCCTCGCGATCAGCCGGTCATTGGCATAATCGTAGGCCCAATGCAGGTTCGTGAAGCTGCCCGGCGTCGCCACTTCGTTGTAGCCACCGGAGAAGTACAGCCGGTCGGCGATCTTGCCGACCCCGTTCGCCGCGAAGGCGCTCACGCGAGCCAGGCCTCCGGACCAGGTGTCCGTGGATACGTTGTACGCGCTGCTCTGGAAGCCCGTGCCCCCTTGATCGTCCGTGCCTCCGAACACATAGACGACCGATTGTCCGGCCGCATTCGGCGCGGTGCCGGCAAAGGTCTGGTAGAGCACTCCTGCGCCGGGCCGTGCGGCCCGTGGAGTCCAGGTATTCGAGGCCAGCGCCGTCTCGGAAGAGACGATCTGGAGCCCGTCCGGCTCCGTTGGCACTGGTTCGGTCGTGCACGCCACCAGCAGTCCCGTGCCAACCGCTGCCTGCATCGGCCATCGCATGAGATCGGAGCTCCTTTCGTCTCGCATCGGGCCCGACGACCACCCCACCCACGACTGAAGAATTAGCGCCGGGGCGTCAAGCGGATCTCAAGCGATACCGCCATTGACACTCCAAGTAACCATGGTTACACATAGGGGCATGGTCGGAATTCCCTGGGTCGCCCTTTCTTACCGCCTGCCGCGTGAGCCTTCCCGCCCCCGTCTCGCCGCCTGGCGTCGGCTCAAGCGGCTAGGCGCGACACTATTGCACGACGCGGTCTGGCTTCTCCCCTCGGATGCGAAGACGCGCGAGGCCTTCGAGTGGCTCGCAGACGAGATCAAGGAGCAGGGCGGAACGGCTTTCATTTGGGAGGCCACGAGTCTCGGTCTGGATCAGGACGAGACCATCGTCGCGCAATTCCGCGCTGCAGCCGACCAGCGATACGCTGCGATCGCCGAATCTGCGGAGGCGCTCCGCCGCCTTGGCGCCAAGCCTCGGACCTCCCGCGCCGGCCGTCTCGACCATGCCCGCCGGCAGCTTGCCGGACTCGAGCGCGCGCTTCGGCTCGAATTGCGCCGGGACCACTTCCGTGCAGCGGGTCGGCGCGCGGCGGAAGAAGCACTTCGGGCGGCCGCCCAAGCACTCCCGGAGCCGTCAGGAGCGGGAGGCCGTGCCGATGCTGTGGGTCACTAGGCCCTGCCCTCACATCGACCGCACGGCGTGTGCGTGGCTCATCCGCCGGTTCATCGATCCGGCGGCAACCTTTGCCTTTGCGGCCGACCCCAAGGCCGCCGCCGCCCTGGGAGGCACGCCCTTCGACATGCGCGGCGTGGAGCTCGGCCACCACGAGGGGCGCTGCTCGTTCGAGACCATCCTGCAGAAGTACCGGATCCGCGACGCGGCGCTGGATGAGATCGCCACGATGGTGCACGATGCCGACCTGGACGACGATCGCTTCCGCAGCCCGGAGGCGCCGGGACTCGATGCCATCATCCGGGGTCTAGGCTTGGTGATCCGGGACGATCAGGAGCTGCTCCGCTACACCGAAACGATCTACGACGGAATCTACGCATGGGTTCAGCGGACGACGCGATAGGCGCGTCGAGGTACCAGAAGGTCTCCATGGCCGCCCTCGCGACCTACTTCCTGCGACTCGGCACCTTCGGATTCGGAGGCCCCATCGCGCTGACTGCCGCCATGCAGCGCGACCTGGTAGTGGGCCGCCGATGGGTCACCGTCCAGGAGTACAAGGAGGGGCTGGCGCTCGCGCAGCTGGCGCCCGGCCCGCTGGCGGCTCAGCTCGCCATGTATCTCGGCTGGGCCCGCTGGGGAGTCCTCGGCGCGACGGTGGCTGGGCTGGCGTTCGTCGGACCCTCGTTCCTGATGGTGCTCGCCTTGTCCGCGTTCTACATCCGGTTCGGCGAGATCTCGTGGATGCAGGGAGCGTTCTACGGTATCGGTGCCGCGGTCATCGCAATCGTGGCCAGGGGCGCCGGCAAGCTGCTCCGGTCGAGCGTGGGGCATGACCCTCTGCTCTGGGCCGTCGTGCTGGTGAACGCGATCGTGGTCGCCTGGGTCGAGGCGGAGATCCTCTGGGTCTTCGGGCTGAGCGGCGTTGTGGTCCTCGCCTGGAGGGCCTGGCGCGGTCGCATCTCCGCACCAGGCGCTGCGGCCGCCGCCATTGCCCCCTGGTGGCTCATCACGGGGCTTCATGGGCCGGCATCGACCGAGCTGTTGGGGCAGATTTTCGGCTTCTTCGCCAAGGCCTCCATCGTCGTGTTCGGCAGCGGCCTTGCCGTGGTGCCGTTCCTGCACGGCGGCGCCGTCGGGGAGTATGGCTGGCTCACCGAACGTCAGTTCCTCGATGCGGTAGCCGTCTCCATGATCACGCCGGGACCGGTGGTGATCACCGTGGCCTTCATCGGCTATCTCGTCGCCGGACCAGTGGGTGGAGTCCTGGCCGGAGTCGGCATGTTTCTCCCGACCTATTTGGCGGTCGTGCTCGCGGCGCCGTCATTTCATCGCGTGATGGCAAGCAGCCACCTCAAGGCGGCAGTGGACGGCGTGACCGCGGCCGCCACAGGAGCGATTGCCGGCGCCGTAGTAGTTCTGGGCCGTCGTGCGATCATCGATGGTCCGACCGTCGCGATTGCAGTCGCGACCCTGCTCGTGCTGACCCAAGTGCGTCGCCTGCCGGAACCGTTGGTGATCATCGCGGCCGGTCTGATCGGGGTCGCGCTCACGGGCTTCCATTGACCCGAGTCGCGCGGGTGCTGGTGCTGACGTGCCTCGGCGCCACGCGTTCCGTACAGGCGCAAGGCGGCCCACCGCTCGAGACCGACGACGCCGGCACACCCGGCCCCGGTCATGTCGAGCTCAACGTGTCGGTCGAAGCCGAGCGGGAGCCCGGCGGCACGGTGTACGATGCTCCCCGGATCGATGCCAACCTGGGTGTCGGAGCGCGCCTGCAGCTGAAGCTCGAAGTGCCGTGGAGCGTGGCGACCGCGCCGGCTGAGCCGACGAGAACAGGGGTGGGCAACGTGGTGCTGGGCGTCAAATGGCGATTTGCACAGCCAGGAAGCGTTGCCGTCTCCACGTACCCTCAGCTCACCCTGGGGCGTTCGGAAAGCGCGCAGGAAAAAGGCATTGCCGAGTCGAAGACGGAAGTGCTGCTACCGATCGAGATCGCCTGGGATGCCGGTCCGGCGTCGCTCAACGCAGAGGTGGGCTACCAGCGCGGCGAGGGAACGGAGGAAATCCTGTACGGTCTGGCGCTTGCCCACGAGGCGCGGCCGTCACTCGAGCTGCTGGGAGAATGCCACGGCAGCGGCGATGCCGACCTCACCGACCAGGGCGTTCTGTGCGGCGTGGGGTTTCGCTGGAAGCTCCAGCAGACGATGAGCGTGCTTGGGGCTTTCGCAGCCGGCGTCGCGGGATCGGTGGAGGACCGTCCCGATCACCGGGTGTATGGCGGAGTGCAACTCCGATGGTAGCTCGGTCGATTTTTGTTCTCCTGCTGTCACTGACAAGCGCTCAGGCGACTGCGCAGGATTCGAGCGCTACACCGCAGTGGCGAGTCGTTGCCGACGTTCCGCTGCCCGGCAGGCCGGCGCGCTTCGACTACCAGAGCCTGGATCCGACGACGGGATGGCTCTGGATCGCGCACATGGGCCAGGGTCAGGTCCTTGCGTTCGATGTCCGGACGCGTCGAGTTGTCGCCCGAGTGCCGGACCTGCCCGGAGTAACGGGCGTGCGCGCCGTCCCGGCGGTGCAGCGGGTGTTCGCGGCTCTCAGCCGCAGTCGTGAAGTCGCGGTGCTGGACAGCCGCGATCCGCGAGTGCTGGCCCGTGTCCCAGGCGGGCGCTTTCCCGATGGCCTGGCCTACGCTCCGGTCTCGAACAAGCTCTTCGTGTCGGATGAGTACGGACAACGGGAACTGGTCATCGACGTGCCGTCCTCGAGCGCTCGCCCACCGATTCCTCTGGACGGGGAGGTAGGGAACACCCAGTATGACTCCGTCGCCGGGCGGATATGGGTGGCCGTACAGACGCGGAACGAGCTCGTCGCCATTGATCCGCTTGCGGACTCCATCGCGGACCGGATTGCCCTCCCGGGGATCGAGCATCCCCACGGCTTCTACCTGGACGCGGTGCACCGGCTCATCTACGTGACCGGCGAGGACAACGCCAAGCTGGGGATCCTCGATCTGCGCCAGAGGCGGATCCTACACCTGTACCCGGTCGGGGAGGAGCCCGATGTCCTCGACCTGGATCCCGTGCGGGGTCGCTTGTACGTCGCGGCCGAATCGGGCGTGATCACGGCGTTCGAAGTGCACGACAAGACCTTGGCTCCGCTGCCTGAGTATCGGGCCCCGCATGCCCACTCGGTGGCCGTGGATCCCGCCACCGGATTCCTCTACATACCGCTCGAAAACGTCCGCGGTCAGCCGACGCTTAGGATCCTCAGGCTGGAATGACCATGCGGACGCGTCTCCCGTGCGGCCTCGTACCTGGCAGAAGGCCCTTGGCCGCCGGTGCGCTCGCCCCGAACAGCACGGCCGCCGTCAAGGCGAGGCCGACGCCCTTCGCGTCTACGCGATCCTCCTGCACTCATCCTCCGGTAGGCTCTCCGCGACGCGATCTGGAACCGGCCTGACCGTTGAGCGGCCAGGGTTGACCGCAACGTAACCATGGTTCCAGCTTGCCGTCATAGCCGGACTCGTCTGGCTCGCCGGCTCTCGCCTGCTCACCGCTGGACGATCATGCCGGGCCCAACGCCACGGCAGGCGGCCCGGCCAGGTCTCGGCGTGCCGATCGTGGTAACGACTTGATGGAGCGTCTCTATGCGGTACCAAACGCGAATTCTCGCGCTTGCAGTTCCAGTGTTCACTCTCGGGTTATGGCCCACCCCGGCGCACGCGCAGGATGCCGGAGGAGACTGGTCGGCAGTTGATCGCGCTATCGGGCGGCCAGGGAAAGCGCAGCCGGGCGAGGTCCAGAAGTACAGCTTCCCGCGAAGCGACCTTCGGGTCACCGTTGGCGACGTGGCGGTGAAGCCCGCCCTGGCGCTCGGTTCCTGGGTCGCGTTCAAGCGCACGCCCGGCTCCGCCGGCGAGTCGATGGCAATGGGTGATCTCGTCCTCACCGAGACCGAAGTAACTGCCGTGATAGCCAAGCTGCAGGAGGCCGGGATTCGCCAGACGGCACTCCACAACCATCTCCAGCACGAGACGCCCCGGGTGATGTATCTCCACATCGAGGGGCACGGCGATCGAGTGAAGGTGGCGGAGGCGATCCGGTCAGCGCTCGGGACCACCAAGACTCCCGGCGCGGCACCAGCACCGCAGCGGGCGGCCTTTCCCCTTGATACGAACGCTCTGGCGAAGGAGCTCGGCCAGCACGGCACTGTGACGGGCGGAGTCTACCAGGTGAGCGTACCACGGGCGGAGCCTGTTCGGTCCGGCGGCATGGAGGTTCCCCCCGCAATGGGGGTCGCCACTGTCATCAACTTTCAGCCCACCCGCGCGGGAAGGGCAGCCGTCACCGGCGATTTCGTGTTGACGTCGAGCGAGGTGAACCCCGTAGTGCGCACGCTCAAGGAC
>JBKPGZ010000284.1:0-3867 GCA_046729675.1 Gemmatimonadota bacterium | reverse complement strand
CGAGCGACTCGTAGACGGCGCTCACGAGGGAGGCCGGACTCCCCCAGATCGCGGTGCTACGGGACCCCGTCGATCGCGCCTACTCCGCGTACCGCCACCTCGTTCGCGACGGTCGCGAGACCCTATCCTTCGAGGAGGGGCTTGCGGCCGAGCCGAGCCGGACGGCCGCGAACTGGCACCCGATCTTCCACTACAAGCAGCGCGGATTCTACGGCGCCCAGCTGCGCCGGTTCTTCGAACTCTTCAGTCGAGAGCAGATCGGGGTGTACACCTACGACGAGTTCAAGGCCGACCCCCGAGCCCTTCTGAAGTCGATGTTCGCCTTTCTGGATATCGACCCCGACTTCCAGCCGGATATGTCGGTGCGGCACAACGTCTCGGGTGTCCCGAGATCCCGTCTCCTCCACGCGATCATCGGCCGCCCCAGCAGGGTCAAGGACCTCGCGAAGCGTCTGCTGCCGGCCGGGGCGGCGCGACTGCACGCGGCATTCATGAGTCGAAATATCCAGGTGAGCCAGCCGAAGATCGCCAGGGAGACCGAGCGGGCGCTGCGGGAGGAATACCGAGCGGACATCGTCCAGCTCGAGTCCCTGATCGGGCGAGATCTCTCGGCCTGGCGGTCCGGACGCCAGCCCTGATACTGTCGCCTGACCGCCTGACCGCCTGACCGCCTGACCGCCTGACCGCCCGCCCCTGCCGCCACTACCTTTCCCCCATGTCCCGGCTCCTGATCGTCGCCAACCGGCTCCCCGTCACCGTCCGCCCCACCCCCGGCGGCGTCGAGGTGGAGCGGAGCACCGGGGGCTTGGCGACCGGCATGTCCCGCCCCCACGAGCAGTCCGGCGGACTCTGGATCGGCTGGTCAGGGGCCGGGGACGACCTCACGCCGGCGCAACAGGCGGAGCTCGAGGCCCAGCTGGCCTCCCAGCGCCTGGTCGGGGTGCCGCTCAACCGGGACCTGGTATCCCGCTACTACGAGGGCTACTCCAACGGGGTCCTCTGGCCCCTGTTCCACTACCTCCTGGACCAGGTCCCCCTCCAGGCCAGCGACTGGGACGCCTACGTCCAGGCCAACGAGCAATTCGCCGAGGTGGTAGTGGCGCAGTACCGGCCCGGCGACCTGATCTGGATCCACGACTATCAGCTCCTGCTGTTGCCCGGTCTGGTCCGACGCCGGCTTCCGGAGGCGAGAATCGGGTTCTTCCTCCACATCCCGTTCCCCTCCGAGGAGCTGTTCCGAACGCTCCCGGCCCGCCGGCAGCTGCTCGAGGGCCTCCTCGGCGCCGACCTGGTCGGCTTCCACACTCCCACCTATCTCCGCCACTTCGCCACCGCTCTCACCGACATCCTGGGCCTCATGGTGGACATCGACCGGGTTCAGCTCCCCGGCCGGGAAGTGCGGCTCGGCGTCTTTCCGATGGGCGTGGACGCGACCCTCTTCCAGAACCTCGCCCGGGAACCCGCGGTCGAGGCCGAGGCGGAGGCGCTCCGTGGGGATGGGAGCGTGCGGATCCTGGTGGGGGTGGACCGGCTCGACTACACCAAGGGGATTCCCCGCCGGCTCCTGTCGTTCGAGCGGATGCTGCAGGGCCACCCCGAGTTGCGGGAGAAGGTGCGCCTGGTGCAGGTGGCGGTGCCCTCCCGCACCGGGGTCGAGGCGTACCAGGACTTCCGCTCGCTGGTGGACGGCCTGGTGGGTCGGATCAACGGGGCCTTCGGCACGCCGAGGTGGGTCCCGGTCCACTACATCTTCCGCGGACTCTCGGCGGAGGACCTGGTGGCGCTCTACCGTGCCGCGGACGTGATGCTGGTGACGCCGCTGCGCGACGGGATGAACCTCGTCGCCAAGGAGTTCGTCGCCTCTCGCACCGACGGCGACGGGGTCCTGGTGCTGAGCGAGTTCGCCGGGGCCGCCTGGGAGCTGCCCGAAGCGCTGCAGGTGAACCCATACGACACCGATGCCACCGCGGAGGTCATCTTCCGGGCGCTCGCCATGGAGCCTGAGGAGCGCCGGGCGCGGCTCGCCCCGCTCCGCGAGCGGGTGGCGACCTTCGACGTGCACCGCTGGGTGTCGTCCTTCCTCGATCAGCTCGAGCGGGTGACGGACCCCGCTGCCAGGGCGCTGTCGCCCACCGCGGGAGAGGCCGCCCTGCGCGATGAGCTCACGACGGCGCTCGAGCGCAACGACGAGCTCCTGCTCCTCCTCGACTACGACGGGACGCTGGTGCCCTTCACGGCGACTCCCGAGCTGGCCCGGCCGGACGCGGCGCTGATCCACCTGCTCCGCTCGCTCGCCGGCCGCCCGGATACCGAAGTGCACATCGTCAGCGGCCGAGGGCGCGAGGCGCTGGAGCAGTGGATCGGGAGCCTGCCGATCTGGCTCCACGCGGAGCACGGCTTCTGGTCCCGTCAGCCCGGGCAGGCGGAGTGGACGCCGGCCGCGGACATCCATGCCTCCTGGCGCGAGCCGGTGCTCGCCATCCTGCGGGACATCACCGCCCGCACGCCGGGGTCGCTCATCGAGGTGAAAGCGGTCGCGATCGCCTGGCATTACCGCATGGCCGACCTCGAGACCGGCGCCCGGAGGGCCAACGAGCTCCGGATCCACCTCAACCAACTGCTCAGCAACCAGCCGGTCGAGATCCTGGCGGGCAACCGGGTGTTGGAGATCCGGCCCTATGGAGTCCATAAGGGCCGGATCCTCGCGCCGATGTCGTCGGAGCGGGAGGCGCGCACCACGATTCTCGCGATCGGCGACGACCGCACCGACGAGGACCTCTTCACCTCGCTGCTACCCGATGCCATCAGCGTGAAGGTGGGGCCCGGCTCCACCCGCGCGCGCTTCCGGCTGGAGAGCACGTCTTCGGTGCGCGCGCTGCTCCAGATGCTGGCGGAGACGGGCGTCCGGGAGCACCTGGCGTAGCCATGAGCACCCTCTCCCCGCCGGTGTCCGAGCGCGACCATGTGGTCGGCCCTGGGGACGCGCGCGTCACCTTGGTGGAGTACGGGGACTTCGAGTGCCCCTACTGCGGGGCGCTGCACCCGGTGGTCCAGGCCGCGCGGAAGTCCTTCGGCGGGAACTTGCGCTTCGCGTTTCGCCATTTTCCCCTGCGGTCCTCGCATCCGCATGCGCTCGCGGCCGCGAAAGCGGCGGAGGCCGCGGCGGAGCAGGGAAGGTTCTGGGAGATGCACGACCGCCTCTACCGGCGGCAGACCGAGCTGACCGACGCCGACCTCGAGCGCCACGCGCGCGAGCTCGGCCTGGACGTGGAACAGTTCCGCCGTTCCCTGGGCGACCGGGCGCACGAGGTCCGGATTCGCGAGGACCTGGCAAGCGCAGACCGGAGCGGCGCGCGGGGCACGCCGTCGCTCTTCATCAACGGCGAGCTGTACCAAGGCTCGCTCGAGCGCGACGAGATCTTCGCGACGCTCGCCCGCGCCGCCGTAGCCGTGGTCCCTTGAGCCCGGAGATGTGATGCCACCCCAGAAGAGCAGTGAGGCCGCGCGCGACGCGGCGCGCGAGATCGGACGGCTGACCGTCCTCCGGCTCACGGTGTACTACGTGATGGTCGGGATTCTCATCATGTGCCTGTCCGCGCTCCTGCCCCAGGGGGCGATCGGACCCGTTCCTGCGCAACCCCCCGCCGACATGCAGGGTGCGATCGAGTGGTTCAAGGGCCAGGTAGCCGTATTCCCCAAGGGGGCGCCGGTCTGGCTGGACGCGCTGTTCCAGATGATCGCGGCCTTCCTCCTGGTGCTGCCGCTCGCGTTCGTGTACGTACGCACCCGCACCCGGGTCAAGTTCGACCATTCGCTGGTCCAGACCGTGATCGTGCTCCCGATCGTGGTCACCGCGATCCTGGTCGT
>JBKPGZ010000283.1:0-11560 GCA_046729675.1 Gemmatimonadota bacterium | reverse complement strand
TTGCGGGATACTTTCCCGGCCTAATCGTACTACACCTCCCGTTCGCTTCTTTGTCTTTGCCGGTTGCGGCGTATTGGCACCTTCTCATCACCTGCGGGCTGGTGCTGCTGCTTGCGTTCATTTCCCACCGCTTGAGCGGCGTTCCATGGACCTTAGCAGGGGTGCTCATCGTCGCTGGGCTGATCGTACTGAGTCGGCCTGGTCGCCAGTGCTTGATTGCGGGGCAAATCACCTTTGCGATCGTCATAGCAGGGTATACAGCAATCTCACAAGCAAACCGGAGGCCCATCGTCGCCGGCATCGGTTTAGCCTTGACACTGCTGAAGCCTACTTTCGGGGTGCCTCTTGCCGGGCTGATGCTCGTGCGCGGCAGCGGGCGCGCCGTGAGTTACGGTGTCCTTTTTACACTGCTGTTGAACGTTCCCGTGTCGCTCGTCCTTGTCCACCGGGCTGGCGGGCTTGCCGAGTTCGCGAAACAGTTCGCAAGTGTGACCGACAGCTTTCAGCTGCAGTATGCCAACCATCCCATAATGAGCCCCTATCGCGTCGATGCGATCGCTTTAGTAAGTCGCATCTTCGGACAGACACCCGGGCTGCTCGGCAGCCTGCTCCTTGCGTCCCTCGTTCTAGGTATTGCTGCCTACACCCTGTTGGCGCGCCGCACGGCCGAGACATGCAGACCGTTGGAGGCCTGTCTCATATATGGTGCTACCGCGTCGGGTGTGCTTTTGAGCGTGTATCATCAACCCTATGACCTGCTTTTTCTGACTGCACCATTTGTAGCTGCTGCACGCTGTCCCTTTCCTAAAGAGATAGCGCGCTTTCGCTGGGTCATCTTAGTGCTCCTCGCGGGGCTCGCCTACAACTATGCGTCAAGCACCCAAGTGCTACAGCGGCTTGGCGTAGTCCGGATTGAGAGAGCCGACATCGCACTAGTCCATAGCCCATTGGCTGTAGCGGTGGCCTCACTCAACGGGCTGGGGCTTATGCTGCTGCTATGCACCTTCGCCTTAGCGACGAACAGGTACGTCCACCGCTTACCAGAAGGGAGCGGTGAATCCTGGCAGAAGAACTCGTAGTCGGTCCCTGGCGGACGCAGCGCACCGGTGTCCACAGTGTAGAACCGCCTTCTATCCGGATCTGCCCCAGCGTCACGAACGTGTTGCCCACAGCTTCGCGATCTCCGCCGCCAGCCTCTCCGGGGGTCGGGTCGCGTCGAGCGACACCACGTCTCCCGCCAACTGGTGGCGGAACCAGGTTTCCTGCCGCTTCGCGTACTGCCGAGTGTTGACTGCGATAGCTTCCGCCACGCTCTCGCGTCGGCAACGGCCGTGGAGGTACTCGACCGCCTCGCGAATGCCGATACTATCGAGTCCGGGAGCACCCGGAGGGTGACCCTCGGCCAGCACCGCGGCGACCTCCTCGATGACGCCGCGGCGGACCATCTCTTTCGCTCGCCTGGCGATTCGCTGGTGCAGTACCGGCCGCGGCAGGGTGAGCACTACGTACCACGGCTGGATGGAGCCTCCCGTGCGGGCAGCCTCCTGCCAGCAAGTGAGGGAGTACCCAGAGAGCAAGGCGACCTCGATGGCTCGCGCCGCCCGCTGCCGCCCGCCGCCCCGGAAACCCGGGTCGAGGCGCCCCGCCCAGCGGAGCAGCTCCAGCGGCTCTAGTCGCGCGGTGAAGGCATCCAGAGAGCGCCGCCGGGCGGGGTCGAGATCGGGCTCCTGGAACAATCCCTCCGCGAGCGCCCGCACGTAGAGCCCGGTGCCGCCCACGACGACCGGGAGCCTCGAGCGGTTCTGGATCTCCGCGATCCATGCCGCGGAGTCGTGGGCAAAGCGCCCCGCGCTGTAGCGGGTGCCCGGCTCAATCATGTCCAACCCATGGTGCGGGACGCGAGCCCGCTCCCTTGGTGTGGGCTTGGCGGTACCGATGTCGAGTCGTCGGTAGACCTGCCGGGAGTCGGCCGAAATAACCTCCAGCGGCCAATAGTCCGACAGCGCGAGGGCGACCGCTGTCTTCCCGACGGCGGTAGGCCCCACCAGGACCGGGACCCTAGCGTCGTCCAAATCGGCGCTCCAGCTCCTCCCGTGGGAGCTGGACGATCGTTGAGCGGCCGTGCACGTCGTGGGGCGGCAGGTCGGTCGCGAAGAGGCGCAACAGCAGCTCGCGCATCTCGCGCTCGTCCAGGCGCTGGCCCGCTTTCACCGCCGCGCGGCAGGCGTAGGTGGCCGCGAACCGCTCCAGGCGGTTGGCCCAGCCGCCGAATCGCCCGCGCGCCAGGTCGGCGATCGTCTCCCGGAAACACGTCGCCGCGTCGAAGCGCGGGTGGGGTGAGGGAACCGCATGAATCACCACCGCCCGCCCCCCGAACGGCTCCACCTCGAAGCCGATGCGCCGCAGGACCGCGGCGTGAGCTTCCACCGCGTCGAGCTCCTCGTCGGTGAGGTCCAGTGTCAGCGGCAGCAGGAGCCGCTGGGCCGGTGAGTCCGCGCCGGTGAGCTGGGCCATGACCACTTCGTACAGCACCCGCTCGTGCGCGGAGTGCTGATCCACGATGACCACGCCCTCCGAGGACTCGTACAGGATGTAGGTGTCGAACACCTGCAGCAGCGGCACGGAGAAGCCCGCCGTGGGCTCCGCCGCGACCGCCTCGGCGATGGTCTCCCCGTCCGGGGGAACGAAAAGATCCATCCCGTCCACGACCTCCCCCCGCGCGAGCTCCGGCGGGCGCGCGCCGTACCCCTCCGGCCGCCAGTCACCGACGCGTACGGCCGCGGTGAGCGCGCCCAGCGCATCGCGCACTGCTTCCTCCACCACGCGCTCGGCGCCGATCCGGTCGCGGAAACGCACCTCGAGCTTGGCCGGATGGACGTTCACGTCCACCTCTGCCGGCGCGACTTCCACATTCAGCAGGAGCGACGGGCGGTCGCCCGGGTGGATGGCGGAGCGATAGCCGGCCTCCGCCGCCCGCACCAGGAACGGATCCTTGAACGGGCGCCCGTTGACGAAGAGCTGGGTGCGGCGCCCGGTGGGCTGGGCATCGCCCGGGCGCTGGACGAATCCGGAGATCCGGAACCCGCCCGCCGCATAGCTCACCGGCACCAGCGTGGCCGCGAGTTCCGAGCCCCACACTGCCGGCAGTCGGTCCTCCAGCGTTTGGCCGGCCGGCACCACCAGCCGGCAGCTTCCGTCCACGTGAAGCTCGAAGCCTACCTGAGGGTGCGCGAGGGCGAGCGTGGTCAGCGCCTCGTGGGCAGCGCGAGTCTCGCTGGAGACCGAGCGGAGAAACTTCCGGCGGGCAGGCGTGTTGAAGAAGATGGCGCGAACGGCCACGGTGGTGCCCTGCTGGCGAACGCCGTCGGCTACCCGGTCGAGCCGACCGCCGTTGACGCTCAGCTCGGTCGCGGCGCCTTCCCCTTCGGAGGTGGTGAGGCTGAAGCGGGAGACCGAAGCGATGGCGGGCAGGGCCTCGCCCCGAAAGCCAAACGTGCCGACCCCGACGAGGTCGGCCGTACTCCGCAGCTTGCTGGTGGCGTGCCGGTCGAGCGCGAGGACCGCGTCCTCCCGCCCCATCCCGGTGCCGTCGTCGCTCACCAGGACGAGGGTCTTGCCTCCCTGCTCCAGCTCCACGCGCACGTGCCGGGCACCCGCGTCCAGCGCGTTTTCCACCAGCTCCTTCACCACGGAGGCGGGACGCTCGACGACCTCGCCCGCGGCGATCTGGTCGGCCACGGCGTCCGGGAGAATGGCGATGCGACGGGGCATCGTGAAAATCTAGCTGCCGACCGCGGCCACCGCCCCGTCCGCAAGCCATCCACGCTGGGTGCCCGGCGCCTCCACCATCACCCAACCCGGTGACCGCCGAATGATCCGCACGGCGCTTCCGGACTCGAGCGCGGCGACGCTGGGCGCGAGACCGTGGGGGGACAGCCTGAGCGTGCTGCGGTTCAGCACGACCGCAAGCGGCTCCCGGAGCCAGCTCCGGAGCCCCAGACCCGCGACCAGCGCGGCGGCGGAGAAGGCCAGCAGAATCAGCCAGCGCTCACGCACCAGTGGCCGCAGGGTCCATCCCAGCCAGCCGGCCATCCACCCCAGCGCGCCGAGCAGGAGGAGCTCCTCGGGGGAAACCGGCGGCGTCCAGCTCCACCGTGCCGAGGTCGCGTCCGGTGGTGGTGTCATGCGGAGGGCCTGTGCCACGGAGCTGGAGCGGGGGGCGAGGCGGCGCGTCTGCAGCCAGGCCGCGCGCGCCCGTCCATCCTGGCCCAACCGATAGTACGCCGCGCCGAGATTGTACCAGTGCGCGGCCACGGTGGGCTCGCGCTCGGCCCGGTGCGCGAATTCCTCGGCCGCGGCGGTGAGCGAGCCCTGCTCGTACAGAGCCTCGGGCGACGGCGCCTGGGCCACCAGCCCGGAGGACCAGAGCGCGAGCGCGATGGGCACGGCCGCCAGGCTGCGGCCATTCCAACCGCGGAGCGAGCCGCCGAGTCGCGTTGCGATCTCTCGGGCCTCGCCGGCAAGCGCCGCGTCCTCGGGGCCTCGCGTGCCCGGCCCGTACCGTCTGGCCAGGAGCCGCTCGCGCACGGTCGCGAGCCGCGTCGCGAGTGCGGAATCGGCGCCGGCCGCGCGCACGGCGGCCGCGAGACCGGCCCCGGTGCGACGCTCCGGGTCGGGCACCAGCGTGCGTACGACGGCCTCGAGCTCTTCTTCGGCGCTTCGCAGATCTCCCAGCGGCGCCGCGCCCCGCCGGCGGCGCGGCAGGGTGATCCGACCTCGCAAGGCGACCAGGAGCGGCGGCGCGATCAGGACCAGCAGCCACGCCCAGTCCGGCAGTGCCCGACCCAGCCGCCAATCGAGCCCGGGGCCCACCGGCCGCAGGAGCGGCGGAGGCAGCGCGGTCGACGTCGTCGAGCCACCGCCGGGACTCACCGGGATCGCCGTCGCGGGCAGGGCGGCGGAGACATAGCGAGCCTCGCCGAGGTCGAAATAGGGATAGGTCACGGCCGGCAGTGACAGCGCCCCCGCGGAGTCGGGCACGACGAGGTAGCGGAACGTCTTGGTTCCCCCGACCCGCCCATCAGTGATCCCGACCCGCTCCTCGACCTTGTCGCTGTACGCCCGCGCTCCCGGAGCCCACTGGAGCTCGGGGGCCGGCCACAGCGCCGTGTTGCCTTCGCCGCTCAGCGCCAGCTCCACCACCACGCCTTCCCCCACCCGCGCCACTCTCGGGCTCATGCGCCGCTCCAGCGTCAGGCCGGTTCCGATCGCACCGCTGAAGCCGACGGGGCGTCCGGCCTCCGGAAGCGCGGCCACCGCGAGCGTCTCCGCCTTGCTGCTGAGCGCGTAGCGCTCCTCCTGGCTGAAGAACTGGAGGGCGACGGGAGTGCTGTACTTCAGCGTGGCCCGTGGCACCACGACCCTGCCGGGCAGCAGCGGGAAGACCACCTGATGGGCGACGAACAGATCGTACCAGCGTCCCCCGATGCTGCGCGTGGCCGCGATGCCCGCCGGCGTGGCCTGCGGATAGCTCCACACACCGTCGATTACCGGCGGCTGGAGCGTGGGAGGCCGGCGCAGCTGGAGCCGGAGGTCGCGGGGGAACCAGGCGGCCGTGACCACATCCACCTGCTCACCCACGCGCACCGAATTCGCCGAAACGATCAGATCCACGGCCGCCTCGCCCGCGACGGGGGGCCGAGCATGATCCAGCAGGCCTCGGAGTCGAGGGCTCAGCGTGGAGGCCGTGGCGGCACGACTCGCGATCACGTCCACCACGACCGCGGGAGCTTCCACGGTGTCTCTGCCCTGCACGGCGCGAGCCGGGCCCAGCTGCCAGCGGCCGGGCCGGACCGCGCGCAGCCTGACCTCGAGTACCGTGGTCCGGGTCGGGTCATGGCCCATGGAGACTTCGGAGCGCTCGCTACGGGACACGATCTCGAGGCCGGTGAACGGCGCGATGCTCACGTGCATGGGCAGCGGCGAATGACTCACGGCGCGGAGGGTATAGAGCAGGTCCTCGCCCACGGAGACACGCTCTTCGTCCACCGTGGCCTCCAGGGAGGGGCCGATTCCCTGCACCAGCGCCAATGCGACAAGGAGGGAGATCACCAGTCCTTCACTCCCCCGGCCCCCGCCTGGAGCCTGCGCTGCTGCTCGGTTCGCGTCTCGCGCTCACGCCGCTCCATGGAGTTGAGAATTTGTTCCGCCTGGCTCTGCGACAGACCTTGCTGCGGTCGCTCGCCCTGGCGCTGCTGCTCCTGCCCGCCGCCGCCGCTCGGCGGAGGAGTGCCGCCGCCTCCGCCGCCTCCACCGCTCGGCGGTGGCGGGCGACGGCGATCGGCCAGCTCGAGGTTCCATTTGGCGCGCTCGGAGGAGGGTTGGAGCAGGAGCGCCTGCCGCAGGCGGTCCACGGCGTCCTCCAGGAACTCCTCCTGCCGGGTGGTGTCGGCCTCGGCGGCGAGGAGATCCGCGAGGCCGAGGTTGTACAACGCGCGATAGCGGAGCGCCGGGTCGAGCGACTTGGCGGCCTCGACGAGCGCTCCTCGGGCGACGTCGAGCCGCCCGGCCTCCAGGGCGGCGGTCCCCGCATTGTAGAACGCGGTGTCGCGTGCGGTGCCCCGGCCCGCTTCTGCGAGAAAGGCGGCGGCCGCGGCCGCCGGGTCGCCGGCTGCCAGCTCGCGCGCGCCCTTGGCCGGACGTTGGGCGCTTGCGCCGCCGGCGATGAGAAGCCCGGCGAGACCGACCAGCGCCGGCCCCGGCCGAGCGATGGTGTAGAGCGCGAGCAGCAGCGCCGCGACGAGCACGGGGACCCAGGCACGCGGCACCAGGTCCGCGGTGCGGGTCTCGGAGGTCGGGCTCCGCTTCATGGCGGCGACGAGGTCGCGGACGGCGCCGGCCTGGTCCGGCACCTCGCTCGGCACCAGGGTGCCCTCGGCCGCGTCCACCATGGCGCGGAGGATGTCGTCCCGCCGCTGGGTCCGCACCACCGAGCCGTCCACGTCCTGCTTGTACTCCAGGAGTGTGCCGGCGGAGTCGCGGATGGGGATGCGCACCGGCTCGGTCTTGCCCTCCGCCACCACCACCAGTCTGACGCCCGCGTCCTTCAACGCCTCGGCCTGGGTGACGATGTCGCTCAGCGTGTCGTGCGCCTCGCCGTCGGTGAAGAGCACGAACACGCGGTCCGCCGCCTCGGTGGTGGCGCCGAGCAGCTCGGTCCCCTGGGCGAGCACGGCGCGGAGGTTGGACCCGCCACTGCTCGCGAGATCGGGGTCCAGCGCGTCCAGGTACATGCGGATGGCGCCGCCGTCCACCGTGAGTGGCGCCAGGATGTAGCTCTGCCCTGCGAAGGCGATGAGGCCGAGCCGGTCGCCACCCAGGTCCTCGATGAGCCGCCGGGCCTCGCGGACGGAGCGCTGGAGCCGGTTGGGCGCCACGTCCTCCGCGAGCATGGAGCGGCTGATGTCCACCGCGAACACCAGGCTCAGCGCACGCGTCTCGGTGGTGATCTGGGTCCGGCCCATGCGCGGGCCCGCGAGCCCCACCATCGCGAGCAGCGCGACCAGCCCAAGGAGGAACGGGGCCCAGCCACCGCGTGCACGTGCGGTGCGCGCGAGCAGCGGCGACCACCGTCGCGCCAGTCGGACACGCCGGCCACGCGCCAGCCAGGCCGCGAAGCCGGCGGCGAGGGCCACGGCCGGCGCCAGGAACAGGAGCAGCGGTGCGTCGAAGATCACGGGACCCGCACCACCAGCGTGCTGCCCAGCAGAAGCTCCAGCGCCAGCGCGCCGAGCCCGAGCAGGATGAGCGGCCTGGTGGCCTCGTCGTAGCGGGTGTAGCGCGTCACCGTCACCGGCGTCTTCTCCAGCGCGTCGATCTGCCGGAAGATCCGGCTCAGGGCCTCGCTGTCGCGGGCCCGGAAATAGCGGCCGCCGGTCTTCGCCGCGATCTCGCGGAGCAGCGGCTCGTCGATCCGCACCGGGAGCAGCTCGTAGCGGAAGCCGCCGAGCCCCCGGCCGGTTGGGATGGGCGCTTCGCCGATCGTCCCGACGCCGATGGTGTACACCTTGATCCCGAACGCGGCGGCCGTCGCCGCCGCGGTGCGAGGGTCGATCAGCCCCTTGTTGTTCTCGCCGTCGGTGAGCAGCAGGATCACCTTGGATTTGTCCGGCGCGCGGCGCAGACGGTTCACCGCGGTCGCCAGTCCGCTCCCGATCGCCGTGCCGTCCTCCAGACTCCCGATCTTCAGATCCATCACCGCCTGCTCCACCACCGGATAGTCGAGCGTCACCGGGACCTGGGTGAGGGCCTCCCCCGCGAAGGCGACCAGCCCGATCCGGTCGGCGGTGCGTCCGCGGATGAAGCCCACCGCCTGCCGCTTGGCGACCTCCAGCCGGTTGGACGGCGCGAAGTCCTCCGCCAGCATGCTGCTGGAGATGTCGATGGTGATGACGATAGCGATGCCCTCCTGCTTCATCTCCACCATGTCGCCGCCGATCCGGGGACCGGCCGCCGCGATGACGAGCGCGGCGAGGGTGGCGGTGCGGAGGACGGGCGGCAGCACCACCCACCACCGGTTGGCCGACACCGCCGCGGGGAGGGTGACGTCGCTGAAGCGCGCCGCGGGCACGTCCTGCCGCCGCCGGCGCCAGGCCCAGAGCGGGATCGCGAGGAGGAGCAGGAGGAGGATCGGCCGGGCGAAGCTCACGCCGCCTCCGGGAGGAGCCGGGGCTCGAGCTCGAGCGCGCGACGCGCGAGCGCCACGGCGTCAGGCAGGGTCCCGGTCCCGAACCGCGTCCGATCCAGCTGCCGCAGGACCTCGGCCAGCTCCTGCACCGGCCACTCGGGACGCTGCCCTGCGATCTGGGCCACCACCGCCTCGGTGTCCAGCGAAGGCAGCGCGGCGGGAAGCCGTGAGGCGAGGGCGAGCCGGAGCCGGGTGGTAGCCGCGGCCGCGACGGCCCGCGATTCCCCGGCATCGGCCCATTGCTCGAGGGGCGGAATCGCGGACTCGCCGCGCTCGAGTCCCGCCGCCCGGACCAGCGGTCTGCCTCGCCGCCGCCACCATCGGTGCAGCGGCAGGAGGATCGCGATCGCCACGACCAGCAGGACGATCAGCGGCAATGGCGTGGTGGAGGGCCGGGGTACGAAATCCGCGCGGGGTTGGGGCCGCAGGGTGGTGTCCGTCGCGGGCCGCGGCAGCACGCTCGCGACGTTCAGGGTCACCGTCTGGCCGGGGAGCGAGTCCACGCTGCCATCGGCCGCCAGCAGCAGCGGACCGGGGATCTGAACGGTGTGGGAGCCGGTGCGCCAGATGGCTACCGGATAGGCGATCTCGGCCCTGCCCTCCCCCAGCGTGATGCGGGGCGGGCCCAGGAGCTCGACCGGGTCGGCTGCCTCCCAGTCGGCCGCGCGGAGCGTCCGTCCCGACGGCAGATCCACGCTGCGGGTGATCCAGATGGTATCGCCCACCGTCGGGAGGCCCTGCTGGACCGTGGCGATCATCCCCGGTGAATCCGCTTCGCCCGGCGGGCGAACGCGCGGCGTAGCGGGATCGCGTAGTCGCGACCGGTCTCCAGCGGCACTTCATCCGCGCCCACCGAGGCCAGCGTGCGGCTGCGCTCCTCCCGACGATGCGCGGCGAGGCTGGAGACCCGGTTCCGCACGTCGCGGCTCCCGGTATCCACCAGCACGCGGCGGCCCGACTCGGCGTCGAGCATCTCGATCCAGCCGGCGTCGGGCAGCCGGTGCTCGCGGGGATCGTCCACGGTGATCGCCACGACCTCGTGCCGTGCCGCGAGCCGCCGAAGCGGACGCTCCCACCCGTCGGCGATGAAGTCGGAGAGCACCACCACGATGCTGTGGTGGCGAAGCAGCCGGCTGGCGTAGGAGAGGCTCGCCGCCAGGTTGGTGCGCCGGCCCGCCGGCTGGAAGGCCACCAGATCGCGGATGACGCGGAGCGCGTGGCGGCGGCCCTTCCGGGGAGGAATCACCCGCTCCACCTGGTCCGCGAAGAGGAGGGCGCCGATGCGGTCGTTGTGAAACGCGGCGGCGAGCGCGAGCACCGCTGCCACTTCCACAGCCAGCGCGGCCTTGGTGACCGGCTCGCCGAATCGGGTGGATCCCGACTGGTCCACCAGCAGCATGAGGGTGAGCTCGCGCTCCTCGGTGAACGTCTTCACATAGGGGCTGGCGAGCCGGGCGGAGACGTTCCAGTCGATCGAGCGGAAGTCGTCGCCCGGCTCGTACGCGCGCACCTCGGCGAACTCCATGCCCTGGCCCCGGAAGACAGACCGGTACTCGCCGGCGAAGAGGGTGCCCACCAGCCCCCGGGTCCGGAGCTCGATGGCCTTCACCTGTTTCAGGATTTCGGGAGTGATCATAGGAAATGCGTGAACTGTGAAAGGTAAAATGTGAAAAGGAGAAATTCCCTTTCACCTTTCACGTTTCACGATTCACGCGGTCATGGCACTCGTACGGCCCCCAGCACCTTCGCCACCACATCGTCGGTGGTGAGGTCTTCGGCCTCCGCCTCGAAGGTGAGGACGATCCGGTGTCGGAGAACATCGGGGGCGAGGGCGCGGACGTCCTCGGGCACGACGTAGTTGCGGCCGCGGAGAAAGGCATGGGCGCGCGCGGCCTGTGCCAGGGCGATCGAGGCGCGGGGCGAGCCGCCAAAGGCGACCAGCGGCTTGAGATCGAGCAGCCCGACGGTGCCGGGGTCCCGGGTGGCCCGGACCAGGTCCACGATGTAGTCCACCACCTTCTGGTCCATATACAGATCGGCGATGGTCGCGCGGGCCGAGAGTATCCCGCCCGGCTGGAGCAGCCGCTCCACCGGGATCTCGTGGCCCCCGCTCATCCGCAGGAGGACCTCCTTCTCTTCGTCCCGGCTGGGATAGCCGACCCGGACCTTCAGCATGAAACGGTCGAGCTGCGCCTCGGGGAGCGGGTAGGTGCCCTCGCTCTCGATCGGATTCTGGGTGGCAAGCACCATGAACGGCTCGTCCAGCGGGAAGGTGGTACCGCCGATGGTGACCTGGTGCTCCTGCATGGCCTCGAGCAGCGCAGCCTGCACCTTCGCCGGCGCGCGGTTGATCTCGTCGGCCAGGATGATCTGTGCGAAGAGCGGGCCCTTCTTGACGTGGAACTCCTGGATCTTCTGGTCGAAGACCATGGTGCCGATGAGATCGGCGGGCAGGAGGTCGGGCGTGAACTGGATCCGGGAGAAGGAGGCGTGAATGATCTCGGCGAGGGTGCGCACCGCCAGGGTCTTGGCCAGTCCGGGAACGCCCTCCAGCAGGATGTGTCCCCCGGTCATGAGGCCAACCAGCAGCCGCTCGACCATCGCATCCTGCCCGACGATCCGCTTGGACACCTCTTTGAGAATGCGAGGGACCGGCAGCGTCTGCGCTGGCATCTCCGTCAGCTTCGGCGCGCTCACGCTCGAGGGCTCCTGGAGTTGAATGGGGGAAAGATAGTCGGGACCCTGTCATGCCGAGCGCCGCGAGGGATGTACCCCCCCGGGCCCGGGCCCCCCCGGGCAAGATGCCACGCCGCG
>JBKPGZ010000282.1:0-4980 GCA_046729675.1 Gemmatimonadota bacterium | reverse complement strand
GACCGGTGCCGCGGCACCCGCCGCCGCGGCGCCCGCTGCGGCGGCACCGGGTGGGGGCGTAGGGGCGTTCGACGGTGCCGGAGTCGGCGCCGCTCGCCGGGGAGCCGGCTGAGGGGCCGCCCCCTGCGTCGAGGGGCACCCGGTGGCGTTGATGCTGGTGCCGGTCGGGGTCCGCGGGCAGCGGTCCAATCCATCGAGCACGCCGTCGCCGTCCTCGTCACCCGGGCAGCCGAGCGCGTCCACCGTGGCGCCTTTCGGCGTCTGGGAGCATCGGTCGAGGCCGTCGGGGATGGCGTCGCCATCGCTGTCGCGCGGGCAGCCGTTGGGATCCACCAGCACGCCCGGCTCGGTGTCGGGGCAGCGGTCGAGTCCGTCGGCGATGTTGTCGCCGTCCGAGTCCTGGGTGCAGCCGGTCGAGTCCACCTCGGCGCCGGGCGCGGTATTGGCGCAGCGGTCCACACCATCCGGCACGCCGTCGGCGTCGCTGTCGCTCGGGCAGCCGGTGCCGTCCACCTGAGCGCCGGCGGGAGTGTCGGGGCAGCGGTCCTTGTTCTCGAGGATGCCGTCGCCGTCGCTGTCGGGGATCCGCTTGCTCCCCAGCATATAGCTGAGGCCGAGGCTGACGCCCACGTTGGTGAAGGAAGAGTCACTGCGGCTGCCATTGCGGGTCAGCGTCAAGTCACCGCGGGCGAGCAGATCAGGTGTGATGCCCATCCTGAGCCCCGCCCCCGCCAGGAGGACGCCGGCATTGCCGGAGATCAGGCCTTTGCTCAACGAGTCACCGAAGTCTATTGTGCCGCCACCTAGCTTCAGGTGTGCCCACGCATTCCGGGCGATCAAGATGTTGTACAGGACCGAGCCGGTGATTAGCCGCGTGCTGATGTCGGTCGTGGTGTCGGGGCTCGCACTGATGTCAGTGGCTTCAGGGCCCACGAAGACACCTTCGGCCTCCACGGAAAAATTGTATGGGAGCCAGAGGCCGACGCGGCCCAGCCCCCCGATCGCGCTCTTGACTGCGGACAGATCATCGTAGGACTGGCGGTGAACGGCCGCACCGAGCTCCAGCAGGTACCGGCGCTCCTGGGCCTCGACTGTCGACCCGAGCCAAGAGAGCAGGAACAGCGCGCAGAGAAACCGGAGCCCCCTGGGGAGGGGGTGGGCACGACGGCGGTAGGTTCGCATGGCCCAAATAGATACGCCGCCAGGGCGAGGCTGACAAGGAGCCGCGTCACCCGCCGCGAATCCCTCTTGGCAGGGCACCCCGGGACGGCTACGATTCGCGGCGGTCCTACGGCGGAGAGCCCGATGCGGGTGACGATCCAGTATTGCGTCAGTTGAAACTACGAGCCCCGGGCCGCCAGGCTGGCGGCCGAGCTGAAGCAAACGTGGCCCGAGACCGACGTCCGACTGGTCGCATCGTCGGGCGGCGTGTTCGAGGTCAAGCTCGACGGTGACCTGATCTTCTCCAAGAAGGCGCTGCGTCGTCACGCGGATCCCGGAGAGGTCGTGGGATTGATCCGGGCCCGGGGCAAGTGAAGGGGCCTGTGGCGACGGCGTGAGCGAGGATCCCGGAAAGACGATGCGGATTGCGATTTCCACCGGTGGGGGTGACGCACCGGGTCTCAATGCGGTCATCCGCGCCGTCGTGCTGTCCGCCCACCATCGTGGCTGGCGCTGCTACGGCATCCAGCGGGGCTACGAGGGGCTGCTCTCCTTCAACGGCGTCGTTCCCCTCGGCCCGGCCGAAGTCCGCGGCATCACCCACCTCGGCGGCACCATCCTCGGCACCACCAACCGGGGGAACCCCTTCCGCTACGTCAGCCGGGACGAGTACGGCCACGAGATGGAGATCGATCGATCGGACGATCTGGTGGCCGCCTTCCAGGCCAGCGGCTTCGACGCCCTCGTCTCCATCGGCGGCGACGGCAGCCTCCAGATCTCCCACCAGCTCTGGTGCAAGGGGCTCCCCGTGGTCTGCGTGCCGAAGACGATCGACAACGACGTGAGCGGCACCCAGCGCAGCTTCGGCTTCGACAGCGCGGTGAGCACTGCGACGGAGGCGCTGGACAAGGTGCACTCCACGGCGGAAAGCCACGACCGCGTCATCGTGGTAGAGCTGATGGGGCGCTATGCCGGCTGGATCGCGCTCTACAGCGGGCTCTCGGGGAGTGCGGACGTGATCCTCTTGCCCGAGATCCCCTTCGACATCGACAAGGTGTGCAACAAGATCCGGGCCCGGGAGGCGGTGGGCCGACGCTTCAGCATCGTGGTCGTCGCCGAGGGCGCCCGGCCCCGCGGCGGCGACATCGAGCTGGTGGAGCGCCGCGGCGTCGGCACGGTGGATCGGCTCGGCGGGATCGCCAGCAAGGTGGCGAGGGCGATCGAGCTCCGCACCGGCAAGGAGACCCGCACGCTCGTGCTGGGGCACCTCCAGCGCGGCGGCTCGCCCACGACGTACGACCGGCTGCTCGCGCTCCGGTTCGGCGGCGCGGCCGTCCGCGCCATCGCCGAAGGCGCCTTCGGCACCATGGTGGGGCTCAACGGGCCCGACATCACCTGGGTGCCGCTGGCCGAGGTGGTGGGCCGGTCCAAGAACGTTCCGCTCGACGGCGACATCATCGCCACCGCGCGGGAGCTGGGGATCAGCCTGGGTGACTGACCCCGCGATGCCGACCTACCCCTTATCGCGCACCTCGAACGCAGTCGAAATCCTCCACGGCGAGACCATTTCCGATCCCTACCGCTGGCTGGAGGACGGGGAGAGCGCCGACACCCGGCATTGGACCGAGGCGCAGAACGCGCTCACCCGCTCGTATCTGGACGCGGTGCCCGCGAGGGAACGGGTCCGCGCCCGCCTGGATCAGCTGCTCGCCATCGGCGCGCTGAGCGTGCCCACGCCGGTACGCGGCCGCTACTTCTACCAGCGGCGCGAGGGGCGCCAGAACCAACCGGTACTGTACGTTCGCGAGGGTGTCCGGGGCGCGGATCGTCCCATCGTCGATCCCAACGCGCTGGACGCCGGCGGGACGGTGGCCCTCGACTGGTACTATCCCAGCGACGACGGCAGGCTCCTCGCCTACGGCCTGTCGGAGAACGGCAGCGAGCAGAGCGTGCTGCAGGTGATGGACGTGGACACGGGCGTGGTGCTCCCCGACCGGATCCCGCACACCCGGGCCGCCGATCTGGCCTGGCTGCCCGACGCCACCGGCTTCTACTACACCCGCTATCCCGCGCCGGGGGAAACGCCCGAGGGCGAGGAGCACTACCACCGCGCCGTCTACTTCCACCGCCTGGGAACGGATCACGCCCGGGACCCGCTGGTCTTCGAGCCCGCGGAGAAGGAGCACTGGCCGAGCGTCGGGATCTCGCCCGACGGACGCTGGCTCGTGATCGGCGTGGCGCGGACCTTCGACCAGACCGACCTGTACCTCATGGACCGGTCGAGCGAGGCTTCGCCGGTCGCGGTGGCGAAGGACCTGCCCGCCTCGTTCGAGGGCGAGGTGGCCCACGGCCGCCTCTTCATGCGCACCAACCTGGACGCGCCGACCTACCGGCTCTACGTGGTGGATCCGGAACAGCCGCAGCGCGACTGCTGGCAGGAGATCGTGCCGCCGCGGGCGGACGCGGTACTCGAAGGCGTGCGGGTCGCTGGTCGGCACCTCGCGCTCAGCTACCTGGAGCGAGCCTCCTCCCGGCTCCGACTCACCGACCACGCGGGCGGAAACCCCCGCGAGCTGACTTTGCCAACCCTCGGCAGCCTGTTCGGCACCGGCGCCGAGTGGGACGGCGACGAGCTGTTCTACGGCTTCTCGTCGTACACGGTGCCGCCGAGCGTGTACCGCGTGGACCTCACCACCGGCTCCGAAGAGCTGTGGCTGGGCGTGGACGCGGACGTGGACCCATCGAGCTTCGAGGTGCGGCAGGTCTCGGTCCGATCCAAGGACGGGACCGAGATCACGATGTTTCTGGTGCACCGCACCGGTCTGGCGACGGACGGTGGCAACCCGGTGTACCTCACCGGCTACGGCGGGTTCAATATCAGCATGACTCCGGCCTTCTCCCGGTCACTGCTGTTGTGGCTGGAGCGCGGTGGCGTCGTGGCGATTCCGAACATCCGCGGAGGCGGCGAGTACGGCGAGCGCTGGCATCAGGAAGGGATGCTTGCCCGGAAACAGAACAGCTTCGACGACTTCATCGCCGCGGCCGAGTGGCTGATCGCGGAGGGGTACACGACGCCGGCGCGCCTCGCCGTGGCAGGCGGGTCCAACGGCGGTCTGCTCATGGGGGCCGTGCTCACCCAGCGGCCGGACCTTTTCCGGGCGGTCGTGGTGCAGGTCCCGCTGCTGGACATGCTGCGCTACCACCGCTTCCTCATCGCCCGGCTCTGGATTCCGGAGTACGGCTCCGCGGAGGACCCGGAGCAGTTCCCCTGGCTCCGGGCCTACAGCCCGTACCACCACGTCAGAGACGGGGTTGCCTACCCGGCGGTGCTCCTCGCCACGGCAGAGAGCGACTCGCGGGTGGACCCCATGCACGCGCGCAAGATGGCGGCCCGGCTCCAGGCGGCGACCGCCTCGCCCCGGCCGATCCTGCTACGCCTCGAATCCCGCGCCGGCCACGGTGCGGGGAAGCCGCTGAACAAGGTACTGGAGGAGCTCAGCGACACTTGGACGTTTGTTTTTTCCGAGTTGGGGGTGGACTTTCCAGGGGCTTGAGGGACGACACCTTCATTCGGAGCCTGCGAACCATGGCCATTGCCGCCAGCTCGTCCATCACGATGTCGCACCCCGACCGCTGGATCGCGTTCCTGCGAATCGTGGTGGGGCTCTACTTCGTGAAGTCGCTGGTGACGAAGATGAGCATCGTCCTGCTGGGCGGGGTCGTGCCGGTGCCGGCGGTGTCCGAGCGGTGGATCAACGTGCTGCCCAACATCGTGGCCAAGCAGGCCTCGCAGAACCCGATCGGGTTCTACAAGCAGTT
>JBKPGZ010000281.1:0-7287 GCA_046729675.1 Gemmatimonadota bacterium | reverse complement strand
GTGTTGTAGACGCGGTAGCTGATGAAGACGCCGAGGGCCAGCGGTGCGAGGAGGAGCCCGATCGTCACCGCCCCGATCAGGAGGTTCACGAGCGAACCTCAGCTGAACTGGGTGATGGGTGCGATCCAGCCGACGCCGCGGACGAGCGAGCTCTCGGGGACGGGGTCGTCACCGCGGTCGTCCCAGAGGAGGTGCAGGACATCGAGGAGGTGCTGGTTGGTGAAGAGACCGCGAACCAGGTCGTCCAGCCCCACGGTGCGCTGGGGCAGTGGATGATAGGAGAAGACCGCAGCATGGAAGTGTCCGAACAGCCGCTCGGTAGGACCGTGGGGACGGAGATGCGCCGCCAGGGGTCCCTTGGCGCTGCTCGAGACCACGCCGGCGATGACCGTCGTGGTCATCGCGTGGGTACGCTCAGGCGCGAAGCTGAGCCAGTCGCGCACGCCCGGGATCTCGAACCGGACCGGTGACTCCTCGCTTGCCGGAGAGCGGCGCAGCTTGACGCCACAGAGCCCCGCGGTCTCGCCGACCAGGACGAGCCCGGCGACCCGTCCTCCTGCCGCCTGCAGCGCAACGCTCGCCAGCTCCGACAGTGGCACCGCTTCCGCCTCGGGCCGAGTGCTGAAGCGGACCAGCTGAGAGTAGCTGCCCTCACAGACGAGGCCTGAGGCGAGCAGCGCGCTGGGAGCCTTCTCCGTCGTTCCCAGCAGGTAGTCCGCCATGCGGGCGCCATCGCTGGGGAAATAGGCCGCGCAGCCGCCGACCGCGATCAGCTCTCCCAAGCGCTCGCCGCATTCGCCATAGCCCGACCCGAAGGCGCCGACGCCGAGGCCGAATCCCGAGGCGGGGAACGTCAACTTCCCACAGTCGTCGGCCCCGATCCGACCCTGGGTGATTCGAGTCGGATCGCCCACCGCCCGGCATGCCAGGGTCCCGCTGGGCGCCCCGGCGGACAGCTCGTACTGGCCGCTGGCCGCGAAGTCGGCCCTGGCGTGCCAGTACGAGCGCCGATCGACCGGCGCATGTGTCTCTGCCGTCGGCGGAAAGCCGTCCCGCCACCCCGCATCGGCGAACAGCTCGCCGACAGCCGGTGACAGGGCGTTCAACTGCACGTCACCCCGGAGGATGGCGAGCTCCTGGTGCCACCGGCTGAGCACCCGGGTCACTGCCGAGCTGGCGTATGTCACCTGCGAGAAGTCGATGCGCAGGGAGCGCACGCCTTCCTGCAGGAGATCCTCCAGCGCATCGGACAGTCGCTCCGCCCCCTCCCGATCGAGCCGTCCCTCGAGGCGAAGGAGCGCCGAGCCGCCCGTGCGGGCGGCATCGATCCTCATGGACGCGGAGCGCCGCCGACCACGGAGTCGGCTTCCTTCACGACGTCCGGAGGTATCGGGAGTCCGAGCTTGCTCGCGTCCTCTTGATTGACCACGGTCTTGGTAGTCACCAGGCGATGGAAGGGGATCTTGGCCGGGCTTTCACCCTTGAGCACCCGCGCGATCATCTTGCCCGCCTCGACGCCGCCCTCCTGGAAGTCGGGATAGAACGAGGCCACCGCCCCCTGGAGTACCTCGAACGGTGAAGGCGAGAACACCGGCACCTTGCACTCCCGCGCGACCTTGATCAGGCTGGCGAAACCGCCGTGGGCCGCGTTGCCGAAGAGCTCGATGGCGTCCACCTTCTTGCTGCACAGGGTGCGGGTCGCCTCTCCCACCTCTGCTACGCTGCTCACCGGCACGGTGGTCACCTTCAGCCCCGCCTTGTCCGCGGCCTTGGTCAGCCGGTCCTTGAAGTCCACCGACAGCTTTTCCTCCGGGCTGAACAGCACGCCGATCACGCGCGCCTTGGGCACGATGCGCTTGATCAGGGCGACCCGCTCGGTCTGCTCCGGATCACCGAAGCCCGGAGAATAGACTCCGGTGACGTTGGGCAAATGGTTCGTGTCGCTGGTGCCCGCTCCGGCTGCGAAAGGATCAGACAGGAGGTTGAAGACGACGGGGACGGTCTTGATCCGCTGCACCGCGGCTTGCAGCGTGGCGTCCTGCAGGGTGACGATCACCTTGGCTCCGCCGTCCAGTGCGGCGTCGAGCAGGCTGGGCAAGGTGGCCAGGTCTCCCTGGGCGCTGGAGATCCGGAGCTCGTAGTCCCGCCCCTCCTCCATGTCCGCCTCCCGCAGTCCCAGCTTGATCGCATCCTCGCTCCACTCCCGACCCATCCAGTCCGCCGCCCTGACGATCGCGATCAGCGGCTTCGCCCCACCACCTCCTGCGGCGCCGGCCGTGTCCTGATCCATTCCCGCGCTCTTCGCGTCCGGCTGCCCGCCGCAGGCGGCGCTCAGAGCCAGCAGGAGAGGTACCATCGACAGGCAACGCATGTTCTATCCTCCGGATGGGAGTGACTGGCCGGGAGCATCCTCGACGACTTCCTGAGATGGGGGGACGGCGGCCGGGATCAACTGATGCCGAGCTTCTCCACGAGCGCGGGGTAGCGCGGGTCGCTGCGCAGGGATTCGGCCCAGGGCGCGACCTTGAGGAACAGCAACCCGGGCTCTCGCATCTGGTACGCGCGCTCCAGCTGCGCGAAGGCCCGGTCCCGCTCCCCCAGTGCCGCAAAGGGAAGGGCGGAGAGCAGAGCCAGCCGTTGCTCCGAGGCCAGCTTGGGCTCCAGCTCCCAGAGCAGCCCGCTGGCCTCCTCCTTGTTGCCGGCCGCGGCGCAGGCATAGGCGAGGCTCAGCTTCTTGATGGTGCGAAGCCCCGGCTTTTCCACCTCGCGCCGGATGTCCGCGATCGCCTGGTCGTAGGCGCCCTTCGCGATGTAGGCCCACCAGAGCACCAGGCGGGCGCCGAGGAACTCGGAGTTCATCGCCAGGGTCTTCCGCAGCTCTTCGATGGCCTCGTCGTAGCGGTGACCGAAGTAGAGCACCCAGCCCACCGTGCGGTTCACCGGCACCGCCAGCGGGTCGAGCTGCTGGGCGCGCCTGGCCTCTGCCAGCGACTCATCGTGCCGGCCCACGGCCGCGTGGTACTCGGCGTACCACTCGTGGGCCATGACGTAGCTCGACATCAGCTCCAGCGCCCGCCGGAACCCCCGCTCGGCCCCCTGCCAGTCCAGGTCGCCCAGCCAACGCGCGTAGGCCAGCGAGGTGTGGGCTTCCGCCAGCGTCTCGTCCATCGAGAGCGCCTTGAGGGCCATGATCTTCGCCTGCTCCAGGTACTCCGCCGGCGGCTTGGAGCTGAAGCCGATGCTCAGCAGCTCGTAGGCGTCCGCCAGCCCGGCGTACGCGACGGCGTAGCCCGGGTCCTTCGCGATCGCGAGCTGGTAGTAGTCGATCGCCTTGAGCACCTCGGCTTCGGCCCACTTGTTGGAGTGAAAGCGGCCGAGCAGGTACAGGTTGTAGGCGTCCGCGTCGCCGGTGGCCTTCTTCTCGACCCGTTGCTTCTCCTCCGGCGAGAGCGCCACCGAGAGCGCTCCGGTGATCTGCTGCGCGACCTCGCTCTGCACCTCGAAGATGTCGCTCAGGTTGCGGTCGAACGTGTCGCCCCAAAGGTGCTTCTCGCTCTTGGGGTCCACCAGGTGGGCGACGATCCGTACCCGCTGGCCGGCCCGCCGGACGCTCCCTTCGAGCACGGCGCCGACGCCCAGCTCGTCCGCGATCACCGTGATCTTCTTGGTGGTCTTCTTGTACTGCATCGAGGAGGTGCGGGAGATGACCTTCAGGGCGCTGATCTTGGACAGCTGGGATATGATGTCGTCGGTGATGCCGTCGCTGAAGTACTCGTTCTCCGGGTCGGTGCTCATGTTCTCGAACGGCAGCACGGCGACGGACTTCGCGGCCTTGATCTCCTCCACCATGACCTGCGCCGCACCCACCACGATAGCCACCGTCGCCGAGGTCCCCAGCGCCTCCGCGAACTGTGCCGCGGTGGCGTACCGGTCCGCGGGAAGGGTGGCCATGGCCTTCTTGATGGCGGCGTCCACCGCTTCCGGCACCAGCTCCCGGGACTCGCGCGCCGACGGGATCGGGGAGGTGAGCCGGTTGGCGATGACCGCGGTCAGCGTGCTCCCGCGATAAGGCGCCTGGCCCACCAGCATCTCGTAGAGCACGCAGCCCAGGCTGTAGATGTCGGTCCGGCCGTCCAGGTACTTGCTGCCGTCGATCTGCTCCGGGCTCATGTAGGCCGGCGTCCCGATCACGTGTCCCGTCGTAGACTCGCCCTCGCCGATGGCGCGCGCGATCCCGAAGTCGGCCACCACGGCGTGCCCCGCGTCCAGCAGGATGTTCGCCGGCTTGATGTCCCGGTGCACCACGTTCGCGCCGTGCGCATAGGCCAGGGCGTCGAGGACTTCGCGCGCGAGCTGGATGGCCTCGTTGACCGGGAGCTGTCCTTCCCGCTCCAGCCGCTGCCGGAGCGTCTCGCCCTTGATGTAGGGCATCACATAGTAGACCAGACCGTCGGCCTGATCCGAATCGTAGAGCGGGAGGATGTGCGGATGATGGAGCCGGGCGGCGGTCTGGATCTCGTGGAGGAACCGGGTGGGTCCCACGCCCCCGGCGACGTCCGGGCGGAGGACCTTGACCGCGACTTCGCGATCGTACTTGAGATCGTGGGCGAGGAAGACCTTCGCCATCCCGCCCTGGCCCAGCTCGCGCTGAATCCGGTAGCGGGTGGAGATCGCTCCACCAAGGCGCTCGATCAGTTCCGGCATAGGTGGCGGCGAGCCCGAGACATGCGACCCCAACACAAGAGCGTGGAAGTAGCCAAGATACAGTGCGCGCGCGGGCGCGCTAGTACTTACAGTCCACTGTCCCGCTCGTCGCGAGCAGAGAAACTGGTCACGGCGAGTCCGAGCCGCGGCGGCCTGCTGGTCCGCCGCGGCTCGGTACCGGGGCCGGCACGACCGCGCCTTCAAGTCCACGCACGCCCTGCCCTTGCCGCCGCTCCGGCAACAGCGATCCCAGCAGCGAGAACGGGAAGTAGACCAGGTCCCGCACCGTCGGGACGGTCGTGATGGCCCGGAGTGGCTGGGGCATCTGGTCCCGCATCTCGACGAACAGGGCCCCGAGGACCTCCCGGCGGCGGGCCGTCACTCGGGCGCTCACACCCAGGATCCGGTGGATCGCGTACAGCCCGACCACGACCGTGGTGAGGAAGAGAAAGTCCAGGCCGTGAACGTCGATCGGCCGCAGGGCGAGCCCCTCGCCCACCCCGAGAGTCGAGGTCCACGCCACGGTCACCGACAGCCGTTGCGTCTCCAGCCAGTCGGCCGAGAGACCGGCGAGGATGGGAGCCAGGGCCGACGCCGCGCCCGTGATGAGGGCGTTGGTGGCCAGGTAGCCGGCCGCCGCGCCCCGGGGCGCCAGCTCCATGGCCACCGTGCCGGTGGCGAGATTGACACCGGCGGTGGAGAGGCCGCTGAGCACGTGAATAAGGGTGAGCCCGCCGATCACCAGCCAGGCTGCCTCGGCCTGCCCTACTACCGGCCACCCGGCGACCGCGAGCAGGAACACCGCGCAGCTCACCCGCAGCACCGCCAGCGTCGAGAACCGATCGGCCATCGCGCCCCAGGCCCTGACGGCAAAGGCCGCGGTGAGCTGGGACAGGACGGCGAAGGCGATCACTACCGCCATGGGAAGCTCCAACCGGCGCAGCAGATAGACGGTGAAGAACGGGGTCGACAGGTTCACCGCGAAGGTCCAGGTCGCCAGGAAGGAGATCAGGGAGCGGAACTCGCGGTTCCGCAGTGGCGCGCGGATGATGTCACGCCAGGGACGGTGCGTCGCCGGGGGCATGGCCGGCTCGGGGATCTGACTCAGAAACAGCAGGCCGAGCAAAGCGGCCGCCGCACCCGCCCCGAGGACCATCGCGTAGCCGCCGAATGCGGAGCCCAACCTCGATCCCAGCTCCTCGACCGCGAGTCCAGCCAGGAGACTGAGCACCGCCCCGATCGTGGTCGCGATCGCCATGCGCCGTGCGAACGCGCGGTTGCGGAGGTCCTCAGGGAGGAAGTCCCGGATCCAGGGATTCCAGGCCGCACCCGAGACGGTCCCGAGGGCGGAGGCCGTCAGCAGGAGCGCAAAAAGGGCGACCGGCCTGGCCTCGGCGGGCACCGCCCAGGGCACCACCAGCACCCCCAGCCAAGTCACCCGGGCGACGAAGGCCGCCCACCAGCAGATCGCTTTCCGGGCGCGCCAGCGCTCGATCAGCGCGACGGTCGGGAGCTGGAGCACCTGGGTCGCCGGCCCCAGGGCGGAGAGGGCACCTACCCCGACGTTCGAGGCGCCGAGGAGGAGGGCGTAGCCGACCAGCAGCGGTCCGCTCAGCAGCGAATCGCGCACCTGCGAGCAGACGCCGTCGGCCTGGAACGCGCGCAGTCCCCGGCGCAGCGAATCGTCGTCTATATGCGGAACAGGATGCCAGAAGGCCATGGTGAGACGGTGTCACCCTGAACGAAGTGAAGGGGGCCATATCGAGCATGGCCCCCTTCGCGTTGCTCAGGGTGACAGCAGAGTTGCGCTTAGGCCACCAGGTCCCGCAGCCGGTCGCCGGTCTCACCTTCGCGGAGCCGGAGCAGCGCGCGGTCCCGCAGCTGGCGGATCCGCTCGCGAGTGACCCCCATCATCCGGCCGATCTCCTCGAGCGTCCGGCTGTTGCCGTCGTCCAGCCCGAAGTAGAGCCGGAGCACCTTGGCGTCCCGGGGCGGCAGCGCGGCGAGGGCGGCCTCGATATCCCGGGTCTGGCTGTTCGCCATGGTGGTCATGTCGGTGCTTTCCTGCTCGCCGCTGGTGAAGCGCTCGATCCGCTCGTTGCCCTCACCGTCCCGGGTGGGATGGTCGAGGCGGACGGCCTCCGAGTTGAGGGCGCTGAGCGACCGGACGGCCTCCACCGTGAGGCCGGTGGCGCGGGCCAGCTCCTCGGTGGTCGGCATACGGCCGAGCCGGTCCTTGAGGAGCGTGGTGGTGCGGCCCAGCCGGCTCAGGTCGGCGGTACGGTTGAGCGGTACCCGGACTGGCCGGCCATGGCGCGCGATGGCGGCCTGCACCGCCTGGCGGATCCACCAGACGGCGTAGGAGATGAACTTGACCCCGCGGTCGGGGTCGAACTTCCGGGCCGCCGTCATGAGGCCGAGGTTGCCCTCGCCGATCAGGTCGACCAGCGGCACACCACGATTCTGGAACTTCTTGGCCACCGAGACCACGAAGCGGACATTGTGCCGGGCCAGCTTCTCCTGGGCCACCACACTGCCCTTGAACGCCTTGCGGGCGAGCTCCATCTCCTCCTCGCGGCTGAG
>JBKPGZ010000280.1:0-6767 GCA_046729675.1 Gemmatimonadota bacterium | reverse complement strand
GTGCGAGTGGATCGTCGAGGCCTACGGCGCCAGGCGCGACCTCTCGACCCGCTTCGTCGCCGTCCGCTTCGGCAACGTCCTCAACTCGTCGGGGAGCGTGATCCCGATCTTCCGGCGCCAGATCGAGCGCGGCGGCCCGGTCACCGTCACGCATGCCGAGATGACGCGCTTCTTCATGACGATCCCGGAGGCGGTCTCGCTGATCGTCCAGGCCGGCGCGATCGGCGGTCGAGGCGACGTCTTCGTCCTCGACATGGGCGAGCCGGTCAAGATCCTCGACCTCGCCACCGACCTCATTCGGCTTTCCGGCCTGGAAGTCGGGACCGACGTCGAGATCCGATTCACCGGCGGCCGGCCGGGCGAAAAGCTCCACGAGGAGCTGTTTTTCGACTCGGAGAGCGCGCTTCCTACGGACCACCCAAAGGTGCTGCGGGCCAAGAACGGCGCGCTCCCGACCGGCCTCAAGATGGCGGTGGACCTCCTGGTGGACGGAGCCTGCCGCGGCTGGAGTGACCAGCAGCTCCGCTTGCTCCTGGCCCATCTGGTCCCCGACTTCCGAGTACCCGACCTCGAGTACGAAGTCGACGTGGAGACCGCCCCCGCCTAGCGGGTGGCGACCACGATGATGGTCGTCAGCAGCCCGAGCACCTGCGCCACGGTTCCGAGAACGGCCGTCGCCGTGGTGCGATCCTCACGAATCACCTTCGCGGGCACATAGACCACGGAACCCGGCTTGGGGTGGGGTACGCGGTCGGCGAGAATGGTCCTTCGCTTGACCCCTTCCCGCTCTCCGTTCGGCTGGGTCACATACGGGCGGTCGTTGTCGCTCGTCTGGGTGTACCCGCCGGCCCGATCCACGTACCAGTCCAGGTTCTTCCCCGGCTCGTAGGCGACGGCGCCCGGCGAGTTGACGGAGCCGCGCACCATCACGACCGGATCGAACTCGGGAATGTAGATCGAGTCGCCGCCCACGAGCACGATGTTGTCCCGGAACGACGAATCCTTCAGCACGCGCGGGAGGTCGATCCCGACCCGCTCCGGGACGCTGCGACGAACCGAGTCTCGACCGGCTAGTTCGCGGCCGCTAGGTGAGACATAGGGCCGGGGAGTGGCCAGCAGCGGGGACATCGGGTCGCCGCCGGTGGGCCGACCCGCGGTATACGAGCGGAAGAACTGCACGCCCTCAGGGTACGCTTCGGAGGTGAGGCCGCCGGCCCGGGCCAGGAGATCGCTCACCTTGTCGGTCTTGGTCAGCAGTGAGTAACGGCCGGGGTAGCGCACCTGGCCCGTGATCGCGACGCTCCGCTGGAGCTCCCAGCCGGGCTGCCGCATGATCAGCAGGTTGTCGTACGGCTGGAGCACGGTCTCGGGCGAGCCATCGGCGGGCGCGTCCAGTCCAGGCGGCCCCGCGTACGTGTCACCCGGCCGCCGGCCGAAGAGATAGGTGGAATCGAGCGGCACTCGGACCGTGGTGGCCAGCGCGCCGGGGGTCGAGTCCTGCGCGAGCCGCGCGATCTCGGCCTCCTGGAGCCAGGCGTCGGGCGTGAGCCCCTCGGCGAGGAGCACCGCGTCGCGCACGGTCATGCCCTCGCGGTAGGGGAAGCGCCCGGGCTTCCGCACCGCTCCGACGACGGCCACGGAGCGCTCGGGCCGAAAATTGGCGCGAGAAAAGACCCTGACCTCGTCCTCCTCCTCCAGCACGAGGTCGTCGGTGACCGCTCCGGTGCTGTCCCGGAAGGCCGACCGTAGCTGGACCATGCTGGAATCGTCGCGCACGCGGGTGATGAGGATGCGGCCGAGGTAGACGTCCGGCTTGGGACCACCCGCGAGCCGGATCGCCTCGCTGAGCCGCATACCGGGCGTGTGGCCGACCTCCCCCTCCACCCAGACGTTGCCCCGAACCGTCACGCTCCGGAGCCGTTGCGCGACCTCGTGCACGGTGACCGAATCGCCCGGCGCCATCGGGACCTCCGGCGCTTCGCCGTTCACGAACTGGTCCGCACCCACCGCGATCACCACGCGCGCGAGTCCGGTGGCGCCGCGGGAGGCAGGCGGCAGCACCCGGTGGATCGTCACCCGCGCCTGTGCGGCCCCGGGGTCGAAGCCGCCGGCGTAGCGGAGCAGGTCGCGCAGCGTCTCCTCCGGACGCAGCTCGTAGACCGCGGGACGCTTCACCTTGCCCGCCACCTTGGCCAGCGCGCCGTGCACCGGCACGAACACCACGTCGCCGGCCTGGAGCCGGACGCCCGAGGGATTGATGCCGCGGGTCAGGTAGTCGTACACGTCCACGCTGTCCACCAGCTGGCCTCCGCGGCGGACGTCGACCCGCCGGAAGCTGCCATTCGTGGTCGGGCCGCCGGCGGCGTACAGCGCGTTGAGCACCGTCCCGGCGGCCGAGATCTGGTAGGCACCCGGACGGACCACGTCGCCCGCGACGTAGACCTGGATCTTCCGGAGCTTTGCCAGCGACACCTGGAACCGCGTGCGGGCGTTGGGGCTGCGGCGCACGCCGGAGTACACCTTGCCCAGCCGGTCATAGAGCTGGGACTCGAGCTGCCCCATGGTGAGGTTCGCCACGTAGAGCTGGCCCGTCTTCGGGATCACGATGAAGCCCTCGCGGGTCACGTCCAGTATGTGCGCCTGCTCGACCTCTCCCGTCAGGATCAGCACCAGCTCGTCGCCGGGACCCAGGCGGTAGTTCTCGTCCACCGGGCCGGCATCCATCGGCTCGAACTGGGTGGACAGGCGGCGGAAGGTCTGCATGCCGAAGAGGGCGAGCCCGCCGGGCCGGATCGCCTCCAGCGAGTCCGCCAGTGAGTCCGCCCGAAGCGAGTCGAGGTGGAGATAGCGCAGCGAATCGAGCAGCTGCCGCACCGAGTCCGACATGGCGAACGCGGAATCGGTGAGCTGGAGCGAGTCGAGCTCCTGGGGCGAGAGAATGCCGAGGGCCGTCACTGCGTCGAGGGTGCCAGGACTGGGGCGCACCATGAGCGATGTGTCCGCGCCCGACAGGTACTGGTCGAGAAAGTTCTCGGGATATCCCGCCGACCGGAGCCGCGCGCGGATCTGGTCATCGGTAAGCCCGGACTGCTGCAGCCGGTCGCGAAGCTGGCGCACCAGATCGGGTTGGCTCTCGAGCAGTTCCCTTGCCTGTTCGGGGCTGGGAAGTGGCTGGCCGGGCCGCACCTGGGCGGGCACCTGCGCTGAGGTCGACCCTGCAATGGACGCGAGGAGGACAGACAGCGGCAGGGCCAACCGCAGAAACGGCCAGCAGAGGCGTGGCAGGGCTCTCATCGGCATGGGGCCTTGAAGTTCACTCGTAAGTTACAGGATGTCAAGCGTTTGCGGCGATGGCGTCACGCCAGAAGCGGAGGGTCTTTTCGGCGATCGCCGCGTCGGTGTACTCGCTCATCGCGCGGCGCCGCCCCTCGGCGGCGAGCCGCTCGCGCTCGGCCGGGTCGTCGTGGAGGCGCTGGAGCGCCTCGGCGATGGCATCCACGTTCTCCTCGGGCACGATGATTCCGGCCTGCGCCACGGTTTCCGGAAGCGCGCCGGCGGAGGTGGCGACCACCGGCACCCCATTGGCCATGGCTTCAACCGCGGCTCGGGGCACGCTCTCGATCCAGTGGGGTGCGGTGCGCGACGGCAGGACCACGCAGTCGAGCAGCGGCCAGATCTCCTCGACCCGCCTCCGCGGGAGGGCTCCGAACCAGGTGACCCGGCCCGCGATGCCCAGGCGCTCGGCCAGTCCTTCGAGTTCCTCTTGGGCGGGGCCGGTGCCGACCACGACGATGCTCCAGCGCCCGATGAGCTTGACGCAGGCGCGGAACACCAGATCCAGCCCTTTTTCCGGGAGCAGGCGGCCGAGGAAGCCGATCGTGAGACCCGGCCGCACCGGACGTGCCGTCTGGAGGGGAACGGACACGCCCACTTGGGGGATCACCTTGAGCGCCAGTGACGGCTGCTGACGGGCTACCAGCTTGGCCGCCAGCTCGTTCACTGCGACGAGGCCCTTCGCGTGGCGAAGGACACTGGAGCGGCGGAGCCGGCCCATCGCGCCAGGGGAGCCGGGGAGGCTTTCGCGGGTGAGCACGAAGTAGGGGACATGCAGACGGCGGGCCAGCGCGGCGGCGGCCGAGGCCGCGCGAGTCCAGGGCTCCTCCTCGATCTGAATCAGCTCGGGACGGAAGTCGGTGAGAAGCCGCCGAAGCGGGGCGCGGCTCCAGGTGAGGTCGCCGCCGGGGCCGGTGCTTCCACGGACCGGGATCGGGACGGTGCGCACACCGGCGTCTTCGCCGTAGCTGGTCTGCTGCTCGGCCCCGAGCCCCAGGGGCGACCAGCGGTCGGGCACGGCGGCCGCGACGGTGGCACCGAGGCCGGCGAGTGCCTTGAGCTTGCCCCGGGTCGAGGGATCGGCATAGACCCGCGACATCACGATCGCACGCACGTCAGCGCACCAGCGGGTCGATGGACGCGGCGATGCGCCCGGCCGCGTCGCCGGCGCCGTAGGCAGAGCGGGACCACCGGGTCCCGCCGTTCCAGCGCCGGCGATGCTCCGCGATCGCGCGTGCGAGCTCGGCCGCCCCTTCCACCGGATCGATGGTGATGTTCGCCCCCTCCTCGATAGTCTCCAGCCACTCGGTCTCGCGCCGCAGGGTGACGCACGGAGTGCCCAGCCAGTAGGCCTCACGCTGGAGTCCGCCGGAATCGGTGAAGACCATCTCCGCGGCTCGCGCGAGCGCCAGGCTCTCGAGGTACCCGACGGGCGGGACGACCGTGAGTCCGCCGCCGAAGCGGGGCTCGATGCCCGCGGCCTGAAGGGCGGCGCGGGTGCGCGGGTGGAGCGCGAGGAGCACAGGACGGTCGAGCGAGGCGAGGGCCTGCAGGAGACCTCGCAGCACCGCGGGCCGGTCGGTCAGCTCTGCCCGGTGAAGGGTGGCGAAGCAGAACGGCCCGTTGCCGGGTACAGGCGGCGCGGGTAGCCGGTCGGCCTGGGCGAGGAGCGCGTCGTAGGCCACGTCGCCGGTCTGGACGACGTCGGCATCGCGCCGCTCGGCCCGGCATCGCTCGGTGGCGCGCGCGGACGGGGTGCAGAGCACCTGGGCGATCGCATCGACCACCCGGCGGTTGATCTCCTCGGGCATCAGAGGGTCGTCCGCGCGGAGCCCCGCCTCGACGTGGACCAGCGGGATGCGAAGCTTGGCCGCGGCCAGCGCGCAGCCGAGCGTCGAGTTGGTGTCGCCGATGACGACCACGGCCCGGGGCCGGTGCTCCCCCAGCACCCGCTCCGCGCGCACGAGGATCGCCGCCGTCTGCTCGGCGTGGCCGGCCGAGCCCACCTCGAGGGTCGCGTCCGGCGCGCGCACGCCGAGCTGCTCGTAGAGCAGGGCGTTGAGCTCGTAGTCGTAGTGCTGTCCGGTATCCACGGCGAGCACGTCGTAGCCCATCTCCAGGCGGCGTCGCAGCACGCCGGCCTTGATGACCTGCGGGCGGGTACCGTAGCAGAGCGCGATCCGGGGACGAGGCATGGAACCGGGGAAGAGGTGGCGGCGCGTAGACGCCGAGGGGGCTCGGCGCGTAATCTGGCGCGTCGGGTCCTCCCGACCAAGGGGCGGCGTTGACACCGGTCGCCGTCCATGGTGAGACTTGGCCAAGTCTTCCATGCGCATCCTTCATCTCGCGAAGTACTACTGGCCGCGCTCCGGCGGCATGGAGCGAGTGGTGCAGAGTCTTGCCGAGGGGGCCGCGAGCCTGGGGCACCAGGTCGAGGTCGTCGCGGTCGAGACGCTGGGCCGGGCCGGCGGCTCGTCCCGCCAACGGTCCTCGGTGACCCGGGCCTTCTCGCTGGCGGCGCTGGGGCACCAGGAGATCGCCCCGGGCTACATCGCCGCCGCCTGGAAGCGTGCGGACATCATCCACGTCCATCATCCTCATCCCCTGGCGGACGTCGCCTGCCTGCTCCGGGCCCGCCGCACTCCGGTCGTGGTAACCCAGCACGCCGACTCGCGCCGGTCGGTCTACCGGCCGGCCACGCGGCTGGTGCTCCGGCGGGCGGCGGCGGTCGTGGTGCCGAGCCGGGCGCACCTGGCGCTCTCGACCGAGCTCACGGGGTTCGAGTCGAAGGTCGAGGTGATTCCGTTCGGAATCGACCACACCCGGTGGGAGATCGTGCCGCCGCCGCCGCCCGGCGCGGCCCCGCGAGCGATCTTCATCGGCCGGCTGGTGAGCTACAAGGGACTCGACATCCTGCTCCGCGCCATGGAGCGGGTGCCGGACCTGCGGCTCGACATCGTCGGGTCCGGCCCCGAGGGCCCTCGGCTCAGGACGCTGGCCCAGGCGCTCGCGATCACCGACCGGGTGCGCTGGTACGGCGAGTACCCCGATGAGGACCTCCCCCGCCGCATGGCCGACGCGGACTTCCTGGTCCTGCCGTCGGTCACGGTCGAGGAGATGTTCGGGCTGGTGGTGCTGGAGGCCATGGCGGCCGGCCGGCCGGTGATCACGACCGCGCTGCCGAGCGCGGTGCGCGAGGTGAACGCGCCGGGAGAGACCGGGCTCGAGGTCCCGCTGCGCGACGTGGGCGCGCTGGCGCAGGCACTGGAGACGTTGGCGCGGGACCCGGCGCTGCGGAAGCGGATGGGGGAGGAGGGCCGCAAGCGGGTGGCCGCCAAGTTCACCCAGGCGGCGATGGCGGAGAAGCACATCGCGCTCTACGAGCGGATCAGGGCGACGCGGAAGTAGGCGGTCGGGCGGGCGGACCCCCGCTC
>JBKPGZ010000279.1:0-5696 GCA_046729675.1 Gemmatimonadota bacterium | reverse complement strand
CTCGTCCGGCACCACCACGTTCCCCCGCGACTTCGACATCTTGGCCCCGTCCTTCACGATCAGCCCGTGCGCCCGGAACTTCCGGTAGGGCTCGTCGAAGTGCAGGTGGCCGAGGTCGTGGAGCACCATGGTGATGAACCGCGCGTACAGCAGGTGCAGCACCGCGTGCTCGTTGCCGCCGATGTAGCTGGTCACCGGGAGCCACTTGCGGGTGCGCGCCGGATCGAACGGGCGGTCGTCGAACTCGGTGCTCGGGTAGCGCAGGTGGTACCACGCCGAGTCGAGGAAGGTGTCGCTCACGTCGGTCTCGCGCCGGCCGCGCTTGCCGCACACCGGGCAATGCACGTGGTACCACTTCTCGTGCCGCGCGAGCGGGGAGATGCCGCTGTCGTCGGGGGTGAAGTCCTCGATCAGCGGGAGCTCGACGGGCAGGTCCTTCTCCGGGACCGGGACGGCGCCGTGCTCGTCGCAGTAGATGACCGGAATCGGCGGGCCCCAGTAGCGCTGGCGGGAGATGCACCAGTCGTGGAGTCGGTACTGCACGGTGCCCTTCCCTGCGCCGCGCTCCTCGAGCCAGGCGACGATGGCGCGCTTGGCTTCGGGGACGGGGAGGCCGTCGAACTTGCCCGAGTTGACGAGGATGCCCGCCTCATTATCCGTGAACGCTTCGGTGAGCGAGGTTTCGGCGCCTTCGCTTCGCTCAGGCTGACCCCGACCCCTTGCACCTTCACCCTCCGCCCTCGGGGCAACCACGCGCACGATCTCCAGCCCGAACTTCTTGGCGAACTCGAAGTCGCGCTCGTCGTGGCCTGGCACGGCCATGATCGCGCCGGTGCCGTATTCCATCAGGACGTAGTCCGCGATCCAGACCGGGATCGGCTTGCCGGTGGCCGGGTTGATCGCGTAGCCACCGGTGAACACGCCGGTCTTCTCCCTGTCGCCCACCTTGCGGGACACCAGGTCCTTCGACGCCGCCGCCCGGCGATACGCTTCGACCTCCGCCCGTTTCTCGGGCGCAGTGATCGCGTCGACCAGCGGATGCTCCGGCGCCAGCACCATGAACGTGGCCCCGAAAACCGTATCTGCGCGGGTGGTGTAGACCCGGATCGCCGCCCACTCGTCCGTCGGTCCGTCGGTCCGCCGGTCCGCCGGGCCACTGACGGGGAAGACCAGCTGGGCACCTTCGCTCCGCCCCAGCCAGTTCCGCTGCGTCGTCGTCGTGGAGTCGGACCAGTCCATCTTCGACTTGTCGTCCAGGTCGGCCAGCAGACGGTCCGCGTAGTCGGTGATCCGAAAGAACCACTGCTCCAGCGTCCGCTGCTCCACCACCGTCCCGCAACGCTCGCAACGGCCGTCGATCACCTGCTCGTTGGCCAGCACGGTCTTGTCCTTGGGACACCAGTTGACCGCGGCCTTCTTCTTATAGGCCTTCCCCGCCTTCAGCAGCTGGAGGAAGATCCACTGGGTCCACTTGTAGTAGCGCGGGTCCGTGGTGGACAGCTCGTGCCGCCAGTCGAACATGCCGCCGATCCGCACGAGCTGGCGGCGGAAGTTCCCGATGTTCTGCGGGATCAGGATGGCGGGGTTGATCCCCATCTTGATCGCGTAGTTCTCGCTGTGGATCCCGAACGCGTCGTAACCGATCGGCTCGAAGACGTCGTAGCCCTGGAGCCGCTTGAACCGGCCGTAGACGTCGGCCCCGGTGAAGGCGAACATATTCCCCACGTGCAGCCCCTCGGCCGACGGGTAGGGGAACATCATCAGGTTGTAGAACGGCCGCTTCGCGTTATCGAGATCGGGCTCGTTGCTGTGGCGCTCGGCCCAGCGGGCCTGCCACTTGGCCTCGACGGCGTCGGATTGGTAGCCGCTCGTCGGGGTTTCCCCTGAGGCCGGGACGGTGGTGGGCTTGCGGGTGTCGGTCATCGCGGTACGGGTTTCGCCGGTAAAGGGTCACGAAAGGGCTAAATCTAGTTGCGAGGGTGGGTTACTGCCATCGGCCAACTCCTTCCCCATCCCGTGCCGTGGTCGTATCTTTGGCCCGTCCCTCCGACAAAAGAGACTGATGCAGGATCCGCTCGCGCCACTCCGTGAAGCGCTGCAGGGCCGTTACGCGTTCGAGCGCGAGCTCGGACGGGGGGGGATGGCCACCGTCTATCTCGCGCAGGATCTACGGCACGACCGGCCGGTGGCGCTCAAGGTGCTCCATCCCGAGCTCGCCGCCAGCCTCGGCGACGACCGCTTCCAGCGCGAGATCAAGCTTGCCGCCCGGCTCCAGCACCCCCACATCCTGACGGTCTACGATTCCGGCGAATCCACGGGGCGCTTCTGGTTCACCATGCCGTATGTCGAAGGTGAAAGCCTGCGGGACCGGCTGCGCCGGGAGCGGCAGCTCCCACTGGAGGACGCGCTCCGCATCGCGCAACAGGCGGCGCAGGCGCTGCAGTACGCCCACGATCATGGGGTGGTGCACCGCGACATCAAGCCGGAGAATCTGCTGCTCACCCGCGACGGCAACACCCTGGTGGCCGACTTCGGCATCGCCCGGGCGCTGAGCAGCGGAGCGGCGGAGTCGAGGTTGACCGAGACGGGGCTCGCGGTCGGCACACCGGCGTACATGAGCCCGGAGCAAGCGGCGGGCGATCGCGGGGTCGATGCCCGGACCGACGTGTACAGCCTCGGCGCGGTGCTGTACGAGATGCTGGCGGGCGAGCCCCCCTACACCGGGGCGACGACCCAGGCCCTCATCGTGAAGCGGCTCACCGAGCCGGCGCCGAGCGTGCGGGCGGTGCGATCGAGCGTGCCCGAGAGCGTGGACCAGGCGATGCGGAAGGCGCTGGCCGCGGTTCCGGCCGACCGCTTTTCGACCATGGCGCAGTTCGGGCAAGCTCTGACGGCGGCGGGCGGGCGGTCAGGCGGTCAGGCGGAAGGCGTTTAGGCAACGATTGTGGTGCCAAGCACCAGAGCCAACGACCGCCCGACCGCCCGTCCGCCCGTCCGCCTTCCTGTCGCCGCCACCGCCCTCTTACTGGGCATCCTGATCGGTCTCGGCGTCCTCTTCGCGTGGAGCCGGAGTCACACCGGCACTGCCGAGGTGACCGGCGAGCGCCGGCTCGCGGTGCTGCCGTTTGAGAATCTCGGAGACTCGACCACCGAGTACTTCGCCGACGGCATGACCGATGAGGTGCGCGGCAAGCTCTCGCAGGTGCCCGCCCTCGCCGTCATCGCGCGGGCCAGCTCCAACGAGTACCGCCGCAGCACCAAGCCACCGCAGCAGATCGCGCGTGAGCTCGGCGCCGAGTATCTGCTCACGGCCACCGTGCGGTGGGAAAAGACGCCGGGCGGGCCGAGCCGGGTCCGCGTGAGCCCCGAGCTGGTGCAGGTCCAGCCCGGCGCCGCGCCGACCACGAAGTGGCAGCAGGGATTCGACGCCTCCCTCACCGATGTCTTCCAGGTCCAAGCCGACATCGCGACGAAGGTGGCCAGTGCGCTCAACGTGGCGCTCGGCGACAGTGCCCGCCACGACCTCGCGGCGCGGCCGACCGCGAACCTGGCCGCCTACGACGCCTTTCTCAAAGGCGAGGCCGCCTCCCAGGGCCTGGCCGTGGCCGATCCGGCGAGTCTGCGGCGGGCCATCGATTTCTACGAACAGGCGGTGGCCCTGGACTCGGCGTTCCTCCCGGCCTGGGGCCAGCTCGCCCGCGCTCGCGCCGTCCTGTACACCAACGCCACGCCCACGCCGGAGCTCGGGGCGCAGGCCCGGCACGCCGCGGAGCGGGCTCGGTCGCTCGGCCCCGACCGCCCCGAGGGACAGATCGCGCTGGGGGACTATTACCGGTCGGTGGAGGTGGATAACCGGAAGGCCGTCGAAGCCGTGGAGGCCGGGCTCAAGCTCGCGCCGAACAACGTCGACTTGCTCGTGACTGCGGCCCTGGCTGAGCAGCGCCTGGGTCAGTGGAGTACCGCGCTCCAGCATCTCGCCAAGGCGAGCGCGCTCGACCCCCGCTCGGCGAGCACGGCGCGGCGCACCGGGGTCGCCCTGCTCTATCTGCGCCGCTATCCCGAGGCCCACGCGGCGATGGACCGGGGTCTCGCACTCGCCCCCACCAACCTCGCGATCATCGAGCAGAAGGCCATGGTGGCCCTCGCCCAGGGCGACTTGCCCGGCGCCCGGGCAGTCGTGCGCACGGCCCTCGCCACCGTCGATCCCGCGGCGCTGCTCGCCTTCCTGGGCAACTTTCAGGACCTCTACTGGCTGCTGGACGACGACCAGCAGCAGCAGCTCCTCGCTCTGCCAGCCAGTGCGTTCGACGATGACCGGGCGACCTGGGCTATTGTCCGCACCCAGACCTACCACCTGCGCGGGAATCCGGCCCAAACCCGGGTTTACGCTGACTCGGCCCGGCTCACTCTCGAGGAGCAGATCCGCGCCACGCCTGAGGACGGCCAGCGGCACACCTTTCGAGGCCTGGCCCTGGCCTACCTCGGCCGGAAGGCGGAGGCAGTGGCGGAAGGGAGGCGCGGCGTGGCGCTCTTGCCCATAGGCCGGGACGCCTATGTCGGCGCCTACCTCCAGCACCAGCTAGCACGGATCTATACGATGGCAGGCGAGCCCGAGCAGGCGCTGGACCAGTTGGAGGCATTGCTCAAGATCCCATACTACCTCTCGCCGGGGTGGCTCAGGATCGATCCGACGTTCGATCCGCTGCGGAAGAACCCACGGTTCCGGAAGCTGGTGGAGGGGGGAGCGTCATGACGGATCCCCTGGCGGATCTCCGCGCGGGATTGCGGGATCGCTACGCGATCGAGCGCGAGCTGGGCCGCGGGGGCATGGCCGTCGTCTACCTCGCCCACGACCTCCGGCACGACCGGCCGGTGGCGCTCAAGGTGCTCCACCCCGAGCTGGCCGCCACCCTGGGGCCCGACCGCTTCCAGCGCGAGATCCGCTTCGCCGCCCGCCTGCAGCACCCGCACATCCTCACCGTGCTGGACTCCGGCGAGGCCGCCGGCCGGCTGTGGTTCACCATGCCCTTCGTCGAGGGGGAGAGCCTCCGCGACCGGCTCCGCCGCGAGCGGCAGCTCCCAGTCGATGTGGCCCTCCAGATCGGGAGGGAAACGGCCCGAGCGCTGGACTATGCCCACCAGCACGGCATCGTCCACCGGGACGTCAAGCCGGAGAACATCCTCCTCACCAGCGACGGCACCACCCTGGTGGCGGACTTCGGCATCGCCCGGGCGCTGGGAGGCGACGACCATCTGACTCAGACCGGGTTCGCGATCGGGACGCCGGCCTACATGAGCCCGGAGCAGGCGGCAGGCGATAAGGGGGTGGACGCCCGAACCGACGTGTACTCGCTTGGGGCGGTGCTCTATGAGATGCTGGCGGGCGAGCCGCCATTCACCGGACCCACCGCGCAGGCAATGATCGCTCGGCGGCTGAGCGAGCCGCCGCCGAGCGCGCGGCGGAGCCGGCCCACCGTCCCGGAAGGGGTGAACCAAGCCATTCAGCGCGCGCTGGCCCCGGTGCCCGCCGACCGATTCGCTTCCGCCGCGGAGCTGGCCCGGGCGCTCCAGGCTCCCGGCGCGCTGGAGACGGCGGGCCCCCCGCCCCGCGGCCCCGGGGGGCGCGCCCCGGCGTGGCCCCTGGCCCCCCCCCCCGGGCCCCCCCCCCCCCCGCCCCCCGGCCCCCCCCCCCCCCC
>JBKPGZ010000278.1:0-5675 GCA_046729675.1 Gemmatimonadota bacterium | reverse complement strand
CCGCTAGCCTGCCGGAGGCGCGACGGGCCTGACCACGACGCTGTGCCGCGCGCCGTCGGCCACGAGCTCGATCCACTCCCCCTGCACCCGCCGCCCGTCCACTATCACCTCCTGCGCCCCGCTCCGCGCCGCGGCCGGCCGCTCGACCACCACCTCGTACACCGCCCCTCCGTACCGGTATTCGATCCTCAGCTCCGGCCACGAGACCGGCACCCGCGGATCCACCCTGAGCCGGTCTCCACGCCTGGTGAACCCGAGGATCGCCTCCAGCGCCACCCGGTACATCCAGCTCGCCGACCCCGTGTACCAGGTCCACCCGCCGCGGCCCACGTGCCCTTCCGCCGAGTACACGTCCGCCGCGACGACGTACGGCTCCGTGCGGTAGACCGCCACGCCCTCCGGCGTGCTGGTCCGCTCCAGCGGGTTGAGCAGCTGGAACAGCGCGAACGCGCGCTCGCCGTCGCCCATCATCGCCGTGGCGAGCACGGCCCACAGTGCCGCGTGGGTGTATTGGGCGCCGTTCTCTCGCACGCCGGGGAGATACCCCTTGATGTAGCCGGGATCGTGCGCGGTCCGGTCGAACGGCGGCGTGAGCAGCAGAATCCCCACGTCCTCCCGCACCAGGTGGCGCTCCAGTGAGCGCATCGCCAGCGCTTGGTGTGAGGGATCCCCCGCGCCGGAGATGACGCTCCAGCTCTGGGCGATCGAGTCGATGCGGCACTCGTCGCTCTGGGCCGAGCCGAGCGGGGTCCCGTCGTCGTAGTACGCACGGCGGTACCATTCGCCGTCCCACCCGTGGGCCTCGACCGCCTCGACATAGCGGTTCGCCCGCGTCCGGAGCTCCACCGCCGTCGCCGAGTCGCCGCGCGCGTCGCAGCGCTCGGCGAAGCCGCGGAGCGCTGCAATCAGGAACCAGGCCAGCCAGACGCTCTCGCCCTTCCCCTCCGCGCCCACCCGGTTCATCCCGTCGTTCCAGTCGCCCGCGCCGATGAGCGGCAGGCCGTGCGGCCCCTCGGTGCAGGCCCGGCGCAGCGCCCGCAGGCAGTGGTCGTATACCGTGCCGATCTGGCCCGACGGCTCGGGCAGGTCGTACACCTCGTGCTCCTCCGGCAGGAGGCTGCGCATCCGGAGATAGGGCGCGGCCTCGTCCAGCACCGTGGTGTCGCCGGTGACGCGCACGTAGTGGTCGGCCACATAGGGAAGCCAGGCCAGGTCGTCGGAGAACCTGGTTCGCACCCCGCGGCCGCTGTGGGGATGCCACCAGTGCTGCACATCGCCCTCGAGGAACTGGCGACCCGCCGCCCGCACGATCTGCTCCCGCGCCAGCGCCGGCTCGGCGTAGACCATCGCCATCGCGTCCTGGAGCTGGTCGCGGAACCCGTAGGCGCCGCTGCTCTGATAGAGCGCGGTCCTCCCCCACATACGGCAGGAGAGTGCCTGGTAGAGCGTCCACCGATTCACCAGAAGATCGAAGCTCGGCTCCGGCGTTCGGACGGACACCACCGACAGCCGCTCGCGCCAGCGGTGAACGTTGGCCTCGATCGCCTCGCGCGCGGCCTTCGCATCGCCCAGCCGCTCCATCAGCTCCAGCGCAGCGTCGCGGCCCTCCGCTGCTCCGAGCAGCACGGCCACATCGCGGCTCTCGCCGGGGGCGAGGTCCAGCACAGTCCGGAGCGCGGCACAGGGGTCGAGGCCCGGACCCGCCGCCCCCGAGAGCTGCGCGTGGAGTCGGGCCGGCGCCTCCGACGAGCCGTTGCGGCCCAGGAACTCGCGGCGGTCGGCCGTCCACTCCGCCAGCGGCTCGCTCAGGGCGAAGAAGGCGACCTGCCCAGCGAACGAGGGATCGAAGCGGTTGCGCGCGAGGATGGCGCGGCGCTCCGGCTCGACTCCGGTCTGGACCTGGTGCTGGGTGTGCTCGCGGAGCACGCCCAAGGTCCACTCGGCATAGGCGGTGAGCGAGATGCGCCGTGGGGTGTCGCCCGTATTGGTCACCTTGAGCAGCGACAGCTTGACCGCCGCGTCCTCCGCCAGTCCCATCACCAGCGCCGTCTCGATGCCGTGCCGCTGGTGCGCGAAGGTGGTCGCGCCGGGGCCGTGCCGCACCACGTACCGTCCCTCGGCCGCCAGCGGCGCCGGCGTCGGGCACCAGGTCGCGCCGCTGTCCTCGTCGCGCAGGTATATCGCCTCGCCGGCCGGGTCGCTCACCGGATCGTTGTGCCACGGCGTGAGCCGGTAGAAGTAGCTGCTGCCGGCCCAGGTACACCCGGCGCCGCGCTCCGTCACCAGGAACCCGCCCAGCGGATTGGCGATCACGTTCGACCAGGGAGCGGGCGGCAGGCGGCCGCCGTCGATCACGATCTCGTAATCCCCATCCTCTGTCGCCGCGCCGTAACCGTTGCCGGAGCCGCCCACGGCACGGGCGCCGTCGCGCTCGGCCGCGGCGTCGTGTGCGACATCGAGCAGAGCGTCCCCCTGCTCCTCGCCGAGGACCACCGAGGCGGCGGTGTCGAGGAGGCTCTTCGCGCCCCGCACCGCGCGGACCCGGATCTGGGTCAGGAGGCTCGGCGAGACGGCCCCCGAGAGCCGCGACGGCATCGGCTCGAGGTCCAGCTCCTGCTCTTCCTCCTCCGGCGCGGCCACCTGGGTCAGGCGCGCGAGCGAGCGGCCGTCGCACTCGAGGTGCACCCGCGCGGTGGCGCGCAGCATCCCCAGCACCTCGTCCGGCAACAGGTCGCGCCGGCGGTGGAACACGCCGCCGGGACGGTCGATCGCGTCCGCCGCGGGCGACCCCTGGATCGCGGCCACGATCCGGTGCTCCAGGTCCTGGTTGTAGCTGGTCGTGCGGGTGTTGAGGACCACCAGGTCCACCGTCATGCCGCGGCGCCGCCAGTAGTGATGGGCCTGGAACAGCTGGCGCAGCGTCGGCAGGCCCTCCTCCGACTCGATGGTGGCCAGCAGAATCGGCCAGTCGCCGGAGACGCCGAGGGACCAGAGTAGCGGCTGGGGTCCCTGCCCCCGCGCCTGTCGCTCGGGAGCGATGCGAAGCGCGGGGTTGGCGTAGAACAAGTGCCCGGCCAGCTCCTGGAACACGCCCGCGTCCTCGGCGCTGATGCCCATTTCGCGGAGGTCCACCTGCGCCGAGGTCCAGGCGAGGTCGAGGGCGCGCTGGGCGGCGTAGGGATGGTGATAGCGGTCGGCCAGCTCGAAGGCACGCTCGCGGGTCGGCGCCACGAGCGTGGTGAACGCGACCGCCGCCGAGTGCCGCGGCTCCAGGCGCACCCGCACGCGGAGCGCGAACACCGGGTCCAGAACGGCGCCGGTCGTGCCGGAAAGCGGGCCCGACTGGTCGAGCGCCGCCGGATTGCGGACGGATCGCCCGCGGCCCAGGAAGCGCGCGCGGTCGGTCTCACAGGTGATCGGTCCCACCAGGTACGGGCCGGCGTCCACCACGTGCACGCCCCAGAGCGTCGGCTCCTTCGCCGAGCGCGGGCGGCGAGTCGCCGTGATGGCGGTACACCAGTCGTGCCACTCCGTCTCCACGAACAGGTTGCCGAACGCGGAGTGAGCCCGATCCGTGTCGGGCGGCGCGAGCACGATCTCGCCGTAGCTGGTGAGCTCGACCTCGCGCACCTCATCGCCGGTGTTGGTGACGGTGACCCTCCGGACCTCGGCGCCGTCGGCCGGCACCGCGACCATCTCGGTGCGGGTCTCGATCGCGCCGTCCCCGCGGTGGATGCCGACGCGGTCGGTGGCGAGGTACGCGCGGTACCAGTCCGCCTGGGCGCAGACCGGCTGGTGGCCAGCCGACCATACCCGGCCGGTCCCGACGTCGCGGAGATAGCAGAACTGGCCGGCGGCATCCCGGGTGCCGTCCGCCCGCCAGCGCGTCACCGCCAGCTGCTCGAACCGGCTGTACCCCGCCCCGCAGTGGCTCACCATCGTGGTGTAGGGCCAGTGGCCGAGCAGCGCGATGTGGGGCGCGGGAGTGTCGGGCGTGTCCAGCTCGCGGACCACCGGCCGGCCCAACTCGGGGTCGGGCAGCGCTTCGCCGGCGCGCGCGGTCTGCGGCTCCTGAAGCTCGAGCCGCCGCGGGACCCGCTCGTGCAACAGCAGCTCGGCGGCGCGCACCAGCGGATCGGCGTGGAAGCGCCGCTGCCACAGCTGTCCGGTGAGTGCGTTGGTGAGGGCGACGAGGCTCATGCCGATGTGATGCGCCATCCAGGTCTCGACCAGCGCGAACGGCTGGCCGGGCGCGGGACGGGTGTAGTCGAGTGACTCGCGGAACCCGTACGGCCCGAGCGCGCCCACCTTCTCCAGGGTGGCGAGATTGCCGATCGCGCTCCTCGGCGCGACCAGCGCGGCGAGCGCAGAGGCGTACGGCGCGATCACGAGGTCGCGACCCAGACCGCGCTTCAGCGCGAGGTCCGGCACGCCGAAGGCGCGGTACTGATAGGTGTGATGCCGGTCGCGGAGGTTGTAAGCGCTCTCGCTGACGCCCCAGGGCACCCCGTACCGGGCGGCGTAGGCGATCTGTCGCCGCACCGCGCCGTGGCAGGTGTCGTCGAGCACGGTCCCCGGGAAGGAGCGCATCACCAGCGCCGGCATCAGGTACTCGAACATGCTCCCGCTCCACGACACCAGCGCCATGTCGCCCCCGGCGCGGGTGAGGGCGCGGCCGAGGCGGAACCAGTGCTCCACCGGCACCTCGCCGCGGGCCACCGCCATGAAGCTCGCGAGCCGGGCCTCGGAGGCGAGGAGGTCGTAGTAGGAGGGATCGAGTGTGGGAGAGCCGGCCCGGTAGCCGATGGAGAAGAGGCTGCGGCTCTCGTCGTAGAGGAAGCCGAAGTCCATCTCCGCCACGACCGCGGCGCACTGGTCGGCGAGCACGTCGAGCCGGGAGAGGAGAGCCGCCGCGGCGGGCGAGCGCGCGGACAGCTCGCCCCAGGTCTCCGAGACCACTCCGCTCTCGAGCTCGCGGCGCCGCACGGTTCGAAGCACGAGCCCTTCGATCTCCGCGCCGTGCCGCTCGGCGAGCCGCCGGCACCATTCCAGCCAGTCCGACCCGCTGCCGTCGAGCGCACGAGCGAGTTCGGCGAGCGTGGTGCCGGGCCGGATCGCATCGGTCTTCTCCAGCGCGCCGCGCTGCGAACGAGCGAGCTCGGCGACGGCTGCGTTCTTTCCCGCGCGCTCCCCGCCGAGCGCAAGGCCGGCGGCCAGCGCGCGCAGCACCCGTCCGTCGTAGACCGGCTGCTCCCGCACCGCGAGCAGCGCCTCCCGCAGGGCGACGAGGTGGCCGGCGAGGTTGCCGCTGTCCACCGTGGAGACGTAAGCCGGCTCCAGCACCTCCAGCGTGGTGAGGTCGTACCAGTTATAGAAGTGTCCACGGTAACGCCGGAGCCGCCGCAGCGTGGCGAAGGTCCGCTCCAGCCGCTCGACCATGTCGTCCAGGGTGAGGAAGCCCAGGTCCCACGCGCTGACGGTGGCGAGGAGCTGGAGGCTCACGTTGGTGGGCGAGGTCCGCATCGCCACGACCGGCTCCGGGTCGGCCTGGAAGTTGTCGGGTGGGAGCCAGTTGGTCGCCTCGCCGACGAACCGATCGAAGAAGCACCAGTGCAGGAGGGCGTACCGCATCGCCGGGCGACGGCTGCCGCGGGGGAGCCGCCGCTCGAGCCGCG
>JBKPGZ010000277.1:0-7774 GCA_046729675.1 Gemmatimonadota bacterium | reverse complement strand
GGTCTAGCAACCCTACCCATCGCGTGTTACCCTGGTGTCGAACCCCCGTTACTGCCGTGGGCGACGGTACCAAATGCTTAGACTCCATACGCTTGGATCTTTCGAGCTGGCCGAGGGGGAGCCTCCGGTCGTGCGGCTCGTGCCCACCCAGCCCAAGCGTCTAGCTTTGCTCGCCTACCTCGCCCTCGCCATCCCCCGTGGATTCCACCGTCGCGACACGCTGCTGGCGCTCTTCTGGCCCGAGTTGAGCGACGAGGAGGCCCGCCGGGCGCTGCGCCAGGCGCTCCACCACCTCCGCCGCGCCGTCGGTGAAGAAGCCATCGAGACCCGCTCGGACGACCAGGTGCGGCTTCGCCCGGAGCGCCTCTGGTGCGATGCGCTTGCGCTGGAGGAAGCGGTGGGCGGAGGGCGATACGAGGAGGCGCTCGGACTCTTTCGCAACGAGTTTCTGGCCGGCGTCCACCTCCCCGAGGTGAGCCCTGAGCTGGAAGAGTGGATCGAGCAGGCCCGCGTGCGCCTCCACCGTCTCGCCGGCCAGTCCGCCGCCGCCGTCTCGGACCGGGCCGAAGCCAGCGGAGACCTCTCGCGAGCGATCGAGGCCGCGCGTGCGGCCGGCCTGCTCGACCCGGACGATGAGCCGGCGGCGCGGCGCCTGATCCGGCTTCTGGATCGGGTGGGCGATCGCGCCGGGGCCCTGCGGGTGTACGAGCGCCTCGCCCGCCGGCTGGAGCTGGAGTACCAGACTGTCCCGTCGGCCGAGACGGCTGCCTTGGTCCGCACGCTGCGGGAGCCGCCCGCGGCCGCGCCGCCAGCCGGCGCCGCACCCGCTGCGGCTGCCACCCCCGAAGCGGCGTCCTCCCGTCGGTGGATTCCGGCCGCGGTCGCGGCTGGGCTCGCCGCCGCTGTCGTGGTAGCTGCGATCTGGCCCCGCTCCGAGCCAACGCTCCTCTCGACCGGGCGGCTGCAGCCGAGCGATCGCGTCCTTGTCGCCGACTTCGAGAATCACAGCCGCGACTCGGTCCTCGACGACGTCGTCGCGGCCGCGCTCCGCCTCGATCTGTCGCAGTCTCTGCTGGTGCGCGTGCTGAGCGCGCCGGAAGCGCAGGCCGCGCGACGCCGCATGGGCGATCCCGATCCGACCGGGCCGCTCGGCGACTCGGTCGCGCAGCTGCTCGCGGCCCGCGAGGGTCTAGCGCTGGTGGTGCGCGGCGACGTGTCGAGCATCGGCCCGGGCTGGGTCATCTCGGCTCAGTTCGTGGAGCCGGCCACTGGTGGCCCGCTCGCGACCGTGCGGGAAACGGCCCCCGACTCGCTCCACCTGCTGGATGCGATCGACCGCCTCGGCCGGGGCCTCCGCGCACGACTCGGCGAGTCCGCTCGCGCACTGCGCGCGTCGCCGCCGTTCAGGCAGGTCAGCACCGGGTCGCTCCCCGCGTTGCGACGCTGGTCCCAGGCCCAGGCCGCGATGCATCGGGGCGATCGCGAGACCGCCCGTCGCCTGTACGAGGAGGCCGTCGCCCTCGACTCTACCTTCGCCATGGCGTGGCGAGCGCTGAGCGTGGTCTACGGCAGCCTCGGTCCTCCCGAGGCCATGGCGGACGCGGCCGCCCGTGGGTACCGCCATCGCAACCGGCTCACGAACCGCGAGCGTCACCTCATCAGTGCCCAGTACCATATGGCGGTGACCGGGGACTATGGCCGGGCCTTCGCCGCGTACGATTCCCAGCTGGCGGTGACGCCGGACGATCCCAGCATCGCAGGGTCCGCGGCCTATCTCCACTTCCGTCTCCGGGAGTTCGACCAGGCGGCGCAGCTCTACCGGCGCTCGCTGGAGTCCGATTCGACGAACACGCCGCTCTACTATGGCCTGATCGAGTCGCTAATCAACCTCGGTCGTCTCGACGAGGCCCGCGTTGCCCTGGACCTGTTCCGCCGACGCTTCCCGGACAACCTCTTCGCGGAGTGGGAGGAGATCTATCTCGCGGTCGGCGCCGGGCGGCTGGACTCGGCGGAGGCCCACGCCCGGCGCCTGCTGGCGCTCGCGCCGGACGACGCCGACCACAGAGGCGAGGCACTCTCGAGCCTTGCCAGTCTCGCGCTCCTGCAAGGCCGGGCCTCGGCGTCCGAGCGCCTTCGGCTGGAGGGGATGCGGGTGTACGCGGCGAACGGTGACATGAAGGGCTACTTCTCGGAGGCGCTGAACTACGCCTTCGGCCTGGCCGCGCTCGGCCGCCCCGATCGGGCGCGAGGGGTCGTCGCGGAGGCGGTGCAGCGGCATCCGCTCGACTCGCTTTCTCCTGGCGCTCGACCCTATGTCCGCCTCGGCATCCTGTACGCCGGGCTCGGCGACCTCGACGGCGCCGCCGAGATGCAGGCGGCACTCGAGAGGCACGGCCTCAACCGCGGCCGCTTCGCGGAGGCCGGGTGGCGCCGACTGCGCGGCGCGGTGTTGCTCGCCCGGGGCCGCTCCCTCGAGGCGCAGGCGGAGCTGCGCCGGGCCGCGGCGGGGGACGAGTGTGCGCTGTGCAGCCTGCCGCTCCTGGGGCGCAGCTACGAGCTGGCCGGGCGGGTGGACTCGGCGATCGCCGTGTACGAACGGTACCTGGGTACGCCCTGGATGAAGCGACTGGAGCTGGACGCGGTGGAGCGCCGGCCGTTGCTGGCGCGGCTCGATTCACTGTACCGCGTGCGGGATGGCCAAGCCGTAGAGGGGCAGCAGTAGGCGTCGGTGCAGGCGAGCGAGGCATGCGCTGTCGCGTGCCCCCCGTCTTAGTGGGACGAGGTAGAGCGCATCCGCCCGAACGTCCGCTCGAAGAAATCCCCCTTCTTCCACGCCGGCCGCTCGTCCGCGTTCGCGATCTCCAGGCCCACCAGAAACTCGAGCTGCGCGTTCCGGGCGCCGGCCTCGAGGTCCATCGGCTGGTCCATGTCGTCCTGCGGCGTGTGGTAGCGGGTCGCGAGCCACTTCTTGAACCGTGCGGGGGCGTCCACTCCCGAATCGCTCCGCATGCCCATGAAGGGAAAAAGCGCCGGCACGCCTCGGCGCACGAAGGAATACTGGTCACTGCGGATGAAGAAGGCCTCCTGGGGGAAGGGATCGGGCGCGACCGTCACCTCCAGCCGTCTCGCGACCCGTGCGACGGTTGAGTCCAGGGTCGAGTGCTCGGCTCCGAGAGCCGACATCTCCCGGAAGGGGTACAGGATGCCGAGCCCGTCGATATTCACGTTTGCCACGATCCGCTCGATCGGCACGGTGGGATGCTCGGCGAAGTAGTCGCTGCCCAGCAGTCCCTCCTCCTCACCGGTCACCGAAAGGAACAGCACCGAGCGGCGCGGCGCTTCCGGCAGCGCGGTAAAACCCCGGGCCACCTCGAGCAGCGCGGCGCTGCCCGAAGCGTTGTCGAGCGCGCCATTGTAGATGGAGTCGCCATTCACCGGCTCGCCGATTCCGAGATGGTCGAGATGCGCGGTGTAGACCACGACCTCGTCGCGAAGGCGGGGGTCGGAGCCACGCAACAGCCCGGCGACGTTCGGGCTCTCGAGCCGATCGTGCACGCTCACCGTGCGCAGGGTGGCGCGGACCGGCAGGTCGAAGGCCGGCGGCCTTCCCGCTTGGGCGGAGTCCAGGACCTCGGCCAGCGACTCCGGTGCCCCCTCGAAGAGTTGCGCCGCCGCGCTGTCCGACAGGCCCGCGGCGCCCCGGATGGCCGGCGAGACATCCGTGGGCTCACCGTTTCGATCCAGCCACCGCATGTTCCCGCGCCGAGACTGCCTCACCAGCCGGTCCCACGGGAAGGTCTGGTCCCGGGTTCGTACCATCAGAATGCCGACCGCGCCCCGCTGGACGGCATGCTCCCGCTTTAGCCGGTTGCTGGAGTAGTGCGCCCGCTCGGCCGGAGGGAAGGAGGAGGGTGCGCCGGTAAGCAGGACGACGATCTTCCCCTTGGCCTCTATCCCGCGGTAGTCGTCGTATCCTCGCTCCGGTGCGATGACCCCGAAGCCGGCGAACACGAGCGGTGCCGTCACCTCGGCCCGGGTAGCGACGAAGTTGGGCACAGGCACGTAATCACGGTAAGCCGTGAGCTGGCGGCGGCCCGATCGTCCGGCCAGGACGAGGCTGCTTCCCTCGACGGCGCGGGCGCGGCGGAAGGGAACCGGCTGGAAGTACCCCTCGGTCCCAGCGGAATCCAGGTGCAGCGCCGCGAAGTGCTTCGCGACGTAGTGTGCTGCCGAGTCGTAACCGGCGGTGCCGGTCCCACGGCCCTCGAGCCGGTCGCTGGCGAGGAAGCGGATGTGCTCCCCCAGGCGGGCAGCGCTCACCTGGGGGAGGTCACCACGGGAATGCGTGTCGGTATCGCTACAGCCGGGTATGGCGAGCAGTAGGACCAGCAGCTGGCGAGGTATCTGCACCGCGAATCTCCAACGTGACGGTGAAGGAGGACCGAGGACCAACGTGTCGCCTGGCCCGGCCGCCGTCAACGGATCGGCGCCCGCAGTCGTTTGAACGCCCGCCGTTGATTGCTACGCCGGATGACATCAACGTCGTGGTGCAGTTCCGGTGCGGGCGAGCGGGCGAGGTGGCGCGCCCGTCGAGCCCGCCACCTCCCCGCTCGCGAGCACCACGAGCCCGGAGCCCCGGCGAGTCGTTTGAACGCCCGTCCTTCATTGTTACCTTCCTTCGCCTGACCCCGTCACACACCGCAGCCCGAGAGTCGCCATCCCCCGCGTTACGCTGAGCACCCTGGCCCGCCGCCTGGACCGCCGCTCCCGTCCCGCCCTCGACGAGCTCCTCACCGGCCCGATCCGGGGCGAGCTCCTCGGCGCCGAGCTCCTTGCGGAACGGGCGCGGGCGGTGGCCCGGTCGCAGCGGATCGCCACGCGGCCCGCCCGCACCGGCCACCGTCTCCTCGAGCGGCTCGACCAGACCCGCCGGATCGTCGCCGAGGCCCACGACCGGCTCGCCGCTGCCGAGGAGCAGGACCACAATGTCGGGCCTGCCGGCGAGTGGCTGCTGGACAACCTCCACGTGGTCCAGGAGCACATCCTCGAGGTCCGGGAGAGCCTGCCCACCGGCTATTACCGCGAGCTGCCGGAGCTCGCGGGAGGCACCCTCGCAGGCCACCCGCGGGTCTACGAGATCGCCATCGCCCTCATTTCCCACACCGAGGCGCGGGTCGAGCTCGACGACCTGAACCTCTTCGTCGCCGCATTCCAGGAGGTGGCCCCGCTCCGCATCGGCGAGCTGTGGGCTCTGCCGGCCATGCTGCGGCTCGGGCTGATCGAGAGCGTGCGGCGGATGGCGCTGCGGTCGGTGCGGCGGCTGGAGGAGATGGAGACGGCGGACGCCTGGGCCACGCGCCTGGCGGAAGCCGCCGCTACTGGGGACGGTCGGCTCGAGAGCACGCTGGCCGAGTTCCTCGAGCGCCCTCCGGAGCTCTCGCCCACCTTCGTCGCTCGCTTCCTCCAGCAGCTCCGCTTCCAGCACGGCGCGACGCCGCGGCTGCGGCCGCTCGAGCTGTGGGTCGTGGAGCAGGGCATGAGCGCGGAGGACGCCAGCGGTCGGGCCACCGAGCGGGTCGCGCTCACCCAGGTGATGATGGCGAACAGCATCACCAGTCTCCGCGCGATCGCCCGGATGGATTGGGAGACCTTCGTCGAGGGCCAGAGCCTCCTCGAGGCGGAGCTGCGCCGCGACCCCGCCGGGGTCTACCCTCGGATGACCTTCGAGACCCGCGACCACTACCGCCACGTGGTCGAGCGGATCGCCAAGCGCACCGGGAGGGAAGAGGCCACGGTCGCGCGCGAGGCGGTGGCGATGAGCGCGGGCGCGACGGACGGGCGCGCCCGCCACGTCGGATACTTCCTGGTGGACGACGGCCTCCGCGCACTCGAGGCCGCGACCGGCTACCGGCCCCCGCTGCCGTATCGGCTCCACCGCTGGGCCACCCGCCACCCGAACCTGGTCTTCGGTGGCGGTGTACTGGTGGGCACGCTCGTCGCGCTCGCCGCGCTGATCTGGCTCGCAGGCCCCGCGGCGCTGGCGGCATGGCCGCTCGTGATCCTCGTGGCGCTGCTCCCGGCCAACGACATCGCGGTGAGCACGGTCAACCAGCTCGTCACCGCGTTCTTACCTCCGAGAATTCTCTCTCGCCTCGATCTCGCCGACGGTGTGCCGGCGGACCTGCAGACCGCCGTCGTGGTCCCCACGCTGTTCGGAAGCGTGGAGGCGGTCGAGGAGTCGCTGGAGCATCTCGAGGTGCAGTATCTGGCCAACCGCGAGGCCCACGTCCACTTCGCCATCCTCAGCGACTTCACCGACGCCACGGCCGAGACGCAGTCGGGTGACGAGGCGATCCTCGCGGCGGCGGTCGCAGGCATCGAGGAGCTGAATCGGAAGTACGGCAAAGACAGAGCGCCGCCGTTCGCCCTCTTCCACCGCCCGCGGTGTTGGAACCCGGCCGAAGGGGTGTGGATGGGCTGGGAGCGCAAGCGCGGCAAGCTCGAGGAGTTCAACGCCTTTCTGGTGAACGGCCGGCGCGAGGGATTCTCGACCGTCGTGGGCGACGTCGAAGTGCTCCGCGGCACCCGGTACGTCATCACCCTCGACGCCGACACGGTCCTCCCACCCGAGGCGGCCCGACAACTCATCGGTACGCTGGCGCACCCCCTCAACCGTGCGGTTTTCGACCCGGTGCGCGGCCGCGTGGTGAAGGGCTATGGCATTCTCCAACCCCGGGTCGGCGTCTCGCTGCCGAGCGCGCACCGCTCACGGTTCGCCGCGGTGCACTCCGGTCATCCCGGCGTGGATCCCTACACCACGGCCGTGAGCGACGTCTACCAGGACCTGTTCGGCGAGGGGAGCTTCACCGGCAAGGGGATCTACGACGTGGCCGCGTTCCGCCTGGCGACCCGGGGCCGCTTCCCCGAGAACACGCTCCTCTCCCACGACCTGATCGAGGGGAACTACGCCCGCGCGGGCCTGGTCACCGACATCGTGGTCTATGACGACTACCCGGCGCGCTATCTCAGCTTCACCCTGCGCAAGCACCGCTGGATCCGGGGCGACTGGCAGCTCCTGCCCTGGCTCCGCGCGCGGGTGCCGGGCCCCGACGGCCCGGAGCCCAATCGGCTCTCGCTCCTCTCGCGCTGGAAGATCCTCGACAACCTGCGCCGCAGCCTGGTCGAGCCGGCATGGCTGCTCCTCCTCCTCGCGGGTTGGCTGGTGCTGCCGGGCGATCCGCTGCGCTGGAGCCTGCTCGCCATCGGGGCCATGGCCGCGCCCCACATCGTCGCCCTGCTGCTGGTGGTGCTCCGGCCGCCGCAGGGCAAGTCGCTGCGCGCGTGGTACGGGCCGGTCGCGGGCGACGCCGCGACCAGCATACAGCAGCTCGCGCTCGCGATCGCCTTCCTCCCGCACCAGGCGTGGATCTCGGTGGACGCCATCGTCCGCACGCTCTGGCGGCTGCTGGTCTCCCGGCGGAAGCTGCTCGAGTGGCGCACCGCCTCGCAAGCCGAGTACATGGTCTCCGGCGGCGGACACACGACGTGGCGCACGATGTGGCCCGCCTTGGCCCTCGGCGTGGGGCCGCTCGCCGCCGCGGCCGGCTGGCAGCTGATTCGGAACGGCAGCGCCGCGCTCGGCCTGCTCGTCGGCGCGGCGCTGCCGGTGGCCGCCCTCTGGATCGCGAGCCCCTGGATCGCCCGGGCGATCAGCGCGCCCGCCGCGCGGCTCGAGCGGCGGCTCCCCCGCGGCAGCCGTCGCCCGGCGATGCGG
>JBKPGZ010000276.1:0-5898 GCA_046729675.1 Gemmatimonadota bacterium | reverse complement strand
GTCCTTGAGGAACTGGGCCACCGGGCGGCCGCCGGTCTTCCTCGCGGCGTAGGCTTGCGTCGGCTGGGCCGCCGGCTCCGGCTCGGGCAAGGCGATCGCGGGCTCCGGCTCGGTGGACTCCGCCGCAGGTTCGACCGGGAGCTCGGCGACCGGTTCCTCCGCCGGCTCGCTCCATTCCACGAACTCCACCTGTGGCGTGGGCTCGGGCGCGGTCGAGGCCTCGGGCGCGGCCGCGGCCGAGTGACTCTCCATCACCGGTGGCGGCAGCGGCGCGTCTTCTTCGAAGGGCGCTCGCTCTCCGCGCGAGTTGCCGGCGAAGAGCTCCAGCGAGGCATCCGGTACCTGGAACTCGCTCCCTCCCGAGCTCCGCAGGACGATGTCCTCGCTGGTCTCGACATTGAACTCGCCGGGCATCTCGTCCGGCACGTCCACGTCGCGGCCCACCAGTCCGTCCAGCGGCTCGACCTCGTGGTCGTAGCCCTCCGGCTCCTGGAACTGGATACCCGCCGGCTCCTCGTACAAGCCCGAGATGGCGGACGGCTCCAGGTTCTCGACCGGTGGCGACGAGAGCTCGCTGATCTCGCTCGATTGGGAGACCCAGCCCACCGCGGGCTCGGCGACCGGCGGTTCGAACGGCACGGCCGGCTCGGACGCGGCCGCAGTCATGCCCTCGGCCGGGGCCGCCGACGCCTCCACCTCCAGGCTCTCCGGCTCGGCCGAGGAGGCGACTCCCGCCTGGCGGCGGGAAGTCTCCACCCGCTGCAACTGCTCCCTCGCCTCGTCGTTGCTTCGGTCCACCGCCAGCAGCGACTGCAGCCAGCGCTCCGCGTCGTCGAACTTGAGCAGGCGCTCACTGATGTCCGCCAGCGCCTTGAGCGCGATCACGTTCTCGCCGTCGAGAGCCAGCACGTGGAGGAAGGCCCGCTCCGCGGCGTGAACGTCGCCCAGGTCCAGGTGGCAACGGCCGAGCACGATGCTCGCCGGGATGTAATCCGGGTGGAGGGCGAGGCCGGGTCCCAGCAGGTCGAGGGCCCGTTGAACCTCACCATTCTTCCGATGGACTTCGGCGAGCGGGGCGAAGGTGAGTCCCTGAGGGTTCTCGGCGTATCGGCGCTCGAGCTTCTCGATCTCGCTAAGTGCCATCCAGATCCCGGTTTGTCGCGGTGTGAATCGGGGGTCGGGGGACGACGTCCGCGTCGTTGTGGGGAGTCTGGTGAGAGTAGCGAGCCGCCCCCCCGCTGTCAACTGGGTAAGCCCCGTAGCGCCTTGAGGTTCGGTGTCCTGGGGCTTAGACTTCACGCCCTTGTTCCCACACCGGTCCGGAGCCGCGAGCAGCCTCCCATGATGCAAGCATTCCGCAACAGCGCGAAGGTGGCGGGCGCCATCTTCGCCCTCCTGATGTTGATCTTCATGCTTACCAGCGTGGACTGGCAGGGCCTGACCAGGAGCACGACGGTCGGCAAGATCAACGGCGAGAGCATCGACGCCCGCACCTACCAGGGCTTCGTGCAGCAGAGCATCGACAATCGCCAGCGTGATACGCCCGCCTCCCTCACGCTGGAGGAGCGCAACCAGATCGAGGACCAGGTCTGGGAGCAGCTCATCGAGAACCGGGTGCTGGAGACTGAGTTCGAGCGGCGGGGCATCACCGTCACCACCGACGAGGTCGTCCAGGCGATCCGCAATTCGCCCCCGGCGGATTTCCGGGACGTGCCCGAGTTCCAGACCGACAGCCAGTTCGACATCAACAAGTATCAGCGCTGGCTCACCTCCAGCGTGGGCGCGCAGTATCTGCCGGCGCTCGAAGCGCAGTACCGCGACCAGCTCCGCCGCTCCAAGCTCCTCCGGGTGGTGGCGGCCGACATCTATCTCTCCGACGCCGCGCTCTGGGAGCAGTACCGGGACGAGCACGAGCAGGTGAAGATCGGGCTCACCGCCATCATCCCGCGCAACGCCGTCCCCGACTCCACCGTCAAGCTGACCGACGAGGAGGTGACGGCGTACTACCGCTCGCACCAGGACGACTTCAAGCGGGCGCGCACCGCGTTCCTCAGCTTCGTGGCCCTGCCCCGGCTCACCAACGCGTCCGATACGGCCTTCGCGAAGGCCCGCGCCGACTCGGCGCGGGCCGCGATCCTGGGCGGCGAGCCGTTCGCCGACGTCGCGCGGCGCGAGTCATCCGACAGCGTCTCGGCCGCGGCGGGCGGTGAGCTGGGCGAGTGGACCAAGGGCAGCATGGACCCGGCATTCGACTCGGCTGCGTTCGCCATGCCCTTGAAGAAGGTGTCGGAGCCCGTGCTCTCCCAGTTCGGGTACCACATCATCGAGATCACCAGCCGCAAGGGGAACAAGGCCAAGGGCCGCCACATCCTGATCCCGATCGAGCTCGCCGGCGAGCACCGGGACCACCTCGATGCCGAGGCCGACTCGCTGGAGCGTCTCGGCGCCGAGCGGAACGACCCCGCCGCGCTGGACACGGTCTCGAAGGCACTGTCGCTCCCCATCGGGCAGACCGGCGGCGTGCAGGAAGGAACCCGGGTGCAGGTCGGCAATCTGGTGGTGCCCGACGCCGGCGCGTGGGCCTTCGGCGGATCCAAGCCGGGGGCCACCAGCCCGGTGATCGAGAGCTCGTTCGCCTTCTACGTCTTCCGCATCGACAGCATGCAGGCCGCGGGGGTGCCGCCCCTGGCCCAGATCCGGCCGGCCGTGGAGTACGCGCTCCGCGACGACAAGAAGAAGGAGCTCGCGAAGCCCAAGGCCGAGGAGTACATGAAGCGGCTGGAGAAGGGCGAGTCCATGGCCGAGGCGGCCAAGGCGATGAATCTGCCGCACCGGGAGTTCGGGCCGTTCACCCGGGTGAACCCGCCGCTCACCGATCCCATGGTGGTTGGCACCGCGTTCGGACTGGAGAAGGGTCAGCGCAGCGGACTGCTGGACACGCCGGACGGGATGTACGTGATGGAGTCGCTGGAGAAGGTGCCGGCGGATTCAGCGAAGTTCGTGAAGGAGCTGGACGAGTACCGCACCAAGATGATCGACCTCGCCCGCCAGGCGCGGGTCCGCGGCTACATGGCGGCGCTCCGGCAGTCCGCCAAAATCGTGGACAACCGGGCCAAGCTCCGGCAGCAGCAGGAAGAGGCTGCGGAGACCCGGCAGCCGCCGGTCACCTGACCGGCGCTACTGCTGTGAGAGCCGCTTCGGCTCGCCGGAGGACTTCGTCCCCTGGACGGGGTCTTCCGGCTGGCGGGGCGGCAGCGGGCGAGACTCTTCGTTCCCCATAATCGCATCCTGGGTGTCCGAAAGACTCCGCTTGAACTCCCGGATGCCCTTCCCGATGGACGCGCCCACCTCCGGCAGCCGCTTGGCGCCGAACAGCAGCAGGACCACCAGCAGGATGATCAGGATCTCGGTGAAGCCGAGGTTGCCCACGGGAACCCCCTAGAAAAGCGACCGCGCGATCAGATAGGCCACGACCACGGCGATCAGGCTGAGCAGCGACACGTGCAGGGCGATAGGGCCCAACGTGAAGCTTATCACCAGGAGATCGGCCGAGACAGGGCCGAACTGGGCGTCCCAGGTCGTAGTGAAGAAGGTGCGGGCCGCGCTCTCCGGCATGGTCTGGCGCAGCAGCGCGGTCAATGCCCCGCCGGTGATGAAGCCGGCGATGAGGACGCCGAGATAGAAGCCGGGCCGGTGGGGTCCGCTCGCCATCAGCGCCTGCGGTCCACGACGTACGCGATGCTGGCGCGCAACGCGTCACGGGCGGGCGAGGCCGGCAGCCGGTCGAGTTCCTGGTCCGCCAGCTCCGCCTGGCGGAGTGCGCGCTCCCGCGCGTAGTCCAGTCCCCCCGCCTCCGAGACCGCCTCCACCACCGCATGGATCTGCGCATCCGTGGGCTCGGGCGTGAGCAGGAGATCCGCCACCCGGCGCCGGTCGGAGTCGCCCATTTTCGGCAGCGCCGCGATGAGCGGAAGGGTGACCTTGTGCTCCCGGAGATCCGAACCGGTGGGCTTTCCGGTGACGCTGGGATCGCCGACGTAGTCTAGGAGGTCGTCCACGATCTGGAATGCCATCCCCAGCGCCTCGCCGAACCTCCGCAGGGCCAACCGCTCCTCGGGCGCCGCCCGGAGCGCGCCCACTTCACACGCGCCCGAGACCAGCGAGGCGGTCTTGGACTGGATCAGGAGGTCGTAGTCCTCCTCCGAGTACTGCAGCGGATCGTGGGCCAGCAGCTGCCGCATCTCGCCCACCGTCATCTCGTTGGTGACCCGGCTCAGCACCCGGAGCGGCTCCAGGTCACCCAGCCCCACCAGCTCGATCACGGCGCGAGAGTAGAGGTAGTCGCCCATGATCACCGAGATCTGGTGGCTGAACAGGGCGTTGATGGTCGGCATCCCCCGACGCAGCACCGAGTGATCCACCGAGTCGTCGTGCACCAGCGTGGCGAGGTGGATCAGCTCCACCACCGCCGCCAGGGTGGTCGCGCGCGGGTTGGGTCCGCCGGTGGCCTCGTCAGCGAGGAGCAGGAGAGTGGGACGGAACAGCTTCCCTTGCATCCGGAAGAGGTGGGCGTTGACCTCGGTGATGAGGCCGAAGTCAGCCTCCACCACCCGGCGCAGCTCCTGCTGCACCTTCTCCAGCCGGGCGCGCAGCGGGCGCTGAATGTCCGCCAGCGAGACCGGAGTGGTCTGGGGGCTCACTTGTGCCGGTCCGCGGCGAGGCGGTGCATGCGGTCGCTCAGGTCCATGAAGCGGATGTCCACGGCGAGGGCCCGCTCGTAGCTGGTGATGGCCTCCGGCTCCTTCCCCTGGGCTTCGGCCGCGCGGCCCAGCCAGTACAGCAGACCGATCTTGGCGTCGTCCCCGCCCTCGACGGTATCCACGGCGCGGCGCAGCACGGTCTCCGAGATCGCGAACTGGCCCTTGTCGTAGAAGCAGATGCCGAGCGCCTCGGAGGTCCGGAGCCGGCCCTCCGGCGAGCGAAGCGCCTTCTGGAACTCCGCGATGGCCTCGTCCAGCAGCCCCATCTCCTTGAAGGCGATGCCGAGGTCGTAGTGCGCCTGGTAGTCTTCCGAGTCGAGGTTCTGCTCGATGCCCCGCTTGAACTGCTCCAGGATCTCCTGGAACTCCTTCTGCTCGTCCTGGCCCTTCGGGTCCGCCCGGTCGATGCGCATGCGCGTGTCCCGGGTGGAGCTCTCGTCGCGGATCATGGAGCCGAGATCCACGAATGCGCCCGCGCTCGCGGCCGCACGAGGATCCTGCTTCGGAGGCTCCGGTGCGGGAGCGGCGGCCGGACGGGTCTCCGCCGCCGGCCGCACGGACCCGCCGGGGGCGGCCGGCGCGCTGGGCGGGCGCGGTGCCGCCGGCGCAGGCGGTTCCTGGAGCTTGGCGAGCGCGCCGATCGCATGGGCGTTCTCCGGATCGTGCTCCCGCACCCGCCCGTACACCGCCATCGCCTTGTCCGTGGCACCCATGCGCGCCAGCGCGTCGCCCAGGGCGAGATACGCGCCGATCAACGGAGTGCGATCGCCGGAGCGGAAGGCCAGCTCCACCCGCTTCTGGTGGTGCCGGATGACGTCCGGAGCCTCGGCCACCAGACGCTCCGCCACCTCGGCGGCCCGACCCCACTCGCCCAGCCGCTCGAAGCCGTCCAGCGCCAGCTCCAGCTCCTCGACTCCGCGGATCTCCTCGCCCCCGTCCAGGAGCCGTTCGGCGAGCTGAAGGTGAAGCTCGGGGTTGTCCGGGTCGTCGAGGATGAGGCTTTCCAGCTCGACGACGCTCGGCGCCCCGGCCGGCTCCACCGGAAGCAGCGGGAGCTCACCCATCGGCGCCGAGGGATCGGCGGCGAGGGCCGCATCGTCGTCGAGTGCCGGCTCCATGAGGCCCAGCTCCACCTCGG
>JBKPGZ010000275.1:0-3859 GCA_046729675.1 Gemmatimonadota bacterium | reverse complement strand
GGGCGAGCGCGGAGTGGTTCGCCCGGCTGTTCGGACCCGACGGCGTCCGGCTCGAGATTCAGCAGCACGGCATCGCCGAGGAGCGGCTGGTCACCGAGGGGATGCTCCGGCTGGGCCAGGAGCTGGGCCTCGGCGTGGTCGCCACCAACGACGCGCACTATCTCCGGCGGGAGGATGCGGAGGCGCACGACGTCCTGCTCGCGATCGGCACCGGGAGCGACCTCGACGATCCCAAGCGGTTCCGCTTCACGGGGCAGGAATCGTACGTGAAGTCGGAGAAGGAAATGCGGGCGCTGTTTCCGGACCAGCCGGACGCGCTCGCCAACACCGCGCGGGTGGCGGACCTCTGTGAGTTCGACTTCGAGAAGAAGTACTTCCTGCCGAGCTTCCCCCGGCCCGCCGGCTACGCCAGCGACGAGGCGCTGCTGGAGCACCTGGCGCGGGAAGGCGCGGAGCGCCGCTACGGGACGCCGCTTCCGCCGGAGGTCGCCGAACGGCTGGCGTACGAGCTCGGCGTCATCAACCGCGCGGGGTACGCCGGCTACTTCCTGATCGTGCAGGACTTCATCGCCGCGGCGCGCGATCGCGGGATCCCGGTGGGCCCGGGCCGCGGCTCGGCGGCGGGCTCGATCGTGGCCTACGCCCTCGGGATCACCAACGTCTGCCCCCTCAAGTTCGACCTCCTGTTCGAGCGGTTCCTCAACCCCGAGCGGGTGTCCATGCCCGACATCGACGTGGACTTCTGCTTCGAGCGCCGGGGCGAGGTGATCGAATACGTGCGCGAGCGATACGGCCGCGACAGCGTGGGCCAGATCGTCACCTTCGGGACGATGAAGGCCCGCGCCGCGGTGAAGGACGTCGCTCGGGTGCTCCGGATTCCTCCGGGCGAGGCCGACCGGCTGACCAAGCTCATCCCCTCCGGCCCCGCCTACGCGCTCACGGTGGACGAGGCGCGGAAGAAGGTGGACGAGCTGCGCGACCTGGTGAAGGCGAACCCGGCGTACGAGCGGCTGATGGACCTGAGCGCGCGAATCGAGGGCATCTCGCGCCACATGTCGGTGCACGCCGCGGGCGTGGTGATCGCGCCGGGGCCGCTGGCCGAGTACGTGCCGGTCTGCACTGCTCCGACCAAGGGTGCTGGGGCGGCGGCCGATGGCGAGGACGCGATCATCACGCAGTACGAGATGGGCGCGCTGGAGAAGGTCGGCATGCTCAAGATGGACATGCTCGGCCTCAAGACGCTCACGGTCATCCACGATGCGGTGCTCATGATTGCGGGACGCACCGGCAGCGACGTGGACGTGGACGCGATTCCGTTCGACGACCCCCAGGTCTACGAGCTGCTGCGCCAGGGCCGGACCGCCGGTGTCTTCCAGTTCGAGTCGCCGCTGGCCACCGACATGCTCCGGGCGATGAAGTGCGACCGGTTCGACGACCTGGTCGCCTCCAACGCGCTGATGCGTCCGGGCCCGCTGGATGCGGGCATGCACACCGTCTTCATCAAGCGGAAGCTGGGCCAGGAGAGGGTCGTCTACCCCCATCCTTCCCTGCGCGAGGTGCTGGAGCCGACCTACGGCGTCATCACCTACCAGGAGCAGGTGATGCGGATCGCCAACGTGCTCGCCGGCTTCACCCTGGCCGAAGCCGACGTGCTCCGGAAGGCGGTGGGCAAGAAGGATCCGGAGCTGATCAAGCAGCAGCTCGGCCGCTTCTCCGAGCGCGCCATGGCGCTGGGCCACCCCAAGCGACTGGTGGACGACCTCGCGGCCCAGATCGAGACCTTCGGGCGCTACGGCTTCAACAAGTCCCACTCGGTGGCGTACTCGGTCCTCTCGTACCAGACCGCGTGGCTCAAAGCCCACTACCCCGCCGAGTTCATGGCGGCGCTGCTCTCGTCGGAAATCGGCAACACCGACAAGGTGGTCCAGTACATCAACGAGGCCCGGGAGCTGGGGCTCGAGGTGCTGCCCCCGGACGTGAACGAGTCGGGGTTCAAGTTCACCGTGGTGGGCGAGCGGCGGATCCGCTTCGGGCTGGGCGCGGTGCGGAACGTGGGCTGGGGCGCGATCGAGTCCATCATCGCCGCCCGCCAGGACGGGCCGTTCACCGGGGTGGCCGACTTCGTGGAGCGGATCGACCTCCGGCTCTGCAACAAGCGGGTGCTCGAGTCGCTGGTCGCGGCCGGGGCGTGCGACTCGCTCGGCGGACATCGTAAGCAGCTCATCGAGACGCTGGAGCCGGCGCTGGCGGAGGCGCAGCTGCTGCAGCAGGAGCGGGAGGCGGGCCAGGCGTCGCTCTTCGGCGAGGCGGACGGCGGTGCCGCGGTTCACCGGCACCGGATCTCGCTGCCCGACATCCCGCCCTGGACCGAGGCGGAGCGGCTCGCCCGGGAGAAGGAAGTCCTCGGCTTCTTCATCTCCGGTCACCCGCTGGAGCGCTTTCGGGACGAGGTCGAGCTGTTCGGCACCCGCACCACCGCGACGTTGGGTGAGTGGAGCGAGCATCAGGCGAGCATCGGGGCGGTGGTGACGGCGGTGAAGCGGCAGATCTCCAAGAAGACGGGCAAGGAGTACGCGCGGCTGGTGCTGGAGGACTTCCACGGCACCGCGGAGGCCATCGTCTTCCCCGATGCCTGGGCGAAGCTGAACCAGACCATCGTGGCGGACGCGGCGCTGCTCCTGACCGGCGGCTACAGCGACCGGGACCGCGGCGAGGACTACGCCCCGTTCATCGTCGAGTCGGCGCGCCGAATGGACGAGCTCAAGGCCTCGGGCGCGGTGGCGTTGAGCCTGCGCTGGGGCGCGCCCTCGGCGCCGCGCCCCGAGGCGCTGCAGCAGGCCGCCGCGCTCTGCTCCGCTCATCCCGGACCCACCCCGCTCTATATTGAGTGGACCGACGGCAACGGGGAGGCGGTCCTGCTCCGGTCCCGCCGTGTCAGGGTCGCGGCGGAGGAGGATCTCGTGCGCGCCCTTCGCGATCTCCTGGGCGCGGATTCCGTCCACTACGTCAAGGCGGGATGACCCCGATGGCCTCAGCCTATACCCTGGAGTTCGAGAAACCACTCCTCGAGCTGGAGCGCCAGATCGACGATCTGAAGCGCATCGGCACCGAGCGGCAGATCGACATCGAGGGCGAGCTGCAGGGCCTCCAGGGCAAGCTGGAATCCCTCCGGGGGGAGATCTACCGAAATCTCACACCCATCCAGCGCGTCATGGTCGCCCGCCACCCCCGCCGTCCCTACACCCTCGACTATCTCAGCACCATCTTCACCGACTTCATCGAGCTGCACGGCGACCGGCTCTACCTCGACGATCCCGCGGTGGTGGGCGGCTGGGCGCGGCTGGGCGGCAACTCGGTGATGGTGATCGGCCATCAGAAGGGGCGGGACACCAAGGAGAACCTGAAGCGCAACTTCGGCATGCCCCATCCCGAGGGCTATCGCAAGGCGCTGCGCCTGATGCGGCTCGCCGCCAAGTTCTCCGCACCCGTCATCACCCTCATCGACACGCCCGGAGCCTATCCCGGGCTCGGCGCGGAGGAGCGGGGCCAGTCCGAGGCGCTGGCGCGCAACATCCTGGAGATGTCCATGCTCCCCACGACGACGATCGCGGTGGTCATCGGGGAGGGCGGCTCCGGCGGCGCGCTCGCCCTCGGGGTGGCGGACCGCATCCTGATGCTGGAGAACTCGGTCTACTCGGTGATCTCGCCCGAGGGCTGCGCGGCGATCCTGTGGAAGGACGCGAGCCAGCGGGAGCGCGCGGCGGAGGCGCTCAAGATCACCGCGGATGACCTGCTCCGCCTCAAGGTGATCGACGAGATCGTGAAGGAGCCGATCGGCGGCGCCCACGTGGATCCCGAC
>JBKPGZ010000274.1:0-6108 GCA_046729675.1 Gemmatimonadota bacterium | reverse complement strand
CCGACGGCATACGAGATGACAGACAGGGTCTCGTGGGCTCGGAGATGTGTATAAGAGACAGATGCTGAGCGCGATGAGCGCTGCCAGGGGGAGATGCGTCCGCATGGCTCTACCTCCCACTCTCGTGAGTTGAAAAAGGTGACTGGAGAACCCTTCGGCGGCTCGGCGGTCGTGAGTCCTTCGTGGCGTCAGCGGAGCTACCGTGCGGCGTCGCGGAGGGCGGTGAGGACCCGTGGCTTTGCGGCCCCGGCTTTCGCCGGGTGTGCCTTTTTCAGGGATGGTGGCCTGAATTAGGAGATGGGACGCGACCTGTCAAGAGGCCTGTGATCGGAACCGGCCGATCCGCTCCGCTATATTCGCTCCGTGACCGTACCCGTCCATAACCTCGCCAAGGTCGGGATCCCGCAGGAGATCCCTCGGTCAGCGCGGTAGATGCCACGTTACGCGGCGTTCCTGCGGGGAGTGAGCCCCATGAATGCGAAGATGCCCGCGCTGAAGCGGGCGTTCGAAGCGGCCGGGTTCACCGAGGTGAAGACGATCCTCTCGAGCGGCAACGTGGTCTTCGATGCGCGGCGGACGTCCGAGTCCGTGCTCCAGCGGAAGGCGGAGACGGCGATGCGAGAGGAGCTCGGGCAGGCGTTCCTCACGATCGTGCGGCCGGTCGAGATGCTTCAGGAGATGCTGGTGTCCGATCCCTATCGCGCGTTCCGGCTCGACCCGCAGGCTAAGCGGATCGTCACGTTCCTGCGGGACGAGCCCACGGCAAAGATGGCACTGCCGATGGAACTGCACGGGGCGCGGCTGCTCGCGTTACGCGGGAGGGAGCTCCTCAGTGCGTACGTGCCGAGCCCCAAGGGGGCCGTATTCATGACGTTGATCGAGCGGACATTTGGAAAGGAGCTGACGACGCGGACCTGGGACACCGTGGGCAAGGTGGCGCGGGCGTAGGCCGGCACCACTTCCCCCGGTCGCCAGCGACAATGCATCCACAGCCCGGAAAGCAGCGGCCGGCTCATCCAAAGACGAGCCGGCCGTCAGCGCTTCGCCGCACCCCAGGCCCTACAGCTTCTTCACGTTTTCCGCCGCCGGCCCCTTCTGCCCCTGCACGATGTCGAACTCCACCTTGTCACCCTCGGCCAGGCTCTTGAAGCCCTGACCCTGGATCGCGGAGTGATGGACGAAGCAGTCCTTCTGACCGTCCGCCGGCGTGATGAAGCCGAAGCCCTTCGCGTCGTTGAACCACTTGACCGTCCCGGTGGTGCGCATATCTCCCTGCTCCTTGACCATGGTGTAATCGGGAGTGAGGACATGCCGCACGGCCGACTACGGGTAGCGTGGCTCCCGCCCCCACGCGGGGCTCGGCGCATGAGCGCGCCGTCATTACGCCTGGGCCGACCGACCCGGGCTCTCGCGAAACGCCTGCCGCGCCTGCCGGAGCATCTCGTCCAGCTCTTCCTTCAGCTGCTCGATCTGACCCTCCATCTCCGGCAGCGAGGAGCAGACCGGCGTAACCGAGAGCATGCCGTTCGCCTGGCGCACGATGCTCTGCAGGAAGATATGGACGGAGGGCGCGGGCGCGTGCGCCCGCCGCTGGATGCTGAGCCCGAATCGCGAGCTCAAGGTGGACCCGGACACTGCGACCTCTTCGTCAGGATTAGAAGTGGGGTTGGAGGCGGCGCCGCTTCCGCCGCCGCGCCGCCGCGATCTTGAGGCTCCTGGCCGCGCTCGGTTTGAGATAGTGGCGGCGCCGCCGAAGCTCCTTGAAGAGCCCCTCCTTCACCAGCTTTCGGCGGAAGAGCTTGAGGGCGCGCTCCACGCTGTCGCTCTCTCCGATTCGAACCTCTGCCATGGCCCCTCCCAGGGAACATCGCGGCACCACCAAAGCAAAAAGGGGCCGGCGAAACGCCAGCCCCTTCCTGATCACGTTGCCTGCCGGACGCGCGGCCGCTCCGGCTTAGGCCGGAACCTATCCACCCGCGCAGAGCGGCGCAAGCGACGACCCGCTAGCTTGCCTCATGCCCGCGAACGGTGTGACCGGCCCTCGGCCTCCCGTATCCGGACCTTGGAACGGGAGCTTCACCATGGCCAGGAACAATTACGGTTTCGAGAAGCGACAGCGGGAGCTGATCAAGGAGCGCAAGAAGGAAGAGAAGCGCCAGCGCAAGCTGGAGCGGAAGAATGCCGATCAGGTCCTCGGCTCCGCACCCGAGGAGCCGGGCGAGAGCTCGGAGCCTGATTCCGGCCGCTAGGAGGCGGCTCGGCCGGATTGTGGCTGGCGAGCGGAACCCGCCGAGCATGCGCCGGCAGGTTGCTCCCTCCGCGGTCAACCAAGCATCAGCGTCGCGCAGCCCGTGATGACCAGCGCAGCCGCCCAGATGAGATCGAGGTTGATCCACCCTCGCCGGAGGAAACCGAGACCGATCCGCTCATATACCAGGGCGGCGATCGCGCCGGTCACCAGGAGGTAGCCCGCCGAGTGAACCAGCGCGACCAGGAGGCCGCCGTGCTCCATCGTCGCGACAGCATGACCGAGCACCAGCGGCAACACCATCAGGCCCGCGCCATGAGCCGAGGCCATGAGGAACGACCATACGGCCAGCTCGCGACCGTTCGCGCGCATGCCGCCATAGGTGATGTGCCTCGCGCGCACCAGCCGATACGCGCCTAGACCCACGAGCAGCCCTGCGGTGCCCCATCGCAAGTAATTCAACGGCAGCACGAGGCCCGCCATACCTGCGACGACGATCGCGGCGGCAATCGCCGCGGCGTGGCCGACCGCGAGCGGCCCCAGCGCTGCCCACACTGCTCTTCGTGATCCGCGCTGAAGTCCCAGCGCCACCGCGAACAGCCAGCCCATGGCCGGGTTGATGCCATGCCCCGCGCCGAGCGCGAGCAGTGCGGGCCACGAGGCGGCAGCCGCGTCGGTCACGAGGAGAAGCAGAAGGTGTCGGACGAGGCGTCGCCGCCCTGGAGCCGCACCTGATGTGAGCGAAGCCCCTGCTCCATCGCAAGGAAGAACTTCCGGTCCATCGCCATCCCGCCCTCGGGACGCGCGTCGAGCTTCACCATCCAGCCCTCGAGCCCGTCGGGGTAGAACTGCGGGTCCCACGGAGAGTACAGGCCGTTGGTCAGGTACACCCGTCGGCCGTCCCGGCTCAGCTCCACCATCTGCGGCCCGCCGTTGAGCCGCCGCTTGGGCTTGGCCGGATGCGCGGCCCGGCGGACGATGCCGCCGATCTGCGTGGTCGCGGTGAGCTTGGGCGCGAAGGGATCGGAGACGTCGTACTGGCGCAGCTCGCCGGTGCCCCAGCACGACACGTAGAGCTGCCGGTCGTCGAGCGAGAGGTTGATGTCGGTGATCAGTGGCGGCACCGCCTTGAATCCCTGCAGCAGCGGCGGCAGGTCGGCCGGGTCGGCCGGCTCGGCGGGAATCTCGATCACCTTCTTCACCTTCCACTCCTGGCCGTTCTGCTTGTCCTGATAGTAGATCCAGACCGAGGCGGAGAGGTCCTTGAGCGAGATCACCACGCCGACGTACCCGTACGCCTTGCGCGGGTCGCGGGCCGGGCGGAGCTCGAGGGTCATCTGGTACTCGTCGCCCAGCGGGATCTTCTGCCGGTGAGTGCCCTTCCGCAGGTCCCACACGTGGAGCGAGTTGCCGTACTTGCCGCCGAGCAGCAGCTCGGGGTTGACGCCCTCGCGCACCATGCTCGGCGTCCCCCATTCGCTGGTGACCGTGGTCTCGTGTCCCATGTGCCAGGCGAAGTCGTAGGCGAGCTGCTGAGGACCGCGCTCCTTTTCCCAGGCGCGCCGGGGCTCGAAGTCGTCATGGTCGAGCACGAAGAGGCCGCCGGGCCCGCCGCCGTCGGGGGCGCCGAGGGCGCTGAGGTAGATGCCATCGGGCCCGCAATGCACCGTGTGGGGCGAGGCATAGCCGGTCTTCTTCGCCACCGTCCCGGGCTCGATCACCTTCACCATCTCGGGCCGGCGGGGATCGGCCTTGGTGTCGAGGATGTGGATCCGGGTGGAGTTGATGCCGGGGACCACGAGGTAGCGGCGCTCCCGGTGCGGGTGCGGCGCCCAGGGGCAGAGGCTGGCGCTGCAGGCGTTCCAGCCGAAGTGGTGCAGCTCGTCGCCGGGGTTGGGCATGTCGAGCTGCCCCACCAGTCGGCCGAAGGATCGCGAGTCGGGATTTACGTCCACCACGCCGATGGCGTCGGGCCTGGTGCCACCGGGACTGAGCATGGCGAGATAGGCGAGCTGTTCCGAGGGTGCTTCCGAGGCCTGGCGGGCGGAGGGATAGAACGTGGGATCGGGGCGCAGGGTGGGCATGGGGAGCCTCGAGGATGATGTGTCGGAGAGCGCATGGGGTATGAATTGGGGAGTCGACCGGGGATGCGCAAGCATGAATCCTCGCTGGGGTCATCCGGGCCTGGCTTTCCCCACCTGCCCCGCCCAACTTTCATCCCAGCACACTTTACTCGCTCATGCTCGCGGGTCTGGCGGACCTGGAGCTCGCCCGGATCGAGGAACGGCTGGGCCAACCAGAGCTCGCACAGATGTATTACCGGCGATTCCTGCGACGGTACGATCGGCCGCCGCGCCAGCATCTTCCGATGGTAGAGGAAGCCAGGGCTCGGGCCGGCCTCCGCGGAGGATGACCATCGGTGTCATCGGCGCAGGCGCCGCAGGCCTTGTGGCGGCTCGCCATCTTGACGCGGCCTCCCTCCCTTTCGAGGTCCTCGAGCGCGAGCGCGAGGTCGGCGGCATCTGGGACGTCTCCCTGCCCCACAGCCCGGTCTACCACTCCGCCCACCTGATCTCCTCCAAGCCGCTGACCCAGTTCCCCGACTTTCCGATGCCGCGGGAGTATCCCGACTATCCGGATCATGCCCAGGCACTCTCGTACCTGCGTGGGTACGCGCGGCGGTTCGGACTCTACGACCACGTCCGCTTCGGCAAGACCGTTGAGCGCGCCGAGCGGGCGGCCGCCGGGTGGAGTGTGTCGCTCGCTGGGGGCGAGACTCGGACGTACCAGGGACTGATCGTCGCGGCGGGGATCCATTGGGTGCCGATCATGCCGCGGGTGCCGGGCAGTTTCGACGGCGAGGTCATGCACTCCCGCGGCTACAAGTCGGCCGAGCTCTTCCGCGGCAAGCGGGTGCTGGTCGTAGGCGCAGGGAACTCGGGCTGCGACATCGCCGTGGACGCGTCGGAACACGCCGCGCGCACCTTCCTGAGCGTGCGCCGCGGCTACCACTTCATCCCGAAGTACGCCTTCGGGCGGCCGATCGATCAGGTCGGCGAGGTGAGTCTCAGGCTCCGGCTGCCGCTCTCCGTCCGCCGAGCGCTCAACGAGCTGGTTCTGAGGGCGGTCGTCGGCAAGCCGGAGGAGTATGGTCTACCGCGGCCCGACCATCGCCTGCTCGAGAGCCATCCGATCGTGAACTCGAGGATCCTGCCGGCGATTCGACGGGGTGACCTGCGGCCGAAGCCGGACGTGGTCGAGCTCAAGGGGCAGGAGGTCGTGTTCAAGGACGGCACCTCGGAGCCGATCGACCTCATCGTCTTCGCCACCGGCTACCAGGTGACCTTCCCGTTCCTCGAGCCCCGGCACCTCAACTCGCCCGACGGCCGGCCCGACTTCTATCTCCACGTATTCCATCCCACCTACGACGATCTCTTCATCCTCGGCATGATCCAGCCGGACAGCGGCGTCTGGCCGCTGATGGATCTCCAGGCGAGGGCAGTGGCGAGCTACATCCGGGCGGGTGGAGGCGCCGTGCGCGCACTGAAGCAGAAACCGCGCCCCGATCTGAGCGGCGGCATCCGGTATGTGAAGTCGGAGCGGCACAGGTACGAGGTGGAGCACTCGACCTACGCGCGGCGGTTGCGAGAGGTGATCCGGCTCCTCGAATCCTGAACATGCCTGGTAACCTGTGCGAGCGGGGAGGTGGTGCGAGCGGTGGGCGCGTTAGGTCACGCCACAACCTCACCCGTTCGTACCAGCCCGGCGCAGGGGTGGGGGGACGGGACGCGCCCAGGGGGGGCCCACCTCCCCCGCTCGCCCGCACCGAGCCAAGATCTGGTCGTTCGAGGGGCCCGTCC